>NZ_CP004388.1:2267500-2447500 GCF_000300235.2 Thalassospira xiamenensis M-5 = DSM 17429 | reverse complement strand
TTAAGAGGAGATGTGCAAGCATTGAATTGAAGCCCCGGTAAACGGCGGCCGTAACTATAACGGTCCTAAGGTAGCGAAATTCCTTGTCGGGTAAGTTCCGACCTGCACGAATGGCGTAACGACTTCCCCACTGTCTCCAACATCGACTCAGCGAAATTGAATTCTCCGTGAAGATGCGGAGTACCCGCGGTCAGACGGAAAGACCCCGTGCACCTTTACTACAGCTTTGCAGTGGTATCAGGATGTGAATGTGCAGAATAGGCGGGAGGCTATGAACCCGAAGCGCCAGCTTCGGTGGAGCCACCTTTGAGATACCGCCCTTTTGCTTCCTGATATCTAACCGAGGTCCGTTATCCGGATCCGGGACCCTGCATGGCGGGTAGTTTGACTGGGGCGGTCGCCTCCCAAAGAGTAACGGAGGCGCGCGATGGTAGGCTCAGGCTGGTCGGACATCAGCTTAAGAGTGCAATGGCAAAAGCCTGCCTGACTGCGAGACTGACAAGTCGAGCAGAGACGAAAGTCGGTCATAGTGATCCGGTGGTCCCGCGTGGAAGGGCCATCGCTCAACGGATAAAAGGTACGCCGGGGATAACAGGCTGATACTCCCCAAGAGTCCACATCGACGGGAGTGTTTGGCACCTCGATGTCGGCTCATCACATCCTGGGGCTGGAGCAGGTCCCAAGGGTTTGGCTGTTCGCCAATTAAAGTGGTACGTGAGCTGGGTTTAGAACGTCGTGAGACAGTTCGGTCCCTATCTGCCGTGGGCGTAGGATACTTGAGAAGAGCTGTCCCTAGTACGAGAGGACCGGGATGGACGCACCTCTGGTGTACCGGTTGTTCCGCCAGGAGCATCGCCGGGTAGCTAAGTGCGGAAGGGATAACCGCTGAAAGCATCTAAGCGGGAAGCCCCCTTCAAGACTAGGTATCCCTATCAGATCCCTGGAAGACCACCAGGTTGATAGGCTGGGTGTGGAAGCGTGGCAACACGTGAAGCTAACCAGTACTAATTGATCGATCGGCTTGATTGATCCCTCTTGCTAATTGAACATTCTGACTTCTTGCGCAGCGGTAAAACCCGCAAATACGCAATCAACCAATATCGCATCACAAAATCTCCGATCTCTTCGCTGTGTTTCGACGGCCCGGTGGCCATAGCGGCCGGGAACCACCTGATCCCATCCCGAACTCAGAAGTGAAACCTGCCTGCGCCGATGGTACTTTGTCTTAAGGCACGGGAGAGTAGGTCACCGCCGGGCCTTCAAAACACAGCTCAATATTCCCTGTTCAACGATTGAATAAACCCCTGACCTTTACTGGTCAGGGGTTTTGTCGTTTCATGCCGGTCTGGTTGCGCGAAAGGCGGTTATATTTCCCGATGCCGTTCGATTTCACGTTCAAGAGCGCGAAGCCGGATCAGGTTTGATGCCGCATCGGCAGTTGTCGAGAGCGCATCGCGTTCCGGCTGGCTCAATGATCTGGGAATTTTATCTATGACGCAGACCGACCCAAGGGCAAAGCCGAGCGGGTCGCGCACGGGGGCCCCGGCATAAAAGCGAAATCCGAAGGGCTCGGACAAGGCCGGATTGGTCGAAAAATGAGGGTCTTTCGTCAGGTCTTCGATAACTGTCAGGTCGTTCTCGTAAAGGGTTTTGTTGCAAAACGCCCATTCGCGCGGGGTAGAGGCCCCTTCGAAACCCGTGCGGGATTTGAACCACTGTTCCGTCTGGGTTACCAGCGTGAACATGGCAACTGGCGATCGGGTGGCGAATGCGGCCAGATTGACAAGGTTGTCAAAGCTTGCCTCCGGGCCGGAGCCGACAAGGCCGGACTGTCTTACGGCTTCGAGCCGGACGCGCTCGTTCCAGGGGAGTGGATAGCCCGTGGGGGCAGCTCTTTTTTTGGCTGACGCAGTCAGATGTTTGAGGATTGCGGCACTGGTGGCCGCGACATCGGGATAGAGGGGCAATTGCAGCCGGTCATGGCCGATGGGATTGACTGCTTCTTCCGTGTTTTCCGTGTTTTCCGTGTTTTCAACCGATGAGATGATGATTGTCTGCCGGAAGCGCTGATCAGCTTGCAGCTCGGCCAGCAGTTTCCTGTTGTTACCTGACGTGGCATTTTCAATCAGAACAAGCATCGGGCAGGTAAAGGAGAGCCATTTCCGGGCTTCCAGCGCGTCTTCGGTGACGTCCAGTAAAAGACCCGATCCCTTCAGGCCATGTGTGCGCCAGTCGGGAGCCCGGCCTTCGCCCGCAAGGATGATGGCCCGGGCGCTTAGCGGCAGGTATTGTTCGGGCGTGTTGTGTTCCACCAGATCCATGACTGCCTGGCGCGGTATGCGACGATGCCCGCCGGGGGTTTTCCATGAAGGGAGCTGGCCGCTTTCGACCCAGAGCTGGGCGGTGCGTATGGATACGCCCAGAATTTCCGCCGCCTTGGCTGTCGTCAGGATATCTTTCACATCAATCACCCATTTCTTATAAGCAATGAAATAGCAAAATTTGCAAAAAGTGCAAGAAATGGAAAGTTTGACGGCGCGGTTTGATCGTCGCGGGACTACTTTTGCGCCCTTCTGGCGAGAAAGCTTCCTTATGGCCGAAGGTTGCTGCCTGCGCGATCTTTACCGGTGCCGGTGGCGCGAGTGCGGATCATCAAAGAGCATGAAGGGTGTGAGGCCGGAAAAGAAAACCTTTCCGGCCTCACGAAAAGCAACAGCGGGGGGCTATGAGGGATCAGGGCGCTGTTGCTTTATTCCGGCGGCAAGTTGCGTATCGTGCGCGGCAAGGATCATGTCCGCAGCACGTTCGCCGATGACAACACAGGGCGCCATCGTGTTGCCGGTCGTGATGCGCGGCATGATCGAGGCATCGGCGATGCGAAGATTTTCAATGCCATAGACTCTGAGCCGGGCGTCAACCACGGACATTCTGTCGAGGCCCATTTTTGCGGTACAGGATTGATGCCAGTATGTGACGGCCGAGTTGCGGACAAATTCGACAAGGCCAGCATGATTGCGCGATCGTGGCGCGGTTTCGCCGCGAACCAGCGGGGTGAATGCCGAATGGTTGCCGATTTCGCGGCATAGTTCGACTGCGGCAAGGGCTGCTGTCACGTCTTCGGGGGCGCTGAGCGCATTTGGTTCGATAAGCATATTATCGTACATGGTCGGACCGGATAGGCGCAGCCGTCCACGGCTTTTGGGTTGGGCCAGTCCGGCAAACATTGTCCAGCCATGTTCGGGTGTTTCCAATTCAGCTTCGGCAGGTGAGGGAACGGGGAATTCAAGCTGGCATTGAAGGATGTCGGGCTGTTGGAGGCGGGAGTTGCTTTTCCAGTACACGGTTGCCTCGCACCCGCCGCCGCCGACGTCCTCGGGCTTGCGATATTCCCATGTACAGCCAAAGGCGATGTGATCCTGATGGTTTTGACCGACGCCGGGCAGGTGTTGACGTACCTTGATGCCATGTCTGTTCAGCTCGTCCTCGGGACCGATGCCCGATTGCATCAGTACTTTGGGGGTGTTGACCGCACCAAGAGACAGGATCGTTTCGCAGGTGGCGCGGAACTGTCGGATTTTACCGTCGAGCATGACCTCGACACCGACGGCCTTGTTGCCGTCAAATATCAGACTGGAAACAAGCGCGCCGGTCAGGACCGTCAGGTTTGGCTGGTGCATGGCCTTGTAGGTATAAGACCTGAAAACGGACTGGCGTTTGCCATCCTTGATACGCAGATCGGCAATCGCCGCCCCGCCGGTGCATTCCATCATCCGCCCGTTCGGGCTATCGAATACCGGTATGCCCAAAAGACCAGCGGCATCGACCATGGTCTGTGCGATGGGTTGCGGGGAAGAGGGTTGTGCGACATAGGCCGGGCCGCCTTTGCCACGGCGCGCCGGATCCGGTGTGCCCTGCCAGTCTTCGATGCGGCGATAATATTCCAGAACCGATTTATAGCCCCATTCCGGATCACCGGATTTGGCGGCGAAATAGTCCCAGTCCTCTTTGTGGCCGCGCGACCAGACCATCACGTTGATGCTTGATCCGCCGCCCAGTCCCTTGCCCATGCTGAGCGGCAATCTGCGCCCGTTGAGCGATGGGGCGGGTTGCCCCATGAAGCTCCAGTCACGTTCACTGCCAAGGTTTACGGGCCATTGAGCAGGTTCCATGACGGAGGGGGCGGTATCGTCGCCACCGGCTTCGAGCAGCAGGACGCGGATGTTTTCGCGTTCGGCAAGCCGTGCGGCAATGACGCAGCCGCTTGATCCCGCGCCGCAGACGATGAAGTCGTAATGCGAGCGCAGATTGTTGCGCAGTTCATTCTGGTTTCTAAGCACGTCTGTGTGGATCTGTATGTCTTCGCTGATCTGGTTCATGTGAGCCTCTATGACACCGGGTTATGGCAAACAGGAATCTCCATAGGGTGCTGTGTAAAAAGAGGCAACATAAATTATCAATTTTATCAAAATTATCAAATTTGAACTAAAATTCCGTGTTTGATGATCTGTGGCGCGGGGGAGGTTTTTGTCCTATCTGATGCAGGCGTCCGGTAGGAGGAAGAAAACCGTAAAATTTGAAGTAATTAATTGTTTTAAAAAGATTATTTCTTGGATGTGATCCGGCGTCATTTGACGTGTTCATGGTGGTCGTGTGAGGTTTTTGTTGCCAGTAATTGTGGCTGGGGAGGAAGAGTGGTGATCACCTGAAAGTGATAATAATGATGGAAATGAAATTGAGTTTTCGGGTTTTGGGGGCGGCTGACGAGGTCTGATTTCGGATTCCCGATATCGGAGTCCGCTTATCCGCGTCGGGGATTTTGCGGTGCGAGTCCGGTGTTTGTTCGACGCACGTGAGGTGATGATTTCACGCATCCGTGATGAAATGCCGGGAAACTCTCACACTGACTTGATATTTCGTGTGCCGAAGTTGCAATGACGGTGATCCGCCCGGCTGCTACCAGAAAGACATCGCCAACACCGGCGATCGGGTTTCACGCAAGAGGGATGACATCATGAAAAATGCATTGGTATTGGGCGCAGCGCTGACGGCGGCTGTTTCGCTTGCTTCTGTTCATTCTGCGCAGGCAGAGGGTGCCAAGGAGAAATGCTTTGGCGTATCGCTTGCCGGGCAGAATGACTGTGCCGCCGGGCCGGGCACCACATGTGCCGGGACATCGAAAGTTGATTATCAGGGCAATGCCTGGAAGCTGGTCCCGGCCGGGACATGTGCGGATATGAGCTTTACGACCGCCGATGGGCGCGAGGTTATGGGTAGCCTTGAGGCGCTTGACCGCGATCTGCCGAAGTCCTGATGTGATCATGCCGATCCGCCAATGCGGGTCGGCATCCTTTTTTCGGGGGGGGCTTGCCATGATCAACAGCCAAAACAGCAGCAGATTGCCAAATCGGGCCGGTGTCGGTTTCAAGGGCGAACACGCCGATGACGTGATCGGCCAGCCCAAGCAGGTCGGCTGGTTTGAAATCCATCCGGAAAATTACATGGTGGCCGGTGGGCCGCGCCTGGCGGTGCTCGAAGCCTTGCGCGCCGATTATCCATTATCGATGCACGGGGTTGGACTGTCACTTGGCGGCGGGGAGAGGCTTGATCCCCATCATCTGGCCGATCTCAAGCGTCTGGTGGACCGGTTTGAGCCCGCCATGCTGTCGGAACATATTGCATGGTCAAGCCATGGCGGGCTTTATATGGCCGACCTTTTGCCGCCACCAATGACGCAACAGTCGCGTAATCAACTGGTTGAGGCGATTGACGAGGTGCAGACGGCAACAGGGCGCAAAATCCTGATTGAAAATCCGACCTCGTATCTGGCATTGCCGCAAAATTCGATCCCGGAAATCGACTTTATTACCGAAGCCGCGCGTCGTTCGGGCTGCGGGCTTTTGATTGATGTAAACAACATTTACATTTCGGCCTGCAATCTGGACATTGACGCGGGGGATTATATCGATGCGATCCCCGGTGATCTGATCGGGGAAATCCATCTGGCCGGGCATGAGGTGGATGCCAATGCTGATGAGAAGGTTTTGATTGATACCCATTCCCGACCGGTAGCCGATCCGGTCTGGGAGCTGTTTGATCGGCTGATTACGCGCATCGGCGCGCGACCGACCCTGATTGAATGGGATAATGATGTGCCTGACTGGGCGGCGCTTCGGGCCGAGGCGGCGCTTGCAGACCGGCATCTTGCGCGGTTTTCGGGGGCTGACCCCTTGCGGGTGGTGTCATGAGCGACGTTGAGGCTTTTCAGGTGGAATTTTCCCGCGCGTTGATGGCAGGCGACCCGTCGGTGCGGCCTGTGGGCCTTGACCCCGCGATGGCGGGACGGTTTGCGATTTATCGCAACAATGTCCATCGCGGGCTTGGCGATGCGTTAATCGCGGCTTATCCGGTGGTGGCGAAGCTGGTGGGGGAGGAATTCTTTCGGGCGATGGCGCAGGTGTTTTTCCGGGGCGAGAAAGCACGCCCCGGGTCGCTTGCGCTTTATGGGGCCGGTTTTGCCGATTTCATTGATGGTTTCGATGCCGCGGCGTCAGTGCCGTATCTTTCCGATATGGCACGGCTGGAACGCGCAAGGCTGGAAGCTCTGCATGCGGCCGATGATGCGGTGACCACGTCGGAAATGCTGCAAGGCATTGTGAATGATCTGGCGTCGGTTGCCTTTGTGCGTCATTCGGCCTGCTTTCTTGTGCGGTCCGGTTTTCCCATCCATGCGATCTGGCAATGCCAGCAGGAAGGGTCGGAAAAGCGGCCAATTGTGCAATGCGGGGAAAATATCCTGATCACCCGGCCTGACATGACGGTGCAGCAAATCCTGCTGGACGATGCCGGGGCTATTTTTGCAGGAAGGCTTTTGGATCAGGCACCGGTTGCCGATGCCTTTGCTGCCGCAATCGCCCGCGATCCGCAATTTGATGTGACATCCACCTTTGCCCAACTGATTGCCGCCGGGGCGTTTGCCGGTTTGAGGGAGACATAAAATGCAAACAGCGATCAAAAGAATGACCGGGCTGCATAGGTGCCTGTTTGGTGCACTTGAAGCGCGGACCGATGGCTGGTTCATCGGGCTTTCGGCACGTTTGTGGTTTGCCGCGATTTTGCTGCCTTATTACTTCAGTAGCGCAATGACCAAGGTGGCGGGGGATAGCTTCCCCAGTGCCGGGGCGTTTGCGCAGATCGTGCCGTCGATTGCCGATCAGTATTTATATGCCACGGCAGCCATTCCGTTTTTCCCGTGGCATATCATTGTGATTGCCGGGACTTTGGCGGAATTCGTTTTGCCGGTTCTGATCGTGTTGGGGCTGTTTACGCGTTTGGGGGCGCTTGGCATGATCGGGTTTGTGGCGGTGCAGACCGTGGTGGATATCACAGCTCACGGTGCGGCGGCGGGCGCGCTTTTTGACGGGCAGCCCGATCAGTTGATCGATCAGCGGATGTTATGGGTTTTTGTGTTGCTGATGCTGGTGATCAAGGGGGCGGGCGTTGTGTCGCTTGATCATGTTCTGGCGCGGCGGATGCGTGACCGGTGAGGTTTTTTATTTGGCGATCAGAAGCGCGCGATGGTCGCTTTCGGCGCGGAGCGTTGCCAGATATTCCTGACTGACGTCATGGACTGACATGATGTGGGCGTAAAGCAGTTCTTCGGCGGCCTTGTGATCGCCACGCAGGATGGCATCGACGATGCCCTGATGTTCCTCGTGCGAGGAGGCGAGGCGGGGCAGGCTGTTGAATTGTACCCGGCGGAAGGGGGCGACCCGCCGACGCACGGCTTGGGTGACTTCGACCAGCACGTCATTATGGGTTCCGGCATAGATCGCATTGTGAAATTCACGGTTCTGGCTTTCATAAGCCGGGCTGTCACCCGCGCGCATGGCATGGGCCAGTTCGTGATGCAGTTCTTCGAGCGCGTGGCGTTCACCACTTGTCATGCGTTTGGCAGCCAGCCGCCCGCAGGTGGCTTCGAGTTCGGCCATGCTTTCAAACATCGCGGTCAGTCGTTCCGGCGTTGCCAGTGAGACATAAACCCCGCGATTGGGGATTTTTTCGGCAAGTTCGGTCGCGGTCAGCAATTGCAGGGCTTCGCGGACCGGGGTGCGTGACACGCCAAAGCGTTTTGCAAGCTGGGTTTCTTCAAGCCGGGCACCGGGAACAAGCACGCCGGTGACAATATCGTCTTCGAGAGACTGGCAGAGTTTTTGCGCAATGCCGACCGGTTCGGGTGAAGGTTGCGGGGCCTGCTGCAGATGGATCATGTGCCGTTTCGACCCTTTGATCTTGTTGTTGATTGATGCTCGGTGCTCTTTTCGTGCTTTTTTGGCACCCTATACATCCGATGTATACATGATATTTCCCGCAAAATCCAAGCGCAACTGTGGCGTGCGGGATTCCGTCCCCGGCGTCACCCTGCAATATGTTTAATTAATATGCATATATGTAGTGCAGCAATTAAATATGATTAAAAAATAAACAGCAAAAGAAAGTCTGTTGAGGTCTGAAATAAGTTAACTTATTGAAATATAACAGATGGCACGTCGGTTGCACGGTGTATACATAATGCGGGCCAAGATCCGTTCGATGATATTATCCGCGTATTGCGCTTTCTCTATCAGGGAGACACCGATGACCAACCTTAAAAGACGCGACTTTCTGACGAAATCGGCACTCGGCACGGCGGTAGTCGGGGCGGCGGCCGGGGCGGCTGTTTTTGCGACGCCGCATATCGCGCGTGCCCAGGAGAGCTTTAACTGGAAGATGACCAACGCCTATGGTCCGGGTTCGCCGTTTTACGTGACCGGCCCGGGCAGCCCGGAGGATTTCTGCAAACGTGTGACGGAAATGTCAAACGGGCGTCTGAACATTCAGCATTTTGCCGCTGGTGAACTGATCCCCGCCCTTGAAGGCTTTGACGCCGTTCAGGCCGGTACGGTCGAGATGAATGCGGCCAATGCCTATTTCTGGGCGGGCAAGATTTTTGCCGCACAGTATTTCACCACCGTTCCGTTTGGTTTGAATTTCCAGGGAATGAATGCGTGGCTGTATCATGCGGGCGGGCTTGAGCTTTGGCATGAGCTGTATCAGCCCTATGGCCTGATTGCGTTTCCGATGGGCAATACCGGCGTTCAGATGACCGGCTGGTTCCGCGAACCGATTGAAAGCCTTGATGATTTCAATGGCCTGAAAATGCGTATTCCGGGCCTTGCCGGCAAGGTCTATCAGCAGATCGGGGTTGAGGTGAAGCTGCTTCCGGGCGGCGAGATTTTCCCGGCCCTTGAACGTGGCGTGATTGATGCCGCCGAGTTTGTCGGCCCGTATCAGGACCGTCGTCTGGGTCTTCAGAAGGCAGCGAAATATTACTACACCACCGGCTGGCACGAACCGTCCAACGTGACCGAGCTTCTGATCAACCAGAAAGCATGGGAAAGCCTTCCGGCCGATCTTCAGGCGATTGTCAAAAACGCCGCCCAGGCATGCAATCTTGACAGTCATTCCTGGTGCGAGGCCAACAATGCCGCGGCCCTTCGTGATCTGGTCGAGAACGAGGGCGTCATTGCCCAAACCCTTCCCGATGATGTGGTCAACAAGCTTAAAGGCATCACCAACGACACGCTGGAAGCCGAAGCCGCCAAGGACCCGCTGACCAAAAAGGTCCATGATGCGTTTATGGCGTTCCGCGATACGCACCGTGAATGGGCCGCGGTGAGTGAAAAGCCCTATCACGGCATCATTTCATCCAAAGACGGGATGAGCTGACATGAATTCGACCCGTACAGAACCGTTGTCAGAACCGCTTCCCGAACCATTTCCCGACCGTGTGTTGGGATATATCGTTGATTTTGCCGGATGGGCGGCCGCGTTAAGCGGTCTTGCGCTTGTTCTGGTGGTCGGCGGCAATGTTTTGCTGCGCTATGTGTTCAATACCGGCAGTGTCGCCATGCAGGAACTTGAATGGCATCTGGTATCACCGATTGCCCTTCTGGGGATGGCATATGGCATGCGGCATGGCGGCCATGTACGGGTCGATTTCCTTTATGACCGGCTAAGCGACCGGGCCCGCGCGATGATTGATCTGTTTTCGGCGGTGCTGATGGTGATCCTTGGTGCGGCGATCATCTGGTTTGCCATTCCCTATGTTAGTCAGTCGATCATGATGGGCGAAGGTTCACCCGATCCGGGGGGATTGCCTTATCGTTTCCTGCTTAAGGCGTTTATCCCGGTCGGGTTCGGGTTGCTGTTCGTGCAGGCGATTGCGCAGGCCCTGATCAATTTCCGGCAGGTGGCCGGGGCGGGGCAAGCCGCCGATGAGCCCGATGATGCCGGTTACGCCACCCATAAAACCGCCACTGAAGTGCCTGGGGAATAATCGAACATGACTGGTAATGAATGGCTGGCCATTGGCATGGTCGGCGGCTTTTTCGGCTTCCTTGTTCTTGGGGTGCCGGTGGCGATATCGCTTGCGATTTCGGGTTTTGCCTTTGGCATTCTGGGATTTGGCACCGGGCTTTTTAACCTTTTGCCCGCGCGCATTTACGGGGTTGTGACCAACTATACGCTTCTGGCCCTGCCGCTTTTCATCTTCATGGGGGTGATGCTTGAAAAGTCGAAACTGGCCGAAGAACTGATTGATGTGATCGGCCATGCCATGGGCCGCCTTCGTGGCGGCATGGGGCTTGCGATTGTGATTGTCGGGGTTCTGATGGGGGCGTCTTCGGGCGTGGTCGGGGCGACGGTCGTGACAGTCGGGTTGCTGTCGTTACAGCCATTGATCAATCGCGGTTATAACAAGGGGGTGGCGTGCGGTGTGATTTGCGCATCGGGCACGCTTGGGCAGATCATTCCGCCAAGCCTTGTTCTGATCCTGCTTGCCGATATTCTTGGTGAATCTGTTGGGACGCTGTTTGCCGCCGCGATGGTGCCGGGGCTGATCCTTGCCGGGATGCTCGCCCTTTATCTGGTGATACTCGGCATTTTCAAACCCGACATGGTGCCCGCGATCCCGCAGGATGAACGCGATGCGCTCGCCACGCGCGATCTTATGCTCAAGATTGCCAAGGTCGTGCTACCGCCGCTGGCGCTTGTTTTTGCGGTTCTGGGGTCGATTGTTGGCGGGATTGCCGCCCCGACCGAGGCCGCATCAATGGGCGCGCTTGGCGCGTTGCTTCTGGCCCTGTTTACCGGGCGGCTTGATTTCGGGGTGATGCGCGATGTGTTGCGCGATACCCTGATCACCAGTGCGATGGTGTTTTTCATCCTGATCTGCGCGCAGCCCTTTGGCCTTGCCTTCCGCGGGCTTGGTGGCGAGGGACTGGTGCATGCCATGTTTGAATGGGTGCCCGGTGGCGATATGGGCAACCTTCTGTTCATGATGGCGGTGATCTTTGTTCTTGGGTTCTTCCTTGAATGGATCGAGATTTCCTATATCGCGCTACCGATGTTTTTACCGGTGTTTATCAATAGCGGCATCGACATGGCGTGGCTTGCGATCCTTGTGGCGATGAACCTGCAGACCAGCTTCCTGACGCCGCCTTTTGGCTGGGCACTGTTCTTCCTTAAGGGTGTCGCGCCAAAATCGGTGTCGACCATGGATATCTATCGCGGGGTTATTCCGTTTATCGGTATTCAGGCACTGGCCCTTGTGCTGCTGTTCATCTTCCCGGAACTGACAAGCTGGCTGCCCGATCTTATCGGCTGGTAGCAACCCCGCAAAATATCAGGCGATTTGTCCACGATGTGAAAATCGCCTGATACATCCCCGAAATTCAAGATAGATTTCAGATCATAACAGGGCATGCCGGATACGCGGCATGCCGAAGTTTTTGCGCCATCAGGAGGCCCCGAAATGCTCAGAACCAGAACAAGCCTTGGCGGGATGGTCACCGCCCCGCATCATCTGGCCGCCCAGGCCGGGCGCGATGTGCTTCGCGACGGTGGCAACGCGGTCGAGGCGATGATTGCGGCCGCCGCCACCATTGCGGTTGTCTATCCGCATATGAATGCGATTGGCGGGGATGGGTTCTGGCTGATTGCCGAACCGGGCAAGGATCCGGTGGCGATCCGTGCATGTGGCGGGGCGGCCGGTTTGGCAAGCCCGGAATTTTACCGTGACCTTGGCCATGACAAAATCCCGGCGCGCGGGCCGCTGGCGGCACTGACCGTGGGCGGGGCGATTGGTGGCTGGATGGAGGCCGCGAAAATCGCAAGGAAACTGGGCGGAACATTGCCCATCGCACGCCTTGTGGCCGATGCGGTGCATCATGCGCGCACCGGGGTGCCGATCACGAAATCGCAGCATGAGTTGACGCGCGATAAACTGCCGGAACTTCTGGGTGCGCCGGGTTATGTTGCAGCCTATGCCGCGAATGGTGTACCCGAAATTGGCGATGTGTTGAAACAGCCGGCCCTTGGCGCGACGTTGGAACGGCTTGGCAGTGTCGGGCTTGATGATTTTTACCGGGGCGATATCGCGCGCGCCAATGCCAAGGGGCTTGAGGCGGTGGGAAGTCCGCTTCGGTTGCCTGATTTTGAAGCCTATCACGCCAAAACCACCACACCGCTTTCGGTGAAGCTATCAAGCGGAACCGTTTTCAATATGGTGCCACCAACGCAAGGGGCCGCGTCGCTGATGATCCTTGGCTTGTTTGACCGGCTGGGGGTGAAAGCGGGCGAGGGATTTGATCATATCCACGGCGTGATCGAGGCGACCAAGCGCGCCTTTATCAAACGTGATGCCCATATCGGTGATCCGGGCCGGATGGATATTGATCCGATGTCGCTTCTGAGTGATGCGATGCTGGGTGCCGAGGCGGCAAAGATCGATATGAAAACCGCACTGCCGTGGCCGCATATCGCCAAGCCCGGCGATACGATCTGGATGGGGGCGACGGATAAAAACGGTACGGTCGTCAGTTATATCCAGAGCATTTTCTGGGAATTCGGATCGGGCGTTGTGGTGCCCGAAACCGGGGTGCTGTGGCAGAACCGCGGGGCGAGCTTTACACTGCATGACGGTCCCAATCAGCTCGGCCCCGGTCGGTTGCCGTTCCATACACTCAACCCGGCGATGGCGCGGCTTAAAAATGGCGATGTCCTTACATACGGCACCATGGGGGGCGAGGGACAGCCGCAAACCCAAGCCGCGGTGTTTACGCGTAATGTCCTGTTCGGACAGGATTTGCAGGCGGCCATCACCGCACCGCGCTGGCTGCTGGGCCGGACATGGGGTGCAGAAACCACGACCCTTAAACTCGAAAACCGGTTTGATCCGGCCCTGATCACGCAGCTTGAAAAAGCCGGTCATGCGGTTGAGGTTGTCGGTGATTTCGAAGACATGATGGGCCATGCGGGCGGCATTTTGCTGCGCGCCAATGGCGTGATGGAAGGGGCCACCGATCCGCGGGCGGATGGGGTGGTTGCGGCGCTTTGAGTTTGGTGTACAGGTGTTTGAATGGCGAAAAGGCCCCGCAATTGCGGGGCTCAGACCGCTGACAAACCCCGTCATATTTTGGCGGGGTTTTGCTTTTAGAGGTTTTTGAAAGCCGGCTTGAGTGTGCCGAGGGGATTATCCCTCGGCGATTTGCCCCTTGGGGCCCAAAGCCAGGGCTATTTTCTTGATATTTTGGGCGGCGGCGGCCAGCAGACATTGGCATTTGACATTGATCAGTCCCCGGAACCTTGCATATCGATGACCGTGAAGCTGTTTGGCATCTGCAAAAGAGCGTTCGACCGTCTCTTTTCGGCGCTTGTAAACCCGCTTGCCCCACTCTGTCAGACGATAGGCGTCAGCCCGGTCTCTGGCGTCTTGCCAGACATGGCGCGTGACAGTTTTTCGGTGGTGGGCATTGGCGGTACAGGAAGCCAGCACAGGACAGGTGCGGCATTTTTCCGGGTCGCTGTGATAATGGCGGTATCCATTTCGGTCGGTTGTCGCATAAGACAGAAGCTGACCTTCGGGGCAGCGATAAGCATCACGTTCAGGGTCATAAACGTATTTGCGTTTGGGGATGTAGCCTTCCCGAAGGTTCGGGCGGCGATAGCCCGTCACGCCAAGGATGTCACGATCTTCAAGGCCTTTGGCAATCGCGGCGGTCGCATAGCCCGCATCCAGTCCGACGGCGATAACATCAAGGTCAAAACGCTGCCTTTGTCGGTCAAGACGGTCGAGATAGGGAATGCTGTCATGCAGATTGGCCGGGGTGGCGTAACTGTCGGTAATGATCCCAAGCTTGCCATCGACCGTGCGGTGATCGAGATAGAAAAAGCCCTTGGGCTTGCCGTCGCGCACCATATATCCGCTGTCGGGATCGGTTCGGCTGATCTTGGTTTCTTTCTCAACCGGCTGGCGTTCCTTGGCTTTGAGCGGCTTTTTCGCATGAGCCGCCCGGTCTTCCTCAATCGCCAGATCCAGATCATCCCAATAGGCCGCGCGCGATTTGGCAACCACTTCGCGGTCCCATTTGTTCTTGTTGGCATCGGCCTTCAAATGCGTGCTGTCGGTATAGAGAACCTTACCATCCACCAGCCCGTGCCTGATCGCCTGCTCGACGATCTCGTCAAAAATATCCTGCGCAACACTGGCATCATGATATCGACGCCGCCGGTTCTGCGACAGGGTCGAGGCATCAAAGACCTTGTCGGTCAGCTTGAGTTGCAAAAACCAGCGATAGGCGACATTGACCTCAATCTCGCGCACAAGCTGGCGCTCCGAGCGCACGCCAAACAGATAGCCAATGAACAGCGCCTTAAACATCATCACCGGATCAAGGGCGGGACGGCCATTGTTCGCGCAGTACAAATCGGCCACGCGCGCATGGATAAAACTGAAATCGATCACGGCATCGATCTTACGAAGCAAATGATCGCTGGGGACCAAACTGTCGAGTGTCACCATCTCAAGTTCGGTTTGATGTGGGCTGGGTTTCTTAAGCATTCCCCATTGAATCAAAAATCCCCGCCAATGGCGAGGACTTTGTCAGCAGTCTGACCCCGCAATTGCGGGGCTTATGCTGTCAGGAAAACTCCCACTCAATCACATGCTTATACGTCTCGCCCGGATTGAGCCACGGGCTCGGGAAGTCCGGGCGGTTGGGGCTGTCGGGGAAGGTTTGCGGTTCAAGCGCGATGCCGCCGGATTTGTGAAGGCTTTTGCCGTCGGGCGTTTTCATAGCATTGGTGAAATGCTGGGAGAGGTAGAATTGCAATCCGGCCTCGGTTGAGAATAGTCTCATCGTCCGGCCGCTGTCGGGATCGGACAGGGTGGCGATGGGGCGCAGGGTGCCGCGTGTGCCATTGAGGCAGAAATTGTGATCAAAGCCCTGATCGGCATTCAGGAGGTTCTGTGCGATCACGGCGGGGTTTCGGAAATCATAGCCGGTTCCGGCAAGGTCGCAGCGACCGGGAAGAGGGATCAGGCGCTCGTCAATCGGAAGATAGGCATCGGCATCGATTTCAAGGATATGCAGGGCCGCGCATTTATCAAATCGGCCCGTCAGGTTCCAATAGGCATGGCTGGTCATGTTGACCGGGCAGGTCTGATCGCAGGTTGCCGTGATTTCAAGGCGCAGGCGATTTTCAGCGACAATCGAATAGGTTGCGGTCGCCGCGAAATTCCCCGGATAGCCTTGATCGCCATCCGGGCTTTCGAGGTGAAAGGCGATTTCGTGATCGGTGTTTTGCGTGACGGACCAGTCGTGCCGGTCAAAGCCGGTAACGCCACCATGCAGGTGCGTCGGGCCTTCGTTGGCGGCCAGTGTCACCCGGTCACCATTCGGGGCGATATAGGCCGAATTGGCAATGCGGTTGGCATAGCGCCCGCACACCGCACCGATATAGCTGTCATGCGTCGCATAGGCATCATCATCGGGCAGGCCAATCGCGATATTGGTTTCCGTGCCGTCGTCATTTCTCAGCCAAAGCGCCCGGATGCGCGCCCCGTAAGGGGAGAGCAGGATTCGCATTTTTGCGGTCCTGATTTGCAGGGTTCCGGCCGGGGCCGGATGCATCGGGATTGCGGTCGGGTTTTTGGACATGTCGCCTCGTTTCATCTGGAAGTCCCTGTTTTATTTTGACTTTGCGGGTTTTTGGGCCGCTGTCAACCGCGCTTTATACGCGAAAGTGGGGAGGCGCATTTAGGCCGTTGAGTTCCTTCAAATCATATTGTATTACTATATGGTTTTTAGCAATAAAACAGCCTTTAGGGAGGAAATAATGAAAAGTCTCAAGCAGCTTGCGGTGTCGACGGCAGCCCTTGGTGTTGCACTTGGTCTGTCCTTTGCGGCACAGGCCGAAATGATGATCGGCTTCTCGCAGATCGGGTCGGAAAGCGGCTGGCGCACGTCCGAGACGGCATCGATCAAGGCCGAAGCGGAAAAGCGCGGCATTGATCTGAAATTCTCGGATGCGCAGCAGAAACAGGAAAACCAGATCAAGGCAGTCCGTTCCTTCATCGCCCAGGGCGTTGATGGCATTCTGCTGGCACCGGTTGTTGAAACCGGCTGGGATCAGGTGCTTCAGGAAGCGAAGGATGCCGGTATTCCCGTCGTTCTGGTCGACCGTCGCGTTGCGGCCGATGAAAGCCTGTATCTGACCAAGGTTGCATCCGACTTCGTGGTGGAAGGCGCACTTGCCGCCGCATGGCTGGCGGCGGAAACCAATGGTGTCTGCGATGTGGTCGAGCTTCAGGGCACGGTTGGCTCGTCGGCTGCCAATGACCGCAAGGAAGGTTTTGAGTCCGTTGTCGGCAATTTCCCGGGGATCAATATCATCCGGTCCCAGTCGGGCGATTTCACCCGTTCGGGCGGCAAGGAAGTCATGGAAAGCTTCCTGAAAGCCGAAGATGGCGGCAAGAACATCTGTGCGGTTTATGCGCACAATGATGACATGGCGCTGGGTGCGGTGCAGGCGATCAAGGAAGCCGGTCTTGACCCGGCCGAAGATATCCTGATCGTATCAATCGATGCGGTTCCCGATATTTTCAAGGCGATGGCCGATGGCGATACCAACGCCACCATCGAATTGAACCCGCATCTTGGCGCACCTTCCTTTGATGCGATTGCCGCTGCCAAAGAAGGCAAGGAAGTACCGAAATGGATCAAGGCCAATGGTCCGCTTTATCTGCCTGATACCGCTGCCGAAGAATACAAAATGCGCAGCAAGTAAGGCCGTTATCCGCAACCGTGCGCCTTACCGTGCGGTTGGGGTGACGCAACTGGCGTGATGTCTGGGCGCATCCTTGCCGATGGCAAGGGTGCGTTCGGCCACATCCGGCCAGCGAACATAAAGGGAGAGGGGCTATCCATGTCTGAGAAGACGCAATCCGTGCTGTCAGTACGCGGGGCGGGAAAGTTTTTTCCCGGCGTCAAAGCCTTGCAGGATGTCGATTTCGATTTGCGATCCGGTGAAATTCACGCGCTTCTGGGTGAAAACGGTGCCGGGAAATCGACGCTGATCAAGGTGATTACCGGGGTTCATCCGCGCGATGCCGGAACCGTCCTGCTTGACGGGCAGGAAATCCATCCAAATCATCCGGGTGATGCGCAGGCGCTTGGCATTTCGACGGTTTATCAGGAAGTGAACCTGGTTCCCACGCTGTCGGTTGCCGAAAACCTGATGCTGGAACGCCAGACATTGAAATTCGGGTTTATTTCATGGAAGAAAACCGAAAGTGATGCCAAGGCAGCCCTTGAAACGCTGGGGCTTGATATTGATGTCAACCGGCCGCTGGGGTCCTATTCGGTAGCGATCCAGCAATTGGTTGCGATTGCGCGTGCGGTGGCACTTGATGCGCGGGTTCTGATCCTTGACGAACCAACCGCAAGCCTTGATGCCGAGGAAATCCGCACCCTGTTTCGCATCATGAACGAATTGCGTGCCAAGGGGCTTGGCATTGTGTTCGTCACCCATTTCCTGGATCAGGTTTACGCGATTACGGACCGCATCACGGTCCTGCGCAACGGGCGGCTTGTCGGCACGTTTGTGACCAAAGAACTGGCACAGATTGACCTGATCAATCATATGCTGGGCCGGGAACTGGCAGAAGTCAGTTCGCATCGCCATCAGGATGAAAGCAATTTCACCGGCAAGGGCCGCCAGATCCAGATCAAGAATCTGGGCAAGAAACGCGTGCTGGAGCCAGTGACGCTTGACCTTTCAGGCGGCGAGATTGTTGGTCTTGCCGGGCTTCTGGGATCAGGCAGGACGGAGCTTTCGGAGCTTATTTTCGGGGCGAAAAAGGCCGATAGCGGCCTTGTGTTCCTTGACGGGGAGCCGGTGATGCTGCGCTCCCCGCGCCATGCCATCCGGTCGGGTTTCGGGCTTTGCCCCGAGGACCGCAAACAGGATGGCATTGTTGCCGAGCTTAGCGTGCGCGAAAACATCATGCTGGCGCTTCAGGGGCGGCGCGGCTGGCTGCGCCCGATTGCACGCGCCGAGCAGCAGAAAACCGCCGATGAGATGATCAGGGCGCTGGGGATTGCCACACCCGATAGCGAAAAGCCGGTCGGGCAACTGAGCGGTGGCAATCAGCAGAAGGTCATTCTGGCGCGGTGGCTGGTGTCCAAGCCGATTTTCCTTATTCTTGACGAGCCGACACGCGGCATTGATGTGGGCGCGCATGCCGATATCATCAAGCTGATCAAGGAGCTTTGTGACGAGGGGCTGGCCTTGCTGGTGGCGTCAAGCGAGCTTGAGGAAATCGTTGCCTTTGCCGACCGGGTGGCGGTGATGCGCGACCGCCAAAAGGTTTCCGAACTGACGGGTGCCGAAATCACGCAGGACAGGATCATCGAGGCGATTGCACGATGACCAGCTTGCAGGACAAAAAGAAATTACGGGAAAGCAGCACCATGTCTGCATCTTCTTTGCTGAGCCGGCAGTGGTTTGGCCCGGTGGCGGCCCTTGTGCTGATCATTCTGGGTATCGGGATCATATCGCCGGACTTTTTTGATATTCGCATTGTTGACGGGCATCTTTACGGATCGCTTGTTGATGTGGTGCATCGCGGCGCGTCAACCGCCCTTGTGGCGGTCGGCATGGCGGTGGTCATCGGCACGCGGGGCATTGATCTTTCGGTGGGTTCGGTGATTGCGATTTCAGCCGCCGTCATGGCGGTCCTGATCCGTGATACCGATCTGCATCCGGCGGTCATCATCCTGGCAGCCCTTGGGGCCGGGGTGCTTTGCGGGCTGTGGAACGGGATGCTGGTGGCCTATCTTGATATCCAGCCGATCATCGCGACCCTGATCCTGATGGTGGCCGGGCGCGGCATCGCGCAGATGATCACCGATGGCCAGATCGTGACCTTTCACGGGGCGTTTTTCGAGGGTATCGGCAGCGGGTATCTGCTGGGTATTCCGTGGCGGGTGATTATTGCCGCGGTGGTAATCGGGGCGCTTTACGGCGTGATGCGCAAAACCGCCCTTGGCCTGTTTGTTGAATCGGTTGGCGGCAATGCACGCGCCAGCCGGCTTGCGGGTATTGATGCGCGCGGGATCAAGCTTCTGGCTTATGCGATTTCGGGGCTGTGTGCGGCCTTTGCCGGGATCATCATTGCGGCTGATATTCGCGGGGCGGATGCCAACAATGCCGGGCTGTGGCTTGAACTGGATGCCATTCTGGCGGTTGTTATTGGCGGTGCGTCGCTGATGGGCGGGCGGTTCTTTATCGGCATGACGGTGATCGGGGTTCTGATCATTCAGTCGCTGACCACGGGGATTTTGCTTTCGGGTTTGCCGTCGCAATATACCCTGATCGTCAAGGCGGCGGTGGTGATGGTGGTTCTGCTGGTGCAGGCACCAAAATCACGCGAACTGGCGGGCAAGGCGTGGGAAAAGATCGGCAGCCGGAAGGTGCGGGGGAATTCCGATGAAAATTAATGAACGTTATTACCCGTTGCTTGCCACGCTGGCGGTGCTGGCGCTGCTTTATGGTTACGGGATTGCCGAACATCGGGCGTTTTCAGATACTTATGTTCTGGGTGCGCTTCTGACCGATAATGCGTTTCTGATCATTACCGCGGTCGGCATGACATTCGTCATCCTGTCGGGCGGGATTGATCTTTCGGTCGGCTCGATGATTGCCTTTGTCGGCGTCCTGATGGCCGAACTGGTGACCGGGTTTGGCATGCATCCCTTGGTGGCGGTGGTGATTTCGATTGCGGTTGGCACGCTTTTCGGGGCCTTCATGGGGGTGATTATCGCCAAGTTCGATATCCAGCCCTTTATCATCACCCTGGCGGGGATGTTTTTCCTGCGCGGGATGTGCTTTTTGATCAACCTTGATTCCGTGCCGATTGATCATCCGTTTGTCGCCGATTTCAGCGGATTTAAAATTCCGCTGCCGGGGCGTGGCTGGATCAGTGCGGCGGCTTTGCTGATGCTGATGACGGTGATTGCCGGGGTGATTATTGCGCATTACACCCGGTTCGGGCGCAATGTCTATGCCATTGGCGGGGATCGTCAGTCGGCGGAATTACTGGGCATTCCGGTGCAGGGCACGATCATCCGGGTTTACACTTTGTCGGGCTTTTTCAGTGCCTTGGCCGGTGTTGTTTTCGCGTTTTATACCGCGTCGGCCTATCCGTTGGCAGCGGTCGGGGTGGAGCTTGATGCGATTGCGGCGGTGGTGATTGGCGGGACGCTTCTGACCGGGGGCATGGGCTTTGTGGTCGGGACGTTCTTTGGCGGGATCATCATGGGGGTGATCCAGACCCTGATCGCGTTTGACGGGTCGCTTAACAGCTGGTGGACCAAGATCATGATCGGGGCGCTTCTGTTTGGCTTTATCGTGCTGCAACGCCTGATTACACGGTCATTTTCGGGGATGCGGGCCGGGGCGGGGTGAGCCGAATTTAGCCTCTTCGGGTGGGGGAATCCGGGCCGGGGTGGTGGTGCTGCCCCGGCCCGAAGTGTTTTCCGGGCCGTTCATTCCGGCGGCTATTTTCGCGGTCGGAATGCGGCTTTGCGATCCAGCTTTTTATGAAGTTATTTTTCATAATCGATCCGATTTTTCATTTTTGGTGAATAATGGATCGGCGACGGGGTTGGCGAAGATCGTGACCATGCGTTTCGGGGACGAAAAACCGGCTTTTATTTGTGTGAGGAATACGGGTTTTGGCCGTCATGAGACGAAAACCAGCTTTTTATTTGTATGAGGAATACAAACGGGGCCGTCCTGATGACAGCCCCGTTTTTGTCTTTTGCCGCTGTTTGAGTGTGATGACATCGACGGGTCCGTAAGGCGGGGTCAAAGCGATATCCAAAGCGATATCACAGACCGGTCAAAGCAGTATCAAAGCCCGATCACGTCCCAGTCATGTTCGCTTTTCATGCCGAGCTGCTGGCGGAGTTGCAGCATGGTGCGGCTGAGCAGGTTGCGCATGGCTTCGCGGGCGTCGCCGGGTTCGCGGTGCGCGATGGCGCGGTAAACCGCGAAATGGTCGGGCAGGGATTTGACATGTGCCTTTGGCCCGCCCGAGGACAGGCGGAACGAGCCGATGAGCGCGGTTTCAATCAGCATGCCGAACGATTTCATGAAATCATTGCCCGACGCATCCAAAATCGCCTGATGGAAAACAAGGTCGGTGATATAGACGGCCTCGGTGCCGAGTTCGGCATTTTCCATGCCGGTATAGGCGGCCTCGATGGTGGCGAGTTGTTCCTCGGTCGCGCGTTCGGCGGCCATGGCGGCGGTGTTGGGCTCGATAATCATGCGGGTTTCAAACAGGCCATAGAGAAACGCCGGATCGGGATCGGGGAAATGCCAGGACAGAACATCGGGGTCGAGCAGGTTCCAGCTTGTGCGCGGTTTGACGCGCGTGCCGGTTTTCGGACGGCTTTCGATCAGCCCCTTGGCCGAGAGGATTTTGATCGCCTCGCGCAGGGCCGTGCGCGAGACATCAAGCGATTCACTCAAGGCCGCCTCGGTCGGGAGGACATCGCCCGGTGCCAGTTTGCCCGAAACGATCCGTGATCCCAGATCATGGGCAACGATGCTGTGCAGGCTGCGTTTGGCATAGGTTCGTGACATGGACGATGGCATTCAAATTCCTCCGGTGCGGTCTTTTGATATCTGTGGAAAGCGGTGGCTGGGTCGGTGACCGCACTCTGACATTATTCATATAATATGAATTTATTTTAAGGGCAACTTCCGTGCGCCCGATAATGCCTTGTGCTGCAACGCATATATTTATTTCGGTGGCTTTGCGCCGCGGGTGATTGCACCCTATCGGAGGTGTCATTTTTATAGACCACTTATCACCAAATAAGAAGCAGTGAGTTTGGCATTGTCCCGGACCCGGATGTTGCCGGTTTGCGGCTTGACAGCAAGCCACATCCTGATAATTAATGTTATTGTATGAAGAATAAAAGAACAAGACTGTCAGGAGGAAGCACCCCATCGTGCGGCAACGGGTATTGTAAACGGGTATCATAATCCGGCCCGAAAGATGCGCGATGGTGGATTTTCGCAAAATTTGCGGGCAGGCGGGCGAGATGTTTTGCATTTACCCGATCACCTGACGTGATGTGATGCGATGCCCCTTACGTACCCCTTATCGGGTGCATCCTGCCAGTTTGAACCCTGATCCTCGATCATGGCGTGCCGGACGGACCGGTACCCGGAGGGGGATCGGCACACAAAGACCAGATGACGGGAGAGCCTACGATCATGTCCGATCGCATGCCAACGAACTATACCAGCCTTGCCGATAAATCGGTTTTCATTACCGGCGGTGCCACGGGCATTGGCGAGGCGCTTGTCACCGCCTTTGTCGAGCAGGGGGCGAAAGTCGCCTTTGTCGACATTGCCGAGGAAGCCGGCCACGCGCTTGTTGAAAAGCTGGGCAAGGACGCCAAGCACAAGCCGCTTTTCATCACATGCGACATTACCGATATCAGGGCGCTTCAGGATGCGGTGGCAACGGCTGCCAAGGCCAACGGCCCGATCACGGCACTGCTTAATAATGCCGCCAATGACACCCGCCATAAATGGCAGGACGTGACGCCGGAATATTGGGATGAACGCCAGGCGATCAATATCCGCCCGTCCTTCTTTGCCATTCAGGCGGTCGCCCCGATGATGCAGAAGGCCGGGGGTGGCGCGATTGTCAATTTCGGGTCGGTGAGCTGGATGATGGGGCAGGGCGGCATGCCGGGCTATACCACGGCAAAGGCCGCAACCCATGGGCTTACACGCGGCATGGCGCGTGACCTTGGCAAGGATGGCATCCGGGTCAATACGCTTGTGCCCGGCTGGGTCATGACGCAGCGCCAGCTTGACCTTTGGGTCGATGAAGCCGCCGAGCGCGAGATTGACGAACGCCAGTGCCTTAAGAACAAAGTGATGCCGAGCGACATCGCGCGCATGGCGCTTTTCCTGACCTCGGATGAAAGCCGCATGGTCACGGCACAGAACTTTATCGTTGATGGCGGCTGGGTCTGATCGCGGTCTGATTGACCGGAAAATACCCCCGATTTTACGAACAGAGACATTATCAGGACAGATTTCATGAGACTGGTTCAATACAAGGATACCGCGGGCGCGCAGCATGTGGCCGTGGTCGAGGATGCCAAAACCCTGATCCCGCTTAAGGCGGTTGCCTCCACGCGGGAGCTTGCCAGCATCGCGATTTCGCAAGGGGTCACGATGATCGAGGCGGCAAAGGCTCGCCTGGGCGACACCAACGTTGATTATGACGAGGTCGCCAAATCCGGCCGTCTGTTGCCGCCGATCACCCATGCCGATCCGGCGCATTTCCTTGTCACCGGAACCGGGTTGACCCACCTTGGCTCTGCTTCCGCACGGGCCAACATGCACAAGGCCGATAACAAGGCGGCGGATGAAACGGATTCCATGAAGATGTTTCGCATGGGGGTCGAGGGCGGCAAGCCGAAGGCGGGCGCGCAGGGCGTGCAGCCGGAATGGTTTTACAAGGGTGATGGATCGGTCGTGGCCAATCCGGGGGCGGATATCCCGAGCCCGTCCTTTGCCCTTGATGGCAGCGAGGAACCCGAAATTGCCGCGATTTACGTGATTGACCCCGAAGGCAATCCGGTGCGCATCGGCTTTGCGATTGGCAACGAGTTTTCCGACCATGTGATGGAACGCCAGAATTACCTTTATCTGGCGCATTCGAAACTGCGTGCGTGTGCGATGGGGCCGGAACTGCTTCTGGGCGATCTGCCAAGCCATGTTGAAGGCACGTCGCGGCTTTATCGCGATGGCAAGGTGATCTGGGAAAAACCGTTCCTGAGTGGCGAGGACAATATGTCTCACTCGCTCGCCAATCTTGAATATCATCACTTCAAATATGATCTGTTCTGCCGCCCGGGCGATGTGCATGCGCATTTCTTTGGCACGGCGACGCTTAGCTTTGCCGATGGCATCAAAACGCAGGATGGCGACGAGTTCGAGATCGAGGCCGCCCCGTTTGGCCGCGCATTGCGCAACCGGCTTAAAACGCAGGTGGAACGCAAGGTGACGATCAGGTCGATCTGATTGATCGGATCGGTCTGACGCCCAAGGGATATCAGGGTTTTACCAAGGGGCCACGATAAAAGCCCCGTCTCCCTCCAGAGCACTTCGTGCCCCGGCTCATGTTTATTGGGCCGGGGTTTTGTTTTTTTACTTTAGGTTGTGGTTTGAGTGGTAATTCGTGTTTTTCTAAAGTAGATTTTGAAGGTCTCAAGATTTCAACGGAAGAAAATAAGCCTGTCCCCTTTTTCGTCCTATTTTGCTTATGCGGGCTTTAATACGCTTGATGCGTTAAGAACATTTTTGAGTTGAGGGAGTATCCAAATTGGCAGAGACATTAATTATAACCAAATCGGCCGTTGGCCAGCATGCGCTTGATGGCGCTGGTGAAATGCTCTCATACGATAACAGTGGAATTCATAGCCGAGACCCGATATCTGCGCATATATTAGCGTGTTCGGCTGCGGAAATTCTCAAGGAGTTAAGCATACAACACACCGACACCTCAGTTTACGGAATTTTCCGCGATGTTGCTCACTCACTTGGTTCCGACCGGAAGATAATTACAAATAAATTGAATTTGGCTCTTAATTTTTTTAAACACGCAAACAAAGATTGGGGTAAACAACTAGATTTTGATCCCACTTTAACACATCACATTTTCTACTTGGCGTTTCTAGATTTAGGAAAACTTGTGAAAATACAGCCCGATGCGCCAAACTACGTAATAAAACCTAGTGAACATACTGATAGAGTAGCCCGCTTCTACAAGGCACTTTACAGTAGTGATAATCTTAGCCTCGCTAACCTGGACCAATTACTCAAAGACGATAATGAAAAAAATCAAGCGGTGGTCAAGGAGCATATCAGGAATTGGTTCATTAATAGAACCAACTTGTTGGGGCTTCCTAACGCATAGGAAGCGATCAAGAAAAATGTAATGCGGTCGAATACCACTTATAAAACTACCTAGCTATAATGGTGTTCAAAATAAGGGAAAAATTTTATGAATTCTGCGGAAATCAGTAGTAAGCAAATGAAAGAAATCCTCTCTTCAATCCGAAAGCATCACCTCGCGCTTGAAGAAGATGGATCAAATCCAGAGCTCTTAGCATCCCTTAGGCACATTGAGGATGATCTTGGTAGCTTGCAGGGGAGAAAATTCCGAATTCAGGGAACCGATTAAATATTTCGGCTCCCTGATAGAGACATTCAAAGTTTTGCCAGACTGAAACCTTTCCATAAAAGGGAAAAAGGGGACAGTCCTCTTTTGTGCTAAATATAGTCCCTTCTAGGCTCTCGGCCTACTAGAAATGGTTGCGAGCTGGATGTCTGACGTATATATTACGAATGCTCACGCTGATTTACCCGGAGAGCGCCGCAGACTATCGCGCAGTGCCTTTGAAATTCAGCGGGCCGGACATCGGCGAATTGCCGAGGTTTGGTTTACGGGGTGCCGACGATGGCGAGTATATACTTGCCGGAGATGGTCCTGTGGAGCAACAGGTGAGCCTTGCCTCTGATTTGACCATATCCCTTGGTTTCAAGCTTGAAATTAAGTGTCGGGTGGTCATAAGACTTTATTTTCGGCTTCGCCTGGACGCGGCGCAACGTTTTATCTTGCAATCCGCCCGAAAAAGGTAACCTACCCTAAGGAGGATTTTATGAACCGTGCCGCAAGCAAAAACATGCCAACTTTCGTGGTTGGCGATGGGTCGCCAGCCTACTGGTTTGGGCGACGCTCACGCTGATTTACCCGGAGAGCGCCGCAGACTATCGCGCAGTGCCTTTGAAATTCAGCGGGCCGGACATCGGCGAATTGCCGAGGTTTGGTTTACGGGGTGCCGACGATGGCGAGTATATACTTGCCGGAGATGGTCCTGTGGAGCAACACAGCACTTCAGAGGTAGGGCGAGGCATGACCGACATCGTCCACCAGAAAGAAGCTAAATGGGTAGACTTTTTGAGCACGCGACAAAGAGAGAAACACTTTATCGAGCGTGGCGTAAAATCCACACAAATGGTCGTACATCGAAAGCACAGGAAACTCGTGTTGCCATTGAGCAATTCGAACGCACTGCAAGTCGTGAAATCCATCGAATTCAAGAGCGCCTAAGAAAAGGGACATTTGAATTTGATCCGCAGAAGGGCGTTGCGAAGCGGAAGGTTAGTGGAGGTAAACGCGGGATTGTAATGGCTTCGGTCCATAATCGCGTCGTTGAGCGCGCTTTGTTGGACACACTTCAAGAAAAATCAGTTTTCATAAAAGACGTAATTACAATGCCAACGAGCGTTGGCGGCGTTCCCGAACGTAGTGTCCCGCATGGCCTGAAACTGATTGATGAAGCAATTAAGAATGGTTTCAATCATTTCATTCGTTCGGATATATCTGGCTTCTTTGATCATGTACCCCGTAAAGCCGTGATCGACCGTATTGAGAGTAATCTAGACGATATGCGGTTCATTGAAATTCTCAATGAGGCGACAACCGTCACTCTTGGAAATGAAGCAGCTTTGGGGGAAGACCGCGCAATTTTCCCAACAAATGATGAAGGTGTCGCGCAAGGCTCCCCGCTATCACCGCTGTTCGGTAACATTCTTCTTTATGACTTTGATAATAAATTCAATAAAGGTGGCTTGATATGTATTCGATTTATTGACGATTTCATACTCTTAGCAAAATCAGAACACGAAGTCACAAGAGCCTTCCATGATGCGAAAGCGTTTCTTGCCGCATTAGATATGTCTTGCCATGACCCCTTCTCCAAGAGCACCAAAAGTGACAAGGCAGATAGAGGTAAAGTTGAAGATGGTTTTGTCTTTCTGGGTTATCATATCTTGCCTGGAATAATCCAACCATCGGCATCAGCCCGAAAAAGCATCAAGGAAACTGTTAATAGCCACCTAAATGCAGGAAGACAGTCAATCTCTGCAGTCTTAAAAGCAGGTAATAGCTTTGAAAGACACCAAAGATATGCCCAGACTCTCGTGATGATTGATTTGGTTCTCCAAGGCTGGGGGCAAGCATTCGCCTATGGGAATGCGCCATACGTTTTAAATGATCTTGATAAGGCAATCGACGAGAGTATTGCAAATTTCCGCAAGTGGTATGCTCGAAAAATGGAGCAAGCCGATTGGAAAACTCGGCGACGTACAGGCGGCATTTGTTTGTTAAGCGATATTCAGCCTAAGACTTTTGATGATGTCCCGATAATACTCGAAAAAGGCAAACGTTTTGTCACAACATCGAAGACGATTACCATCTCAACAGATGGCTCTGTCATTACGCAAGGGCAGCGACTTGGGAAGGATCGAGGTTCTGGTGGTTGGGCATTTTTGATACACGAAACAGGTGAAGAAAAATCTGGGAGTGTGTCGAATGTCACAAATAATCAAATGGAGTTGCAAGCCGTCATTGAAGCCTTGAGACAAGCGCCGCCAACTCCTTCTATCAAGATTAGGACAGATAGCCAGTATGTGTATGACGCAATTGAGAAAGGGAGTTCGATCAAGAAGAATCAAGAAATGTGGGGCGAATATAAAAAAGCACTCGCAGATCGCTCTATCAAAGTAATTTGGGTTAAGGGTCATTCTGGTGACCCGCAGAATGAGCGCGTTGATAAATTGGCAAATTTAGCTGCGCGGCGACAACGCAAAACCGACGAAACCTCTTAGTTAAGTTTGAAGGCACGGATAATGTCGCCGATAAGAAAAAAGGGGACATCCCCCTTTTTGTCGTGTCATCGGATGTCATTCCCTATCATCTATCGCACGCTTTGACGCATGGATTCCCGCTTTCGCGGGAATGACGGGGTTTTGGAGTCTGTGTGTTGGGTGTGGTTGGTAGATACATGTGTTGACACTTTTGTTGTGTGGAATTACAGTAGCTACATATGTAGCTACGCAATATCCGGGAGAGTGTGATGCAAAGTGAGATCAAGCGGTGGGGTAACAGTGCCGCTGTGCGGCTTTCGAGCAAGATACTCGCGCAGGCGCGACTTGATGTTGCCAGTCCGGTCAGCATTGACGTCAAGGGTGGGAAAATCGTGATTGAGGCGGCCAGTAAAGCGGCGCGGAAAATCAATCTGCCTTTTTCGGAAGCGGAGCTTTTGGTCGGGCTTGATGCGCATGGAGCGCATGCCGATGAGCTTGGGCTGCCTTCTGCATCTGAAATGGGTGAGTGATGGCGGCGGCGGGATATGTGCCGGAGCGCAATGACATCATCTGGCTGGATTTCGAGCCGACCAAAGGCAAGGAAATCGGCAAATACCGACCGGCTTTGGTGCTGTCATCCCGGCAATATAACCAGCAAACCGGCCTGATGATCTGCTGCCCGATCAGCACCAGCATTCGCGGGGCGGTGACGGAAGTTCCGGTTGATAACCTCGATAAACCTTCTGTGGTGGCGGCAAGCCTGATCCAGACCCTGTCATGGAAAGACCGGAAGGCCAAATTCATCGTGCAAGCGAAGTCTGAGGTGATGGAGCAGGTGCTGATCCGCATCATCCCGTTGATCGGTGCCGATGCGGTGATCGAAAAATTTATCGAGTGAGTTGAACGGGATTGCCAGACAGGGCTTTGGCGCGACGCGTTTTGGACCGAGTGCCTTGAGAGATGGATTCCCGCTTTCGCGGGAATGACGGGGTGGGGTGGCTTGGTTTGGCTCGGCTCGGCTCGGGATGGCTTGGCGGTTCTGGGTGACTTGCGGGGCGGTTGGGTGCAAGCTGTGTGTTCGGCCTTGTGTTTTGCTTTGGGCTCCGTTCTGTGTTCCGCTTTTGGCGACACAGCGTGGCGGTTCGGGGGACTAGCCGGATGGCCGTGCGCGCGCCAGTCTGCATCATCGCCATCGGGCCGTCGCATCGGCAGGGCCGATAAAGTCGCCATACCCGTCCAAAGACCCGCAAAAGGATGACGCCCATGAGTTGGAACCCCGCACTTGAACCCGGCTGCCCCGATATTGTCGATATTGACGCCATCGAGACCCTGATCATTCCGCGGTCCCGCGATCTGGGCGGGTTTGAGGTCCGGCGTGCCTTGCCCGCGCCAAAGCGCCAGATGGTCGGGCCGTTCATCTTTTTTGATCAGGCGGGACCGGCCGAATTCCTGACCGGGCAGGGCGTTGACGTCCGGCCGCATCCGCATATCGGGCTGGGTACGGTGACCTATCTGTTTCGCGGTGATTTCCACCATCGCGACAGTACGGGGGCCGATCAGATCATCAAGCCGGGGGAGCTTAACTGGATGGTGGCCGGGCGGGGTGTTTCACATTCCGAACGCACATCCGCCACGGCGCGAAGCGGCCCCAACAGCCTGTTTGGCATACAGACATGGCTGGCCCTGCCCGAAGCACAGGAGGATATCGCCCCGACATTCGCCCATCACGGCAAGGGCACATTGCCGGTGATCGAGGAAGACGGCGTTTCAGTAAGGCTGATCCTTGGCAATGCTTATGGCGAGGTGGCCCCGGCGACGATGTTTTCCGAAACCTTCTATGCCGATGTGAAGCTGGATGCCGGGCGGATGTTGCCGATGCCCGATGATCACGAGGATCGCGGGATTTACATCGTCGAGGGTTCGATCTCGGTCGCGGGACAGGATTTTGAGGCCGGGCAGATGATGGTGTTCCGTCCCGGTGACAGGATTACGGTGATTGCCGGGGAGCAGGGCGCGCGGCTGATGATCCTTGGCGGGGCAACATTTTCAGGCCCGCGTTATATCTGGTGGAACTTCGTGGCGTCATCCAAAGAACGGCTGGAGGAAGCCAAGGCCGACTGGCGGGCGGGGAACTGGGGCAAGGGGCGGTTTGACCTGCCGATTGATGACCGGGATGAATATATTCCGCTGCCGGAATAGCCGGGATAAAGAAAACCCCGGCAGTGGTGAAACTGCCGGGGTGCCGGGCCTGTGTATGAAGCATCAGAGTGGGGGTGGGGCGATGCTTATGCCTGTTCGATTGCGGGAACAGGCGCGGTACGCAGACCCAGTGTCACGATGATCGAGGCACCCACCAGCAACATGCCGGCGATGGTAAAGACGCCAAGCGCGCCGCTGGCGTCAAACAGAAGGCCGCCAACGCCAGAGCCCGTCGCAATCGCAAGCTGGAAACCTGCGACCAGAAGGCCGCCGCCGCTTTCGGCTTCGTCCGGGACGGCGCGCGTGATCCAGGTCGACCATGCGACCGGCACACCGCCAAAGGCCATGCCCCAGATCGCGACAAGCACGGTGGTCGGGACAATCGCGCCCTGAATGGAGACCATGCCGATCCCGGCCAAGCCCATGATCATCGGCATCAGGGCAATCGTCATGCGCAGCGACCGTGCAACCAGCGCGCCGCCGACATAGGTGCCGATGAAATTGGCAAGACCAAAGCCGAGCAGAATGCCCGAAACGCCCGCCGTCGCAACGCCGGTGATGTTTTCAAGGAACGGCCGGACATAGGTGAACAGGGCGAAATGGCCGGTAATGATCAGGACCAGTGAAAACAGGCCGAATTTCATGCGCGGGCGATTGATGACCTCGACCAATGTACGCAGCGTTGCACGACCCCGCGGCGGCATTTTCGGGAGCGTCAGGAACTGCACGACAAGGGCGAGCACGCCGAGCAGGGAGGCCAGCAGGAACACATCGCGCCAGCCGATCACATCGCCAAGATAGCTTCCGAGCGGGGCGGCAAAGATGGTGGCAGCCGAGACGCCGCTAAACAGGATCGACAGCGCGCGCGGAATGCTTTTTTCCGGGACAAGGCGCATGACGGTCGCGGCCGACATGGTCCAGAAACCGCCAAGCGCGATGCCCAGCAGAACACGACCGGCCAGCAGCACTGCAAAGCTGGGCGCGGTGGCGACCATGATGTTGGAGATGGTCAGAAGGATCGAAAAGCCCAGCAGGACATAGCGGCGGTCAATGCTGCGCGTGACGGTCGCGGTAAGCAGGCTTGTGATCAGGGCCAGAACGGCGGTGGTTGACATCGCCTGACCAGCCAGGCCTTCGGTAATTTGCAGGTCATCGGCCATCGGGGTCAGCAGGCTTACGGGCAGGAATTCGGCCGTGACCAGCCCGAAAACCCCCAATGTCATGGAAATAACCGCCCACCAGGCCGGCGCGCCTTGCGCAGCAGCAGCCGTGGGCTTATTTACTGTCTCAGTCATCGAATGTCCTCTCGGATAGAGTGTTTGTGCATTGCAAACAGAATAGAGTGGACTCGCCGGACGGGCTATGCCAGTTTCTCCTTGATTATTGATCAATCGTCCGAAAGATACCGGAATTGATGACATGCAGATGCTTTCCAGTGACCTGATCAGCGAGCTTTTGCTCGGCATGCGGCTTGACGGGTTGCATTACAACCGCATCCAGATTTCCCCGCCCTTTGGCGTGCGATTTGGCGATGATCCGACGCGGGCACAGTTTCATTTCATTGCGCGCGGGCGGGTTTACCTGCGCACCGATAGCGGGGTTGTCCATACGCTTGAGGCCGGTGATGCGGTGCTTTTGCCGCGCGGGGGCATTCATGCGCTGCTGTCTGATCCGTCCATCCCGTGCCTTGATGTGACCGATTACAGTGTCACGACGATCTGCCGCCGGGTGGATGATATTCATGCCTGCAAGGCGGAGCAGTGCCGCAGCACCGATACGCTTATTTTCAGTGGCTGCATGGAATTTGACCTTGGCGGGATGCATCCGCTGGTCAGCATGATGCCCGAGGTGATGCAGGTCGGAACCCTTATTGATCGAAACCCCGAACTTTTGCCGGTGCTGGAAGCCATGGCGCGCGAAGTTTCGACCGAGCGCGCCGGTTTTGCCGGGATCCTGACGCGGCTTGCCGATGTGGTATCGGCATCGATCGTGCGTGATTGGGTCGAATGCGGATGTGGTGATGCGGCCGGTTGGGTCGAGGCATTGCGTGACCCGCGCATGGGCCGCGTGATTGCCGCCATCCATCGCGATCCGGGCCGCAACTGGACCGTCGAGGCGATGGCATCGGAAATGGGCAGTTCACGGTCGGTCTTTGCCGAACGGTTCCTTGAGGTCACCGGGGTGACACCGCTTCGCTATGTCACCGAACTTCGCATGCGGCTTGCCAGCCAGTGGATCACGCGTGATCGCATGGCGATTGATGTGGTGGCGGAGCGGCTGGGCTATGGCTCTCAGGCGGCATTCAGCCGCGCGTTCAAACGCACGACGGGCAAATCGCCGGGCACCATGCGGGCGGCATAGCTAGCCGCGCGGTTTATTGTCAGTACGAGTTGCGCACGACGGCGACCAGATAGCGGCAGTTTTCGGGGCTTTTATTTTCAAATATGCAATCTTGCGGCGGGCCGAGTTCAAGGCTATCGCCCGTGTCGAGGTGATGCACCCTGTCGCCTTCGTGAAACAGCAATGTTCCCTCAAGCACCCAGATCGCCTGCTGAATGAAGCTGTATGCGGAGGCGGGCATGGTGACCTGTTTGCCGGGTGGCAGGGTGACTTCGACAAGTTCGAGCGGGATTTTCTGCCCCGATAGCACCTGACGGCGGTTATAGCCGGTTTCGGGATCCGACCATAATGGCTGCTTTGCGTGTTTCCGTACACCATGATGGACGGGGCTTGCCGACGAGAGCAATGCCGAAACCGTAAGCGACAGGGCCCCGGAAAGCCGCCCGAGAACCGTTGCCGTAGGGCTGGCTTCGCCGCGTTCGATCTTGCTGATCATGGCCTTGGAGACGCCGGATTTATCTGCGAATTGACCCAGGGACCAGCCGCGGATTTCGCGTTCGCGCTTAAGCCGGGCAGCAAGGGTGGCAGTGGTTTCGTCTTCTATAATGATCATAGTGATGTTTATTTTCCGTAAAATTGATATTGACTGTCTACTATAATGGATTATCGTCGGCAAGAGATTATCGGTATGAAAAAACGGAGACGATGATGCTTGTGCGCGGTGCGACGGAACGGGACCTTCCGGAAATTCTTGAAATTTATAATCAGGTTCTTCGCGATAGTACGGCGATTTATGACGATGTGCCATCCACCCTTGAGGAGCGGCGCGAATGGTTTGAGGGACGCAATCAGCAGGGCTTTCCGGTGCTTGTCGCGGAGGACGATGGCAAGGTTCTGGGCTTTGCGTCCTATGGCCCGTGGCGGGCGCGCTGGGGATATCGCTTTACGGTCGAGCATTCCGTGCATGTGCATGTCGATCATCGTGGCACGGGAATGGGCAGGGCGCTGTTGACGGCGCTGATCCCGATGGCCAAAGAGGCCGGTATGCATGTGATGATTGGCGGCATTGATGCGGAAAACGTCAATTCCATTCGATTTCATGAGCGGTTTGGTTTTGTCGAGGTCGGCCGCGCCAAGCAGGTTGCGCGCAAGTTTGACCGGTGGCTTGATCTTGTGACGATGCAGCTTTTTTTAAACGAGCCGGATGCCCGCGCGTAAATGACGCAGAAGATTCCTGTTGCCGTCAGGATAACGACAGCAGGGCCATGGCGAGGGATGCGATCAGCAGGGCGGCAAACAGGATATTGATCAGCCGCCCGAAACGCGGATCGGATAGCAGGCGCGCAAAGCCCGCCCCGAAAACCAGCCACAGACTATTGACCAGCACGATCACCAGCGCCAGAGCCGCGATTTTAAGGGCGTTATCCAGCCATAGGGAATGTGGCGTGATGGCGTGTGCAGCATAGACCGCGCCGATGGCGGCGAAGGCCTTGGGGTTGGCGATTGCCAGCATCACGCCGCCGCGGAAATCGGGGGCCTTGGCTTCAGGAGTGGTTTGGGGCGATTTGCTGGCTGTTGCGTGGGCGGGCCTGATCGGGGCGGTGGCGATTTTCCATGCCAGATAAAGGATATAAAGCGCGGCAATCGCCGTCAGGACCTGACCGGCAATTGGATGGGCGAGAAGGGCGGTGGCAATACCGGTGGCGACCAGCAGCAAAACCGCAATCGTGCCGGTGATGATCCCGCCGAGATAGCCAAGGCTTGGCCGAATGCCAAAGGCCGAACCACTTGCGGCCAGGCTTATGGTCGCGGGGCCGGGGCTTCCCATCAGCGGCAGGGCGGCAAGCCAAAGCAGCAGCAGATTTTCAATCATCATGGTGCGCACCTTTCCGGTTTGGGGGCCATTGCCGGAAATGTCGCATGGTTTGCCGGGTGTCGTCTTGAACGATTGTGACGCGACGTGCTCTAGAAATGCCCGTAAAGGGCGCGGGTGGCGTTTTGGGCGGCGTCGCGCAGGGCCGTCAGAATGTGATCGCGTTTCTGTTCGATCAGGGTCGGGGAGGCGCCAAAGACCGAAATGGCCGAAACCATGCGGCCATGCTGGGTCAGGATCGGGACGGCGACGGCGTAAATGTCGCTTTCGCGTTCGCCGTTATTCATTGAAAAGCCCTGTTCGCGGATGGTGTGAAGCTCCGATTTAAGGGCGGCCAGATCGGTGATGGTACGTTCGGTCATGCCGGTCAGGCGGATGCTATCGAAATAGCGGTCCTGCTCATCCGGGCTCATGAAAGCCAGCCACAATTTGCCATGCGCCGTGCAAAAGGCATCAAGGCGCGATCCGATGCGGATATCGACATAAAGCGACCGATCCGGCAAGGCCTTGGCGATGCAGACCGCCATGTCGCGATCAAATTCGGTGGCCATGCAGGCCTCCCCCACGCGGCGCGCCAGATCGTCCAGCACCGGCTGGATCAGGTTGGGCAGGCTGCCGTCGCGCAGCACACGATCCCCCAGATCGGCAAAGACATAGCCCAGCCGGAAGACCCCGCGCGCGACCATGCGAAGCGCCCCGGCCTGTTCCAGCGTATGCAGGAACCGGTGGGCGGTGATCATGTTGATGCCAAGGGCGGTTGCGGTGTCGCTTGCGGTCAGTTCAGACCGTCCCTCGGCAAAGAGTTCGAGGATGCGAAAGGCCTTGAGCACCGATCCGTTTAGCTGGCTTGTCATGATCCGTATCCTTTGCCCCGGGAGGCATATGTTGCGCGTGCATGATTTTGCGTCGCGGTGCCTTGACGCATGCCCGATTTCGATAATAAACTATATTATAAATCAAATTTCAAATATAGAAATATGGCAGGAACGTCAAATGAAAAAAGACAAGGCGGGTATCACGCTGACCGCGGGCGGGGCCGTTCTGGCGCGGATGAAAGCGATCGGGGTGGATTATATCTTTGCCAATTCCGGCACGGATTTTCCGCCGATCATCGAAGGGCTGGCCGAAGCCAATGCCAAGGATATCGAGCTTCCCAATGCGCTTGTCATGCCGCACGAAAATGCCGCGATGGGCATGGCGCATGGCTATTACCTTGCGACTGGTAAAACCCAGGCGGTGATGGCGCACACCAATGTCGGGCTGGCCAATTGCGCGATTGGCGCGATCAATGCCGCGACGGAGCATGTGCCGGTGATCCTGATGTCGGGCAGAACGCCGGTGATGGAACAGGGGCGGCTTGGCGCGCGGACCGTGCCGATTGGCTGGGGCCAGGAAATGCGCGATCAGGCGGCGATGGTGCGCGAGGCATCGAAATGGGAATACGAGCTTAAATTCCCCGAGCAGGTGCCCGACGTTGTTGACCGGGCCTATGCAATTGCGTCCTCGGTTCCCAAGGGGCCGGTTTATGTTTCCCTGCCGCGCGAGGTTTTGTGCGAACCCTGTCCGGGGGATGCGATTGACGCGCCGCTTCGCATGCAGCCGGTCCGGGTGATGCCGCCAAGCGAAACCCTTGAGGATGCGGCGCGCATCCTTGCCAATGCCAAAAACCCGGTGATCATCGCGCAGCGCGGGACCGGCACGGCGCAAGCCTTTGATCGCCTGTCGTCACTGGTGGATCAGTGGGGCATTCCGGTGGTGCAATATTGGGCGATCCAGCTTGCCCTTGGCACCGATCATCCGATGATGGCGGGGATGGACCCGGCGCCGTGGCTCAAAGACGCCGATGCGGTTCTGGTGATTGATTGCCTTGCCCCGTGGTCGCCCGATATTCATACGCTCCGCCCCGATTGCAAGGTAATCCAGATCGGGCAGAACCCGCTTTATTCACGTTTTCCGGGGCGCAATTTTGCCGCCGACCTATCGCTGACCGGGGAAACCGGCGATGTGATCATGGCGCTGGCCGATGCGCTGGATCGCCATCATGGTGATCATCGCGAAACCTGTGCCGACCGGCGTGAAAATGTTGCGGCGATCAATGCCGCCACGCGCAAAAAGGCACTTGCGGCGGCCGATGCCGGATCGGTTGATCCGATGAGCAAGGCGTTTGTTTCGCGGTGCCTGTCGGAGGCGATTGTCGGGCGGTCGGCGACGGTGTTTTCGGAGCTTGGCTGCCCGCTGGAGCCGCTGTCGCTTTTGGAGCACAGCAGCTGGTATCAGGAGCCGCATTCCGGCGGGCTTGGCTGGTCCTTCCCGGCATCGATGGGCTATCAGTTGGCCGATAAGGACAAGCTTGTGATCGCGACCATGGGCGACGGATCATACATGTTTGCCAATCCGACGGCCTGCCATCAGATCGCAGAGGCGCTGGAGCTTCCGATCCTGATCCTTGTTCTGAACAACAATGAATGGGGGGCGGTGCGCCAGTCGGTGACCGGGATGTATCCCGACGGCTATGCGGCGAAAACCAACCAGATGCCCCTGACCGGGCTTAAACCGAGCCCCGATTTCACCAAGGTTGCGGAAGCCAGCCGGGCATGGACGGCGAAGGCCGAACGGGCGGCCGATTTGCCGGAAATCCTGCGCCGTGCGATTGCGCATATTGATACCAACCGCACCCATGCGCTGGTTGAGGTGACGATTGCGCCGTAAAGGGTGGCGATACTGAACCGTTGATGAAAACCGGGTGTCGTGGTGATGATGCCCGGTTTTTTATGATTTAGGCGCATCATCGGCCTATGATTTACCGATTACGGAAATCAATCGACGCGGGAGCGTTCGCAGAACATGGAAAATCTGATGGAAAAACATCCGGAGAAAAGCGTGCCCGCCAAGGATGTTCATGACGGGGTGAAGCTGCTTGATAGCGGTGTGAATTTTGTCGGCGAGCAGGTGAGCTATCCCAAGGGCAAGGCCAGGATCAGATCGGTGCTGGCGACGATGGCGCCGGGGCAGAAAACCGGCTGGCACAAGCATGGCGTGCCGACCTATGGATATATCCTTGAAGGGCAGATTACGGTCGATTACGGCGATGCGGGAAAAACCACCTATCGGGCCGGGGAAGGGGTGCTTGAGGCGATGGATTACTGGCATGAGGGGATCAATGATGGCGATATTCCCGCGCGTGTCGTTGTCGTCTTTATGGGTGCCGAGGGCGCGGAAAACGTGATCTATAAGCCCGAAGATGCATCCGACTGAATTTTGATTTTATGGGAAAGAAAGTAGCTTGCTTGGTTCTTTCTGGTGAAGGAATAACCGGGCAGCGATTTCACTCCTGTAGGCAGGTAAAGGTAGTGATTGCGCCTCACAAATGTTCGAGGTGGTGAACTTTTGAAACTTGTACTGGAGATATTGGCCCGTTTTTTATTTTTCCGTCGGGTTTTCGCGTTATGATTGTGGCTGGGGTTTGGGTATGTTTCGGGGAATTAAAGCCCAGTGCGATACGGATTTCTGAGACGTTATGTCGAGATGGTTAAAGCCAAGCCTCTCAGGGCTTTAGTGTATGGTTGTCTCCTATGGTCGATTGTTTCCGGGTTTCTTATTTATAATGATCTCTACGCAACCTCGGTGGTTGATCAGGTCATCATTGCAGTGGTGGGTTTTTTTATCACCATAGCGACACCTTTTCGATCAAGAACAATTAACGCTACGTTGATCCGCCCGGCTATCGTTTTCAAAGGATCGCAGGTTCGAAAAAGGTCGTGTCCGACGTGCTTTATGGTTGCAGGGCATTTCTTTGGATTGTTTGCTCTTCTGCTAAGGGAAGCTGTGATCGAAAAAGGGCATGATTGGTGGTTGCCTCTCATTGCATATTTTATCGGGTTTGGGTTTTCCTATCCTTTGCTGTTCTGGCGCCCGCTAATCTTGAGGTTGTTATTTGGTTTCGAGAAGCGAACCCGATTTGCACGAGTGTTAGGTTGGGGAAGAGCAAGATAGATCATTGTACCTTTCCGGTGTCTTTTGTGCATAGCATGGCGGGTTCGATTACCGGGATGCATCTTTTAGCTGGTCAAAAATCCACTGCCCAACCGGGCCAAGCGGCTTGTCCTGACGGTGAGCGACGACAATATCGAGGACCGGCATGTGATTTAGTCCATCCCAGCTTTCGGGATCGAGCAGGGCGAGGGTTCCGTTGCTGATATGATCGGCGACCATATGTTCGGGCATGCCGCCCCAGCCAATCCCCCGCAATATCATGGCAAGTTTGGTTTCAAGGTCATTGACCTTCCAGTAATTCAGGGCCTGAACGGCGTGATTGCGTTGCAGGGTCGGGGCATCGCGCGCCGATGTGATGATCTGGGTGTGGGCGTGCATCGCATCGATATGGATTTTTCCCGGAAACCAGGCGAGCGGATGGTCCGGTCGTGCCACGGCGCACATTCTGACCTGCCCGCAGGCAGCCCGGGCATAGTCGGAACCAAAAGGAATGAATTCCGGCAAAATCGCAAGATCGGACGCGCCGCTATCAAGGACTTCGGTTGTCTGGATCGTAACCGTCGACAGGCTTACGCGGACTGTCGGGAATTTCCGGGCGAGAACCGCAAGGACATCCATCAGCGGGGCGTTTGATGCAAACTGGCTGATTGTAATCGTGATCGAAGCTTCGAGCCCGTCAGCGATGCCTTTGGCGTGTTGGCGGTAGCTGGAAATATCCGCCATGACCTTGCGTGCATGGGGCAGCAGGGAATGTGCCGCCTTGGTCAGGGTCGGGCGATAGGCCGTCCGGTCAAACAGTTCCAGATTGGTCTGTTCTTCGAGTTTCTGGATCGTGTAGGTGACCGACGATTGTGTCCGGTTCAGATGCCGCGCGGTGGCGGCAAAGCTTCCGAGGTCGGCAATGGTGACGAAGACCCGCAATTGATCAAGGGTGATGCCAGACATAAAGCTTCAACTTTTTTGAATGAGATAATCATAAATATAGAATTTTTTTTATGGTCTGACACTCGTAAATTTTGTGCAGGAGCGAAATAGGGGAGGGGCACAAGGAGTGTAAGATCGTGCTGGGCGTTGATCCCCATGAGTTTTTAGTGCCGTTGATCCGGCAGTCGGTTTTGATGATGCACCTGTTTGCGTTCGCATTTGCGTTTGTTCTGGTGGCGCGGGCAGACATTGCGATGCTGCGTGGTCAGTATCAGGAAGGCAGGTATGACCTAGGCAGGGATGCCGTTTACACGGCTTTGCTGTTGGGGGTGCTTTGGGTGTCCGGGGTGGCATTGATCGGGCTTGGTATCGGGTTTGATATTGCTGCCATTGCCGCAAACGGCAAGGTATTTGCCAAGGTTACGGTCGTCACTATCCTGACGATCAATGGCATTTTCCTTCACCTTTATGCTTTTCCGGTATTTGCCGATAAACAGGAAAAAGCGTCATCGGTCCGGCTTTTGATATGCACGATCCTTGGCGCGGTAAGTTCCGTGTCGTGGTTTTGTGCATCTGCGTTCGGGGCCGCACGCGTGGTTGCGCCGTGGCTGGGATATCAGCATTTCATGCTGTTTTATGGCATCAGTCTGTCGGCAGGGCTGTTCGTTGCGATTTTGTTCGTAAGGCCGGTGTTGCGGCGTCAGCTTGAACGTCGGTCATCGGTTGTGCCGTCTGCCGGCTTTGTTGCAGGGGCGGTTGCCGAGTAGTCATGAACAGAACCCGGGATGCCTTCTGCCGGATGCGGATTTTCAGATTTCAATCACTACCCGGCCATGTGCCGGGTAGGTTTTTTGTTGCGTGATTGATTGTCTTTGGGCCGGGAACAGCTTTTGAAAGGTTCGGCTGCCTGCTTTGTTAGCACTTTGAAATCGTTGCTTGCATCATAGGCAAAATCATTATTTGATTAAGGTGAATTCCTGATTTGCCTGCCCAAAGGAGCCAGCATGGACCGCGTTATCGGAACCTCGGGGCGTATTGCGTTCGCAAGTGCAATGCGCAATCTGCTTGCGGATGTGTATCCGGAACATGATCACGCCGATCTGGTGCGCCGGGTGTTTGAAGTGCTGGGATTGCCGCTTGAGGGCGATGGGGCGGAGCCGTGCGAGGAATATCTTCGCAAATGGGATCAGCGTGATGCGTTTCTGATCACCTATGGCGACAGTATTTCGCGCGACGGGCATCATGGTTTGCAAAGTCTTGGCGATTTTTATCGCACGTGGCTTAAGGACTGGCTGACCGGGATACATATCCTGCCGTTTCACCCCTTTACGTCTGATGATGGTTTTTCGGTCAGCGATTTCAGTAGTTTACGCCCGGAACTTGGCACCTGGGATGACGTGAAGGCATTATCCAAGGATGCGACCGTGATGGCCGATCTGGTGGCGAACCATATTTCGGCGTCCCATGTGTGGTTTCAGCAGTTCCTTGCAGGCGACAAGCCCGGTGTCGATTACATCAAGACCGCCAGCCCCGACGATGATCTTTCCGATGTAGTGCGCCCGCGCAGTCATCCGTTGCTAAGCCAAGTCACGACATCGGATGGTGAAAAGCATGTCTGGTGCACGTTCAGTTATGATCAGGTTGATCTGGATTACGGCAACCCGGATGTGTTTTTTGAAATCCTGAAGATCGTTCTGGAATATCTTAAACATGGCGTCCGGGTCGTGCGGCTGGATGCCATCGGCTTTATCTGGAAGGTGGCCGGGACCAGTTCGATCAATCTGGATCAGACGCACAAGATCATCAAGGCGCTGCGACTGGCGACCACGGCGGTACATCCCGATGTGCTGTTCATTACCGAAACCAATCTGCCGCTGCTTGAAAACCTGTCCTATTTCGGCAATCAGGACGAGGCGCATCTGATTTATAATTTCAGCCTGCCGCCGGTGATCATTCATGCGCTGTTATCGGGGCGGAGTGATTATATCCGCAAATGCATCATGTCGATGCCGCCAGCACCGGCGGGTTGCACTTTTTTCAATTTTACCGCCAGCCATGATGGTATTGGATTGCGCCCGGCCGAAAACCTGATCCCGGATGCGGAGATCGAGGTGATGACCGACCATGCGCGCAAGATGGGCGGGCAGGTCAGTTACCGGTCGCTTAAGGGCGGCGGGCAGAAGGCCTATGAACTTAATGTCACGCTGTTTAGCATGCTGGCGGAGAGTTTTGGCGGGGATCGTACCTTTGGCCTTGAACGGTTTGTGATGAGCCAGGCGATTGCCATGTCGCTTGAGGGCGTTCCGGCGATTTACGTGCAGACGATCTTTGCCACCGAAAATGATCAGACGGGATATGAGGAAACCGGCATTCCGCGCAGGCTTAACCGCAAAATCTGGCAGCTTGAAGAGGCCGAGGAACGGTTATCGGAAGAAGGCATTGCCAAGCGGGCGTTCGATCAGTTGCGCGCATTGATGTCGATCCGCATGGGGCAGCCGGCATTTCATCCCAATGCGACGCAATATACCCTGAACCTTGGATCGGAATTGCTGGGCGTGTGGCGGCAAAGCCATCTGAACGATCAAAGCATTTTCTGTGTTTTCAACCTGACCGATCAGGTGCAGGACCTTGATCTTTCAAAGATCAACCTGATCATGACCGAGGGGTGGACCGACCTGCTGTCCCAGCAGGTGATCGAGGATTTCAACGGCATTCTTGCGCTTGCCCCCTATCAGATCGTGTGGATTTCAAATATCGACGGGCGCAATCGCATTGATAGCCGGTTGTTGCAACGTTATCGCGATGCGATGCCGGTTTGATGCCGGGTTTGATGCGGGGGAGGTTCTTGGCGTTGTCACGTTACGATGAAGGTTGGACAACCGGTAATTGTTGCGCCAATCTGTCTTTGGGTGACATCAACGGGGATCAGCGTGGACATGATCAAAAACAGAATAGCTTTTGTGGCAACAGTGTTTGCGCTTCTTTCCCTTGTTGGATGCCAGACGACGCAACCCTATGAGGTGAGCCGAGCCTCCGAATACGGGCCGGAGCGCGCCAAATTGTTGCAGGTTGCGCGCGACATATGCATTGCCAATCTGGGCGATGCGGAAGCCATCGACAGACTTGCGCTGCCTATGGCGGAAGAACTGCCGATTATCGAAGAAGAACAGCTTGGCAATGAAACGGTAAAGACCCGCGTTTATCGCATCATTTACAAGGGGCGCCATATCGGTGCGATTTCCAACAGTGAAGGGCGCGCATGCAGTGTTGCCGCAGCCGCCGGGATTGGCATGCCCGATTATTTCACCGAACAACTGGGCCTTGTGATCGAGGATAAGGATTTTGCGCTGGTCGGCAGCGATATCGATGAAATGCGATATGGCTATCGGGAAACAGCCGCCCATCCGGTCAAGAAAATGGCTACCAGAGTTGCCGGGGTGGGCAAGGTCGACATTATCCTGTTCATGACCGAAGAAGCCTATGAGGCGGAGCGCAGCTTTGTTGAAGGTGCGAAAAAGATGACTGAAAATGCCCATCGGCCAGAGATTGCAGGTGGGGAGGTTGCCTTGACCATCTTGCAGGATATCTGTGCGCCGAATATGGGTGACAGGGTTGCTATGCGCAGCGCCCTTGGTGAATTTACCGGTGCTGCGGGCAAGTCGTATACGGATAAGCGCCTTTGGATGTTTGGTGACAAAATTGAGATGTTTCCGCTGTTGCGGTCGCCTGACGGTACGATGAGCATGGCGATGATGGCGCCCGATGGAGAATCCTGCGGGATTTGGGAGGTCGGCAAACCCAAGCCGGTTAAGGATATTTTTGCCCGTATCGGGGTCGAGCTGTTGGGCGAGGAAGGTGTCGATGACGGCATCATGCGATACGGGTATCGTGCCAGTGACGAGGTTGTGTTTTTGAATTTGACACGCGTGCGCACTGATCAGACGATTAACGGGATGTTCTTTATGCAGCGGGACGCTTTTAGCCGGATTCCAAGTGCATTGCGGCCGCCTCTTCCGCAGGGTATCTGACCGATTTCATCTGCTGCAATATTTAAAATCAGAAAAAACTGATGTTTGCGCCTTGCATTGCGGCGTGATGCGTTCCTATGATCGATATCGATAGAATGGACGTGTCGGGGAGCTTGTTGCGCGATGGCCTATGCGCAGGAAATTCGGCTGGATGACCTGCCGGACGATGTGGACGGGCAGGTTTCCCGGTTGCTTGCGCTTTGGCAGGATGCCTGTCGAGACGGGGATATTCCCGACCGGCGTGATCTGGGTTCCGACATGCTGGCCCCGTGGCGCGATGATATCGGCATTTACGAATATCAGCCCGATCGCAACGATTTCGTCATTCGCCGCGATGCGCCGAACATGATCGCGGCCAGTGGCGAGAATTATCAGGGATCAACCCCGCGCCAGATCGATCTGGATTTCGGAACAACGGTTTATCGTACATTGTGCGAAGTGATCAAAACCGGGCAGGCGCAAATCCACATGATCGGGGTCGAGCGCAAGCAATGGGAAAACTGGTTGCGGTTGATGTTGCCGGTGCGCACAAGATGCCGGAAGGGCGATCCGGTCATTCAGGTTCTGGTGGTGCATTTTCTGCACAAGGTATGAGGCGGCGGATTTAAAGCGTTTTGTGTTTAATCAGCCGCATCTTGTTATTTCACCTTGTATTCCCAATTTTACTCATATGGGAGAGGCAGAAGGTCACGCGATAGTATGGCCGAGACGACAGATTTCGAACTTGATGAATTGCCCGAGAATATCGGACCGCATGTTGCGGATCTGGTCCGGCTCTGGCATGAGGCGCGTGCAGAAGACCCGGAGCAGATCGTGCCGTCGCGCGACATTCTGAGCGCAGAGCGGTTGCACCGCTGGCTCGACGATATCACCATCTATGAATATATGCCGATCAAGGAAGATTTCGTGGTGCGGATCGATGCACCGTCGATTGTGTCCCTGAACCGGGAGAGTTTCCAGCGCGCCAGCCCGCGCGAGATCGACATGAAATACGGCACCTGCCTGACGGCGGCATTGTTCAACACGATGATGTGCGGAGAGCCGAAATTCTATCATGTCACCCTTGCCGTGCGCGCCGATCAGCACTGGTTGCGCGTTTTGTTACCGGTGCGCACGCGCAATCGGGACAGGGACCTGATTGATCAGATACTTGGCATCCGGTTTGATTACGAATGCCAGTATCATATTTGACCTATTGCGATGGGCAGGTGGGCGTCAAGTGCCGATCCCTGCATCGTTCAGGTCGTCTTCGACAGCAGCCGAGAGCTGTTCGAAGATGTCGCCCATCGCACTTTCAACGCGCTGCCAGCTTGGAATGAAGGGGCTTTCGAGCGGGTTATCAAGGTAATGCTGGCCCGCACTCATGATGACTTCGGCGAGCACCTCGACGCATTTTTCTTCTTCGTCGCGATTGATTTTAAGGCCGTTAAACAGCGCGTCCGCGCGGTATTGTTCAATCAGGTCAAGGGCGGTGCGATAGTAGGTTGCCTTGAGGGTTCGGAAGGTTTCATGCGAGAAAACGGTGCCCTGGGTGGCGAGTTTGCGGAACAGGGATTTGGCGATATCGCTTGCCATGCGTGACAGGCCATCATCCTTTTCAGCCGGGTCAAATTCGCGGTGTTTGTGATCATAGATATCAGCGATATCGACCTGTGCCAGACGGTGAACCGTGTGGTTGCGATACATTTCCGACAGCATGGAAACTTCAAGGCCCCAGTCGGACGCGACGCGTAGCCCATAGGCAACGTCAGTGCGGATCGCCATTTCACCCGACAGCGAATAGCGGAAGCAATCAAGGTAATTGAGGAAATCTGTTTTGCCGACGACCTGTTTGAGCGCGCGGATCAGGGGGGTGACAAACAGGCGGCAGACCCGGCCCTTGAGCGTGCCATTGGCAACGCGGGCGTAATAGCCCTTGGCAAAGGCGAAATTAAACGCCGGGTTGGCAATCGGATACATCAGGCGGGCAGGCAGATCGGGTTTGTAGGTTGCTATGTCGCAATCATGAATGCCGATGACCGAGCTTCGGCCCGATGCCAGCGTATAGCCAAGGCAATACCAGACATTACGGCCCTTGCCCGGTTCATAGCGGGCCAGATCATATTCCGCCAGACGATCATGGACGCTGCGCAGGCGCGGGCCGTCATTCCAGAGGATGCGGACATGTTGCGGCAGGTCTTTGAAAAATTCGCGCGCATAGGCGTATTGTGTCGCGTCGGCCCGGTCCAGCCCGACGACGATCTGATCGATATAGGTGGCCTGTTTCAATCCATTAAGGATGGTGGTCATGGCCGGGGTTTCAAGTTCGGAATACAGGCAGGGCAGGATCAGGGTTTGCCGACGCTGGCGGGCGAAGGCGGTCATTTCATAAGCGAGTTCTTCGGGGTTGCGGTCGATGATGCGGTGCAGGGTTGTGATCGGCCCGCCCTGATGAAAATCAGCCATGAAGTACCTCGCTTTTGTTATTGGTATTGGTCAATTGATCGAGAAGGGAGTTTACGCCTGCGTTCCAGCCCGACGGACCCGGTTCCGGGGCGATGATCAGTTTTGGATCCTGTATCAATGCGGTTGTTGTGATTGCGTGTTTTTGCGGTATCTGGATTGCGACATCGGCCGCGGCAAGCATGGTGGCGTCATTGGCGGAATCCCCCAAGGCGATTGTGCAAGGCGTTAAACCCGTTGAAGGCAGAACGCCGTTTTTGGCCAATAGTTCCAGCATGCGCGCCATGGCGGCCCCCTTGTCGGTCGGGCCGCAAAGGGTGTGAAAGCGCCCGCCCTTGAGCAGTTTGAGGCCAAATGTTTCGGCAATGGCACGCGCGATGGTGACATCTTTGTCCGTCGGTGCCCAGATCAGCGGATCGGAGCAGTGCCGAAGTCCGGCGCGCGCCGCATCATCGGGGGAAAGGCCGGTTTGGGCGGCGATGATTTCGGGCGATGTGCTGCGGAAACTGGTGACGGGAATGGAGAGGGCCGCCCGGATGGCATCGCGTGCGGCATCGATGGTTTCGGTGGCGGGGCCGGGTTGTTCGGTTTGATCGCCAAGGCGGATCACGCCGCCATTTTCGCCAATCAATCCATCAAACAGATGATCCGTGGCATTGAGATGGGAAAGTTCGGCCAGCGTTTTTGACGAGATCGCAATCAGCGGAATGCCGAGCTTTTTTATGCGTTCAATCGCCGGGGCTGCCGGGGCCCAGGAATAGGTGTCATGATCAAGCAGAGTGCCGTCAAGATCGGTGAAAATGGCGCAGTGTCTGTGTTCTGTCATTGTCCCGTTTGGTCGGTTTCAAAAGGCTTTTGACGGAGCCGGTGCAACAACCGGAACTTACCTTAGCATACAGGTCAAGACAGGGCGACAGTGGAAAGGTTAAACTTTATGCGTCGTTACATGTTGATGAAATTAAAGGCATTTTGATCCGGTATCGTGATCGCGCGTATGAAAAATAGAGAATTTGGCGTTTAATAATCCGTCAGGCTTATCAACATAAGATAAGTTCAGAAAAAACAATAAAGTGACCTATCGGGGTAAGGCGGCAGCATATGCCGGAACCATGCAGGAGTATGGTGTGGGGAAAAGACGAACGGGTATTGTTTTGCCGGTACTGGTGTTGATGGTGCAGATCGTGTGGGGGGCGGTTTGCGGCATGGTCCCGGGTTTGACAGGGGCGGTCGCGCAGGAAGTCGGCAAAATCACAGAAGCATCGGCGCAGAAGCCCGAAGTTCTGTTTGCGGTAGGCGAATGGCCGCCGATGATTACGGAAAATGCCGCCGGATACGGCATTCACACCAAGCGGGTGACCGAGGTATTCGAGGCGATGGGATACCGGGTGCGGTATGCTTTTGTACCGTGGCGGCGTGCTTATGAGCAGACCATTGCGGGGCAATATGCCGCGACATTCAGCTGGATCTGGACCGACGAACGCGCGGCCGAGGTCCTTTATCCGCGCTATCCAATCGCAAAGGCGCACCAGATCGGATTTTATCGCAAGGACAGGTTTCCGGTCGGGCTTGATGTTAACGCAATTGCCGATATTGCCCCCTTGGGGCTGCGTCCGGTCGGGGTTGCCAGTTATTGGTACGAGGTTGAATTTCGCCGTCTTGGCATTCAGGCTGATATTGTCACGTCATCGGAAGCCGCATGGCGGTTTCTGGATGCCGGGCGGGCTGATATCTATTTTGACGAAAAGGATGTCGGCCTGATGGATATGGCGCGGGTTCTGGGCGAGGATGCGGTGAAACGCTATGGCATTACCGATCCGGTGCAATCAGAGAACATGTTCATCCTGTTTTCCCGGGATCACCCGCAAGGCAAAGTGTTGCGCGATGCGTTTGACGGGTTCCTTGATACCCCCGAAGGCCGGGCCATGTGCTGGGGTTGGGGGGTATGTGAACAAACCGCAAGTGCCACGCCCGGACCGAAAATGACGGTTAACGGGCAGGGGCGCGTGCAGGGAAATCCGACCGGGGCAGATAAGGTGGGGGCAGATCAGGTTGGCGGTTTTTGACCGCCTTTTGATGATCCCTTGACCATCAGGGTCCCGATCAAAACCATCGGGATATGTTGCGATAACCATTGCGGTATAGATGTTCGATTTGTCCTATCCTTTTCCCGGTTTGTCCATTCTTCCCATGTGAAATCAGACGTATTCTTTCCTTATTGGAACGGTTCTTGTTCCGCAAAACCAACAAGAATAGTCAAGTGAGGTTTACGTCATGCATGTCCCTGTTGCCATTATCGGCTGCGGTCCTTCGGGGTTGCTGCTTTCGCATCTGCTGCATGTGCAGGGAATTGACAGCATTATCCTTGAGCGCAAGGATCGCGCCTATGTCGAGGGGCGCATTCGGGCCGGTGTTCTTGAAATGGGGACGGTCGGCCTGATGGAGCGGGTCGGGGTTGATGCCCGCATGAAGAGCGAGGGCATCATTCATGGCGGCATCTATATCAGTGTCAATGGCAAGCGCCAGCATGTGAATATCGAAGAACTGACCGGTGGTTCGACCGTGATGATTTACGGCCAGACCGAGGTGACCAAGGATCTGATACAGGCGCGCCTTGATCATGGCGGCGAGATCGTGTTCGAGGCCGAGGATGTCAGCCTGCATGACTTTGATGCCGACAAGCCGCGTGTTCGATATGTCAAGGACGGCAATCCGGTTGAACTGACATGCGATTATATTGCGGCCTGCGATGGCTTCCACGGGGTGGGGCGGCAGACCATGCCGTCATCGAAGCTTGAGACATTCGAAAAGGTTTATCCGTTTGGCTGGCTGGGCGTTCTGGCCAAGGCAAAACCGGTGGCGGACGAGCTGATTTATGCCAGCCACGACCGGGGATTTGCGCTTTGTTCGATGCGGTCGGAAAGTGTGGTGCGCCATTATGTGCAGGTGCCGAGCAGTGATAAGATCGAAGACTGGTCCGATGACCGGTTCTGGAACGAGCTTCGGGTCCGGCTTGGCGAGGCGGACGGGGAGCTGGTCAATGAGGGCGAGGTGTTTGAAAAAAGCATTGCACCGCTTCGAAGCTTTGTTGCCGAGCCGTTGAGCCACGGGCGTCTGTTCCTGGCGGGGGATGCGGGGCATATCGTGCCGCCGACCGGGGCCAAGGGGCTTAACCTTGCGGCGAGTGACGTGCATTACCTGTCCGAAGCATTGATCGGTAAATTCAAGCAGAACCGTGATGATTTGCTTGAAACCTATTCCGATACAGCGCTGGCGCGCGTGTGGAAGGCGGAGCGGTTTAGCTGGTGGATGACAACGATGCTGCACACCTTTGATGATCATCACGATTTTGACGGTCGTATCCGTCGCGCCGAACTGGAATATATCCTGTCATCGAAGGCAGGTTTGACGACGCTTGCAGAAAACTATGTCGGTTTGCCTTACTGATTATCTTGCTGATCGGCATGGTTTGGAGCCCCACACTCCTTAAATCCGCCCGGATATCTGCAAGGGATGAACGGCCCGTTCCCACGACGGGCCGTTCTTTTTTGTCAAAAGCGGATTTCTGTTGGAAAAATATGTTGGCCGGGGGCGCAGAATGCCGCGGTTTGACGCGGGTGCCTCCAAATGATCACAATCTTGTGTGGAACTTCTTTGGGGTCCGGTTCGTTAAGCAAGTGTCGAATAAGTTAATGGATAACCACAGGAGTTTTATGATGGTGACCAAGACTGATACGGATAATGCAAAACTTCAGGCCGATGTCGAGGCTTTGCGCAAGGATCTTGCCGAAGTCACCAAGACGCTCAGAACGATGGGCAGTGACCGGGCCAATTCTGTTGCCCAGTCCGCCGCAGAGCGTGTTCGCGAGGTTTCGGGCCAGGTTCATGACCAGTTTGACCATGCGCGCGGCGTTGCCGTTGATCAGGTGCGCGAACGCCCGCTGACCTCGGTTGCCATAACTTTCGGCATTGGCATGCTGGTTGGCGGTCTGCTGCGTAAATGATCGATCAGCTTGTTGAAGCGATCACTGAAATCGCAAAGTCCGCCGCCGTAAAGCTGGCGGTCTTTGCGGTTATCGGGGTGACGATCCTGATCGGGATCGGGTTCCTGCTGGCGGCGGTGTTTATTTATCTGGCCGCGCAGTTCGGGACACTTGGTGCCGCCCTTGGTCTGGGGACGGTTCTGGTAGCCCTTGGCTTGGTGGCGCTGGCGATTGTTCTGCAACGCGACCCAAGTGACGGGATCGCACGCGAAGACAAGGCAGGTGCCAAACCGGCACGCGATGAAGATGCGGTTCTGTTTGATATGCTGATCCATGCGGCCCGCGCCGGTTACGCAACCGGGCAGGGCGACAAGCGGCACATGCAGGACGGTCTGGAGCGCCTGTTTGCCGATTTATCGGCCCTTGGCGTGTTTGATCGGCCGGTTGGTTCGACAACAAGCCCCGCCGAACAACCGGGGACGCCAGACCAGCCGGAAAATGGCAGCACGACACCAGATTCAAAAATGGCGGGATAACCGGATGGTTCCCGCCATTTTCATTTCAGATTTCCGAAAGCTTATTCGTCGTGGAAATGCACCGTGCCGATAAAGGGCAGGTTGCGGTTGGCTTGGGCGTAATCGATGCCATAGCCGACGACAAATTCATCGGGAATGTCAAAGCCGCAATAATGGATCGGAATTTCGACTTCGCGGCGCGATGGCTTGTTCAGCAGCGTGCAGATTTCAAGCCGGTTCGGATCGCGGGTTTTAAGCAGGCGGACGACTTCGGACAGGGTATAGCCGGTATCGATGATGTCTTCGACCAGCAGCACGTCCTTGCCGCGGATCTGGCCATCCAGGTCCTTGACGATGCGGACATTGCGCGAGCTTTCGGTGGAATCGCCGTACGAAGACGCGACCATGAAATCGACTTCGACCGGAACGGTCAGCTTGCGGGCCAGATCGGCGATGAAAACGAACGATCCGCGCAGCAGACCGACAACGATCAGTTTTTCAGTATCTTTGAAGTTTTCATTGATCTTGGCGGCAAGCGCATCGATCTGCGTGGCAATTTCGTCCGCCGTTATCAGCGGCTTGACATCATAATCGGCCATCAATCTCGGTCCTGAAGCGTTGTGGGATGATTTCCCGCTTGCTATCACAAGCCGCCCCCCATGACCAGCCCGTGAATGGTAACAGAAGTATAATCCCGTAGAATTTCCCCCCGTATTCCGGCACGTTTGCACGTTGTGATTGTTCAGGCAGCTTTGAAAATCACCGGTTCATCGCCTTCGTGCCACTGGTCATATCTGACCATCGCATCGGCAAACCAGTGGGAATTCAGGAAATCATCAAGCCAGCGTTGCAGATGGACAAAGGGCGCGGCGTCAAAGGGGTCCCTGTCGGTATTGGCGAATTGGCGGATGAAGGGCGCAATGGCAAAATCGGCAAGGGCCGGGCGGGTGCCAAACAGGTATTTGCCAACCGCCAGACGGCCATCAAGCCGGTTGAGGATTTTTTCGGCATCGCGGCGATGTTCGGCCGGATCGGCATCCTCGTAGCGGTTGAAATATTTATAGCGGTCGAGATGATGTTTGAACGGCCCGTCATTTTGCGAAATCAGGGCCAGCATGTCTTCAAGCGTGCCGCTTTCGGGTTCCAGCCATTTTTCCGGGTCATTTTCGGCCAGCGCCCAGACCATGATTTCAAGGCTTTCGTCGATCACGGTGCCATCGGGCAGGATCAGGACGGGCACGGTGGCCTTGGGGGAGGCATCGATCATGGATTGCGGTTTGTCGCGCAGCACGACTTCGCGCAGTTCGACATCGGTGCCGCTGGCCAGCAGGGCCATGCGGGCGCGCATCGCATAGGGGCAGCGACGGAAACTGTATAAAACCGGGCGGGTATCGTGATCAGTCATATAAGTCGATTAGCGCCTGGGGAAATGCATTGCAACCGATTATCGGGCACAAAGCGGATTGTCATGCGTTAGACATTCACGTATCGACTTCCTATGTTCAAAAGACGGACAAGACGGGATCGCGCAAAAAATTGCGTCCTTTGGGGCCTTTTTTGCGCAAGCGGGGTTGATTTCATGGCACAGTTTGTGAAAGGACAATGCCCGTCATTCATTTAGCAAGACCCGTTCGGGGACGTGCGGGCGCAGAGGGTGCGCCATTTGTACGGAACGCGGTCGAAGACCAAAGCCGACCTGGCACAAGCAAGGGACCAGTTACATGACACCGACCGAAATCGCGCGCGTTACCGATTATCTGCGCCGTACTTTTGATAATCCGAAAATTGCCGTCGATGCGCCCAAGCGCAAAGGCCACCCGATTGAAATGCGCGTTGGCGACGAGTTTGTCGGTGTTGTGCACCGTGACGAGGACGAAGGCGAAGTCAGCTATTCGCTGAATATCGTCATCCTTGAAGAAGACCTGCCGCCAGCCGTTTAAGGTTGCGACATTGCCGATACAAACGCCCCGTGCCGATGGCCGGGGCGTTTTGCATTTGGGGATTGGTGTTTTGTGCGGGGGGCTGTTCGCGGGAAACAAAAACGTGTCGGGCACGTTGGAAAAGGGGTGCGTACCCGTTACCCGGTTTGTTTCATTTCAAAGGACAGGCATGATTGACTGGATCGAACAGCACAGCACATTGCTTCAGACCGCGGTCAGCCTTGCGACCTTGCTGGTGTGGATTTTCTATGCGCAATTGCTGTTTCAGAATTACCGCCGGGTGCGGCGGCCCAAAATCGTGATCAACCAGATGCTGGGGAATTCGGAAAATGCGCGGTTCCTGATCAGCAATATGAGTCAGGAAGCGATCCATATCGAAACGGTGGTGATGTGCCTTGGTGGCGGGCAAAACCGCGTTTGCCAGCTTGTGACCGATGCCGACCCGGATGATGGCACGCGCCAGAGTGAACAGAATGACCAGAATAAAAAGACGGCCCTTTCGGCACGGCTTGACGAAGTGACATTGCAGGGGCCGTTGCCATCAGGCCGGTGTATTGAACTGGGCGCGATGCAACGCCTGCTAAGGCGGTTTGATCACGCGACCCGGCGTGATTACGAAGATGCGGCGGCCTGCAATCCGGTCCGCAACGGCGAGGATTGCCGGGTCGAGATTATCGTGATCGGGGTTTATAGTTCGGAAAAAGGGGTGATCGGGGCCAGCCGGAGCTTTATTTACGACCGAAACGGCCAATTGCGCCCCGAAGAAGTCCAGACCACCCAGCATACCGGCTTTTTTGCCCGCCGCCGGATGGCACGGCTGCATTCGCGCTATATCTGAGGCAGCATCCCGGCTATGCGGCAGCTTTAGCGCGATTGAAGCAACTGGCGGATTTCATCCGCCGTCGCGACCTTGCCTTCGACGAGAATGCTTTCATCGACCATCAATGCCGGGGTGCGCATGATACCGGCATCAATGATGGCGTTGGTATCGGTGATTTTTTCAAGGTCATAGTCCAGTTCAAGCGCCTGTGCGGCGGCGGCGGCATTTTTGGCGAGTGTCTGGCATTTGGCGCAGCCGCTGCCGTAAATTTTCAATTTCATGGCGGGGTTCCTTTATCGATCAGTTTGCGGGCCAGTAATTGCCATAGATGAAGCCGGTGATCGTCGCCATGACGATCACAAGCGCGCAATATACCATTGTTTTCTGTGTGCCGATGACGGTCCGGATCACCAGCATATTGGGGAGCGACAGGGCCGGACCGGCCAGAAGCAGCGAAAGGGCGGGGCCTTTGCCCATTCCGGCCCCCATCAATGCCTGTACAATCGGGACTTCGGTCAGGGTCGAGAAATACATGAATGCGCCAAGGACCGAGGCCAGGATTGTCGATTTCAGGGAATTGTCGCCGACGGCGGCATTGACCCAGCGGGCGGGGATCAGGCCGTCATGGCCGGGACGGCCCAGCAGCAGGCCCGCGACAAACACCCCGATCACCAGAAGCGGCAGGATCTGTTTGGTGAAATCCCAGCTTTGATCGGCCCATTCACGGTCTTTCGGGCGCGAAAGTGCGATCAGCATCATGCCGCCAATCCCGATGGCAAAGGCAAGTTGCGGCGCATCTGGGACAATCAGGGCGGCAAGGATGACCAGCGCGGCCAGTCGCAGCAGATGCGTTGCCGACCAGTTGAACTGCCAGATCAGCAACACCGCAAGCCCGGTCGAAAGCACAATGGTGATCAGCCATTTATGGTTGAAAACCGCCATCCAGATCGAATTTTCAACCGGTGCCCAATTGGCAAAGACCAGAACCGCAATCATCAGGGCGAAAAACGTGATGGTGGTGCCAAGCGGCTTTTCGGTATCCGTGGCGGCAAAGCCACGCGCCGATGTTTTGGCCCTTGCGGCTTCTTCGCGGCGATAGATCAGATGCATGATCATGCCGATCACAATGGCAAAAGCAATTGCGCCAACACCGCGTGCAATGCCGATTTCCGCACCAAGAATTTTAGCCGTGACCACAATGGCAATGATGTTGATCGCCGGGCCGGAATAGAGGAAGGCAATGGCCGGGCCCAGACCGGCCCCGCGTTTGTAGATGCCACCAAACAGGGGCAATACCGTGCAGGAACACACCGCCAGAAGCGTCCCCGAGATCGCGGCAACGCCCAGGGCAATCGGCCGGGATGCATCGGGGCCAAGATACTGCATGACCGATCCCTGACTGATATAAACCGCCATCGCACCGGCAATCACAAAGGCGGGCAGAAGACACAGGATGACATGTTCGCGCGCATACCAGTTGGTCAGGCGGACGGCTTCGAGGACGGCATTGTCAAAACGTTGGGTGCCAGCAGGGATAAAATAGATCGCAAGAAAGCCCGCCAGAACAAGGGCCGCCAGATGCGCCTCTTTCGGGTTGTCGCGATAAAGTGTCCGCAAAGAGTTGAGCATGCCATCCCCCAGACTGGATCAGTATTGCAATCTAGCGGGTTTCAAAGAGCAAAACCCTGATCTAGCGCAAGATCAGGGTTTTGTTTCGTGGCGTGTTTTTCAATCTTTTGGGGCGGAATTATGCGGCCTCGGCATCCTTGGCCTTGATGACCTTGTGGTTGTCTTCGTTCAGGCCAAGTTTCCAATAGCTTGAGATATAAAGATCATCCTTGCCCAAGCCCCGATCATTGCGGAAATGATCGCGCAGCATTTTCATCGCGGTAAATTCGCATGCGGCCCAGACCGACGGGCGGCCATCAGCCCAGGGCAGTTTTTTCACCACATCGGGCAGGGCATTGGCATTTTCGCCCGGATGCGGGTTGATCACCCATTCGATGGTGACGTTATCGGGTTTTTGCAAATCCTGCATGTCGGCCTCGGACGCGATTTCGATGACGGCGTAACCGCGTGCATCGGATGGCAGCGTTTCCAGATTGACCGAAATGGCGGGCAGGGCCGTCATATCGCCGACGATCAGGAACCAGTCGGCGGTTGGGTCAACCAGCTTTTTCGGGCCGGGGCCGCCGATGGTGATTTGATCGCCGGGCTTGCAATTCACCGCCCAGTTCGATGCCGGGCCGCCGTGATCGTTATTATCGGAACCATCGCCATGCATGACGAAATCGATGTCAATCTCGCGGCCCTGATCGGTGATGCGGTCATGACGCACGGTATAGGTCCGGCGCAAAACGCGGTCCTTTTCATCGCCGTCGATGGGGAAGATCAGTTTGACATAGGCGCTTTCCTGATCGTCGGGGAAGGATGCGATGCCGTCACCGCCAAGCGTCACGCGCAGCATGTTGGGCGTGACATAGGTTTTGCGGATCACGGTCAGATCGCGGGGTGCTGGTCTGTTCATTCCAAGCTCCTGTAGGGATTATCTGTTTTCAGGATTCCAGATTGTCGGCCATCAGGCTGGCAATTTCGTTGAAATCCGTGATTTGTTTCTGGCTTAAACCATTGGCCATGCGCGTGCGGATTTTGGCTTCTACGGCACGGTATTCTTCCATCAGCGCATCGCCCTTTGGCGTCAAATGCAGGGTCTGGCTTCGCCCGTCTTCGGGATGGGGGCGGCGTTCGATCAATCCGTTTTCTTCGAGTTCCTTGACAAGCCGCGTGATGCGGCCCTTGTCCTGCCCGGTGCGGGCGGCGATTTGCTGTGCGGTAACGCCGGGGCTTTTGATGATCCATTTCAGCGTGCGCATCTGCGAGATCGGAAGCGGCATATCGGCATCCTGCAAGCCTTCGCGCATCGCACGCTTGAAGGCATGGACCAGCCGGTGAAGGGTTTCGCCGGGGACATGCGCATTTGCGAGATTGGTTTCTGGCGTTTCCGTTGGCGTTTCCATTGGCTTACTCATCGATATGTTTCTGTCGCGCACAGGCGCAAGGTGTTGCGGGGTTTGTCATGACTGCTTGGCGACGGCATCCGCAGCGTGCGGGGCGATGATGCCGGTGCGGATGGCATATTTGCGGCCCTCGCAAATGGCGGCCGAGATCAGGGCAAAGCCCGCCGCAACCCCCATGATCGCGGTCAGATCAAACGCACCACCGGTACCGATCAGGATTGCGGCCAATGCCGCACCAACCGATTGCCCGGTCAGACGCGCGGTGGCCAGCATGCCGCCAGCGCCGCCGCTTCGATCTCGTGGGGCGCTTGTCATCATCAGGCGGTTATTGGGTGACTGGAACAGGCCAAAGCCAACGCCGCAGATCATCAGACAGGCAATAATCGCAAGGGCGGTATGGGGGCTTCCGGCCGGGATCAGGGTGACGGAAAACAGGCCGATGGCAAAAATCCCCATGCCGATCCCGGTCAGGTGGATCGGTGAATATCGATCAGCCAGCCGCCCGGCGATGGGGGCGATGATGGCGGTGGCGACGGGCCACGGCGTCATCAGAAGGCCGGTATCGACAGCACTATAGTGCAGCACGTCATGGAAATAGAATGGGAGTGCGACAAAGGCGATGAATTGCGCGCAAAAGCCCGCAATCGACGACCCGATGGAGCAGGCAAAGACCGGACGGGCCAGCAGATCAAGCGGCAGCATCGGCCGTTCGCGCGAAAATTGGCGGCGGACAAGGAAGAACCCGGCGGTGATCGCAATCACGAACTGGCCCGCGATCAGCATCGGGTGGCTTTGGGTGCCGACATTGCCAAGGACCGAAATCAGGCCGCCGAATGCCAGCACATTCAGGAATGCGCTTATATAGTCAAACCGGGTGCGGGTTGGTTTGGTATAGGGCAGGGCGAATGTGCCAAGGCCAATGGCGATGATCGAAATCGGGATATTGATCAGAAACAGCCAGTGCCATGTCGTCACCGCCAGAATGGCCGAGGCGATGGTCGGCCCGGCGGCAGCGGAGATCGAGACCACCATGGCAATCAGCCCGATGGCCCGGCCAAGCTTTGCCTGCGGGACGCTGTGGCGCATCAGGGCTGCGTTGATGCTCATGAGTGCCGCACCGCCCAGACCCTGCAACACGCGGGCGAATGTCAGGAATTCGATATTGGGGGAATAGGCGCAAAGGGCCGACGCAATGCCGAAAATCACCATCCCGGCCAGATAGACCTTGCGAAAGCCAATCGCTTCGCCAAGGGCGGATAACGGCAGCAGGGCGACGACAACCGCCAACTGATAGGCGGTGATGACCCAGATGGCGTGCGCCGGGCTGACATTCTGATCCTGCGCTATGGCGGGCAGGGCGACATTCATGATCGACCCGTCAAGGACTGCCATCATGACGGTCAGTAACACGGCGATCATGGCGAAGGACCGCTGGGGCTGCGGCAATCCGTCGGCGTGGATGGTTTTTGATATCTTCATGTGGGGCAACATTCCGAAAACAAAGCGTGCGGTGGCAAGAGGCGGCGCGAGGAGCGGGCAAACGGGGCAAAATGCCACCCGATATCGCGGTTGCGGGCACGGCTATATGGTTGACTTTATCAACCAGTATAAAATGTGGTTGATTTTGTCAACTTGTTTTCGAGGCTGTCCTTAGGGGTAGTGTTCGGGCGTGTATTAGGGGTGTATCATCAAGTGGGTAATCGGGAGGACAGATTGATGAAAATGATGATGGTTCTGGGGATCAGTGTGCTGTTTGCGATGGGGACCGCGCCGGTGCCGACATCCGCGGCACAGGGTTCAATCGCGTTTGATCAGGTGGTTGAACATGGCGGCGGCTGCCGCAAAAGCTCCCCGCCGGGGCAGTGTTGCCATATGGATAATAAGGCTGGGTCTGTGCATTGTCATTAGATGTTGGGCGGCATGGGAAATTAATTACAGCTAGCTTGCTAGCTCTGATGCGTCAGCCCTCATTTTTAGCAAGTCCGCGCGACAGCTTTCAGCCGACTTGTCATAATAAGCCAAGCGCCTTAGGGGTAGCGCATCCGTCATCCGAGTCAGGTCAGATAGGTTATCGGAAATATTCTCAGAATTGGTCGTATCATCACTGTGGTGAACACGACTTACCCCATTGTTTTGAGGCTTTTGAGATGAGTATTGATAAAGGTAGATAGGGGAATGGTTGCAAATGAACAACTCCCTGTCGTTCTGGCCAAACTATCACAAAGATTATTGAGAAAGTTCTATCATTTCAGCATTGGCAACCCGACCTTCTGAGTAGAAATCATAAATTCCCTTTAATCTTCTGTGTATTGATAAGCACAGTTTCGCATAAACGACGTAATTTTTGCCGCATGCATTGAAGAAATTCTCTTCTCTACCCACCCCAATTAGCTTGATCAATTCGTCTGAATTTTTCTTTACGTAAGACTCCATTGCTGTACTGGAGAAAGATGCTTCAGGCGGTGCCTTTTTTAGCTTTTCCCTTTTGAGAACAGTCTCAATTCGTTTGTAGCGCTCGGAAGATTCTTTCAGGTTTCGACTGAATTCATTCAAATAACGCATCATTTCATTGAATACATCTTGGTTCCCTGAAAACTCGATAGTGCCGGGCGATGCATACTGAATTTTTTTGACGTTCAGCGGGACCATGCCCTTAATTGTGTTCATCAAGTCAGAGTAGAAGCCAACATAGCTTCCCCCGCCGCGCCAAAGTTTGCTTACAATTGATGATTTGAGTGAAAGTTCAGTCGCTGCACTCTTTTCATTATCTTCCATAAGTTGATCAATGAATGCTAAGCCGTACAGGTCTGCCATTTTCGCATAAAACGCAGAAAAATCGACAGCGGCCCAAGAACCATCTATTTCGAAGGTCTGGATTGCTCGGCTTTGGTCATTCTCACCAGCTAGAGTCTCTGTATGGTTTACGGCAAAAAAACCTCGTTCCGGCCAGAACTCTGGATTTTTTATTTCTTCTTCAGTGGCCTTTATCAGGTTTACTTTGCGATCGTTTTGGTCATTCCAATCGAAAAAGTAATATTTTCGATTTAGGGCGTTGCTGAATAAGAAATAAAGATCTGCCTTTTGATTTAAATACTTTAGCCAGTCTCGTTTGTATATCTCGCAGCAAAAGAAAGGATATTCCATTCCTTCTTTTTCAATAGCTACGGCTATGGAATGAATCTTCTTTGCTCCCTCAAGGAGAACAACTTGAGGCTCATCGTAGAATACTAGTACGTTTTTGATTGTTAATGATTTTTTCATATCGATTTTACGTCTAGTACTTCTAGTACGTTTTCTAAAGGGTTAAAAGTCGAAAACATCCAAAGATCGATGTGTCCGCTGTTTGAGTTTGCGTATTGAACTAGACCGCTTTGTGGTGTGAGCTTCACTTTGGCTACATATTTTCTCTCGCGCAATTTTGGGAGTTTAATATGTGCACCAATCCGATGATGGCCACTCGATGATGAAAAAACCGAGCACGACGCCAAGAGGCATGGACATACATCAAAATGTGGCTTCTTGCCAAGTTTGGCATAAGAAAAAAAGTCTTCTTCACTCACGTCTTGACTTGACACCAGCCTCAAGACGACTTGGGTAACTGGATTTTTAGCGCCATCTGGAGGACAATTTGGTGGAAGTGCTTCTTTGAATTCAGTGGTAGCTAGTGACTGTTCCGCAGTGGTCTGATCATAACGCGATTCTGATGAGTTATCGTTCATTATTGTTGTTCCTCCACAGGTCAGTCTTCGAATACCATACTTATTATGTCGTTCTAATTCAACTGGTAAGTGTGCCTTGGAGGGGATGTGTGCTATTTCAAGAGCTTGCCAATCAAACACCCACTCAACAAATACCCCCCCGTCGGCGCTTCCCAATCGACCATCTCGCCCACGCAATAGGTGCCGGGGCGTTTTTTGAGTTGGAAGGTGTCGTCGAGTTCTTCCCATGCGACACCGCCCGCTGTGCTGATGGCCTCGTCAATCGGGCGGGGTTTGGTGATTTTAAGCGGCAGGGCCTTGATCGCGGTTGCGAGTTTGGCGGGATCGTTCAGGGTTGCGCGCGGGGTGACTTCGAAAACGAGGGCGGTTTTGGTGGCGTCCAGACCGAGTGTTTTGCGCAGGTGGTTGCCAAGCGAGTTTTTGCCGCGTGGTTTGTTTAAGCGCGTGGTGACATCGACCAGGCCGCGGTCGGGTGTTAGGTCCAGCGTCACGGTAGCATCGCCGGTTTCAAGCCATTGATCGCGAAGGGCTGCCGAGATGGCATAGACGGCACTGCCTTCGATCCCGGTTTTGGAAATCACAAATTCGCCGCGCACGGTTTGCGGGCCGGATTTGGTTTTAACCGTCAGCGTCACGGCCTTGACAGGCGACCCTGCGCATTTATCGATCAGATGGTCGGTCCAGGCGACGTCAAAGCCGCAATTGGCCGGTTTGAATGGATTGCATCTGATCCCGGCGAATTTAAGGATTTCCATCCATTTGCCATCAGGTCCCAGCCGTTTCCAGCTTCCGCCGCCCAATGCCAGAACGGTGATGTCAGCCGTGGCGGTCACTTCGCCGTCCGGGGTTTTGAAAACGGCATTTCCGTTTTCATCCCAGCCGGTCCAGTAATGGCGGTAATGGATTTTGCAGCCCAAACCATCCAGACGCCTAAGCCAGGCGCGCAAAAGCGGGCTTGCCTTCATCGCGGTCGGAAAAACGCGGCCAGAGGAGCCGACAAAGGTTTCGATGCCAAGCCCGGCACACCAGTCGCGGATTTCGGTTGGGCCGAATTTGCGTAAGTGCGGTTCGAGCCGTGCGCGCGAGGTGCCATAGCGCGACAAAAACGTTTCGAGGTCTTCGGCATGGGTGATGTTAAGCCCCGATTTCCCGGCCATCAGGAATTTGCGCCCCGCACTTGGCATGCCTTCATAGATCGTGACGGCATGACCGGACCCGGCCAGCCGTTCGGCGGCCATCAGCCCCGCCGGACCCGCGCCGATGATCATCGCGGTTTTGCCGTTTGGTTCTGGGGTTGGGATGTCCGGGTTTGATGACATGCGGGGCCTTTGTGCCGAGGGTTATGTCAGGCGGTTTTAGCCGGTTTGGCGGGGGATGGCAATTTGCGGGATGCGGGCGCTTGCCGTGAGATGGACTCCCGCGTTCGCGGGAGTGACGGTAGAGGGGCGAGGCGACGGTAAAGGAAGCGAGGCGAGGCGGGGCGACGGTTGTTTTGTGCAAGGCAAGTATCGGGGGCCTGACCCATCCACGTCATGCCCGCGAAGGCGGGCATCCAGTCAGCGGTTCCGGGTTTCTCCGATTTCGGTGATGGAGGTTTTGGCCCGATGGGTTCCCGCTTTCGCGGGAGTGACGGTAGAGGGGGGATAGAAAGATGGGAGAGCGTGGTACGGCAATGGCGGGAGACCCGCGCAAATTCGACCTTGGCGGAAATAGGGGGCGGAGTGACTTGCGCATTAAGGGTGAAATCGACCCTTTTGGCGGAAAAATGCGGCAAAGATTGGCAATTTGTCGATAAATCGGCTAACAAAATTCCGAAGGTTATAATGCATTCAAAAAAATGATCCTGTGGAGGAAACATGGTTTCGATGAGGGGAATGGCGGGCGCGGCACGGCTGGCGCGTGGATCGGTTGCGGCATTGGCGATGGGGGCGAGCGCCCTTGTGGCGTTTGGCGCACAGGCCGCACAAGCCAACGAGAAGGTCGATATTGCGGCACTGGCGTTTGTTTCAAGCGCGCCGTTATTTATTGCCAAGGAAAAGGGTTACCTTGCCGACGAGGGCCTTGATGCCGAGATTTCGATCTTTCAGGCGGCCCAGCCGGTGGCGGTGGCGATTGCATCGGGCGATGCCGATTTTGGCGTGACGGCGTTTACGGGCGGGTTCTTTAACCTTGCGGCCAAGGGCGCGCTTAAGGTTATTGGCGCGCAGTTGCATGAAGATCCGGGTTATGACGGATCGGCCATTCTGGCGTCCAATGCGGCGTTTGATGCGGGACTGACATCGGTTGATAAATTGCCCGGTCATAGCTTTGCGCTGTCGCAGGTCGGGTCGAGTTTCCATTACATGATCGGTAATGTGGCGGAGAAAGCCGGGTTTGACCCGGAAAGTGTTTCGCTTAAACCGTTGCAGTCCGTACCCAACATGATTGGCGCGCTTAAAAGCGGGCAGGTCGATAGCATGATCATCGTGCCGCATATCGCAAAGCCGCTGGCCAATGCGGGGGCGGCGCACATTATCGGCTGGGTGAAGGATTACGTGCCTTATCAGGTCGGTGGCCTGTTTACATCGACCGAGAATGTTGAAGAAAACCGCGAGATGGTCGAGAAATTCGTGCGCGCCTATCAGAAGGGTGTGGCGGATTACCGTGCGGCCCTTCTGGCGACGGATGCGGATGGCAAGCTTGTGGAGAGCGACACCACGCAGGAGATTTTGGAGATCGTGCATAAATATGTTTATGCCAACGATCCGGCGGACAAGGCCTATCCGAAAATCCGCAATGGCGCGATGTTCATCACCGAAGAAGCCAGACTTGACGTTGCCGATGTCAGGGCGCAGGTCAAATGGTATCAGGATCGCGGCTTTGTTTCCGCCGATGCCGATCCGGCGAAATTCATCGATACCAGCTTTATCCCGGCCTTGACCGAGTAAGGCGATATTTTCCGACCGGGCCGGTTGAGTTGTCGGCTGGCCCGGTCGTTTCATTTGTAGATTTCAGATAAACGGATTGTGCCATGCGGCTGCAAATCAAGGGTATTTGCCATTCATATGATCAGGTCGAGGCGCTGCGCGATATCGATTTCGGGATCGAGCCGGGCGAGGTCGTGGCATTGATCGGGCCGTCGGGCTGCGGCAAATCGACATTGCTGTCGATCATTGGCGGATTGCTGGCCCCGACACGCGGCGAGATTCTGATTTGCGATAAGGCCACCCCGGACGGGTGCCTTAACCCGCTGACTTATGTGTTTCAGGATTTCGCGCTTTTGCCGTGGCGGACGGTGGCGGGCAATATCAGCCTTGTGCTTGAAGATCATGGATTATCCAAGGCGGACCTTGAGGCGCGGGTGGCCGAGGTTCTGGCGCAGACCAATTTATCGGATTTCCGCGATGCGTATCCCAAGCAGCTTTCGGGCGGGATGAAGCAGCGGGTCGGGATTGCACGTGCGCTTGCCGTCCGCCCGGCGGTTTTGCTGATGGACGAGCCGTTATCAGCCCTTGACGCGCAGACGCGGATTTTGCTGCTTGATGAATTTGCCGCGTTATTTGCGCGGACCGGCATGACGGCGGTTTATGTGACGCATAACCTGAACGAAGCCGTGCGACTGGCCAACCGGGTGGTGGCATTGCGCCGTCGCCCCGGCACGATCAAGGAAATCCACACAATCGATATTCCGATAGCAGAGCGTCGCGAAGGCATGCCGGAGCTGATCGCGCATGAGCAGGCCCTTTGGAACCTGATCCGGGATGAGGCGATTGCGGCCGATAAGGAGCTTGAAAATGTTGCATGATATCAGCGAAGTCCGGGCAGAACCCCAAAGTGCGGCGTCACCGGCAAGCCATGTGCGTTTTCGCGCGACGGGCTTTAACCCGAAGGCCAATCCGGTTGCGGCGTGGGGCTTTTTCGTTGCCGTGATTGCGCTTTGGCAATTGGGATCAAGCACGGGTGTGATCAGCGAACTTGCGATGCCAAGCCCGGTTGCAGTCGCCAAGGCGCTTTGGCAGTTGATTGTCACGGGTGATCTTTGGCTGCATCTTGGCGCATCGTTGCAGCGGCTTGTTGGCGGTTGGATCATGGGGACGGTGGCCGGGCTTTTTGTTGGTTTTCTGGTGGGGATGTTCAGCTGGGCGCGGTCGCCCGGTGTGGCGTTTGTATCGGCCCTTTTCCCGATCCCGAAAATCGCCCTTTTGCCGCTTTTCATCATCTGGTTTGGCATTGGTGAACCATCGAAATTTGCCACCATTGCCTTTGGCGTGTTTTTCCCGACCGTGATCAATACCTTTGGCGGGGTGGACAATGTGCAGCGCAACCTGATCCGCATGGGGCAGAGCTTTGATCTGCCGATGTGGTCGGTGATCCGCAAGATCATCCTGCCCGGTGCGTTGCCGACCATCCTGTCAGGGTTTCGTATTTCATCCTCGATCGCGATCATCCTTCTGATCGCGGCCGAAATGATCGGCGCGCAATACGGCATCGGGGCGCTTATTCTGGCAGCCGGGAACCTCTATCAGACCGATCAGCTTATTGCCGGTGTGGTGGTTCTGTCACTTTTGGGCTTGTGCGTTTCGTGGTTGCTTGGGCGGCTGGATCGCTGGTTGCTGGGCTGGCGATAATCGATTTCGGACTGTTTGATCTGCCTTGATTTGGAACCAAAGCTGTCCCCGTAACGTTCCGGGGACAGTCCCAACAAAAAGGCAGGTTGAAATGCATAAGAACCAGTGGATTCTCGTCGCCGACGGTGGCAAGGCGCATGTGATTGCGGTTACGCGCGATGCCGAAGGCCGTCATCTGGAAACGGTCGAGGAAATGCAGGCCGATAACCGATCCAGTCAGGAAATCGCCAGCGACAAACCGGGACGCGGTTTTGCCAATCCGGCAGGTAATCAGCAACGCCACGCCATGCCCCCGGCATCCGATCCGCATGAACATGCCCAGAAGGAATTCGTCGATGATGTCGTCAGATATCTTGCCGACGAGTGCAAGCAGGGCAGGTTTGACAATCTGATCGTGATTGCGCCGCCCAAGGTGATGGGCGAGGTCCGCACCAAAATGCCCAAACCGCTGGCCGAGGCGCTTGACGGGGAAATCGTCAAGGATCTGACCAATGTGCCGCTTGGTGATTTGCCCAAGCATCTGAGCGGGACGGGTGGCTGGCTTTGACCGGTCCCGGATTTGGCCGAATGTTACCGGTGATCCTGCCGGAACTGGACCGGTGACATCGCGGCCTTTTTGGCGAAAAAGCGCGAGAAATAGCCGGCATCGCGAAAGCCCAGTTCATCGGCGATCTGCTGAACCGCGATGTCGGTATAGATCAGGGTGCGTTTGGCTTCGAGGATCAGGCGGTGATGGAGGACTTCGATGGCGGTCATGCCATAGATGTCCTTGGCTATGCGGTTGAGCTGTGTCGTGGTGATGCCGATTTCGCGCGCGTAGAATTCCAGCGGTTTGTGCTGTTTGTAGAAGGTTTCGATCAGGGATTGGAATTTGCGGAACTTGGCGGTTTTCTGTTCCTTGCGGCTAAGCCGTGCCGGATCACCCGAGGGCGCATCGCGGCCGATGCCGAGCAACAGCAATCCCAATATGTTACGCAGCGCATATAACCGCCCGGTATTATGTCCGTAATATTCCGCGACCAGTTGACGGATCAGGAAATCGGTCGGGCTTGGCTGATCGGCGGTTGCCGATGCATCAACGCAAAGTGGTCGGTCAAGGCGTGCAAGCAATTTCGGGGCAGGGGCCAGAATTTCCTGCAAATGATAGTCGGTCAGTGAAATGACCCAGCCGTCGATATCGGGGCTGAAACGGAAGCCGTGAACGGTGCCGGGCGGCAGGGTCAGCAGATGGCCGACCTGCATGGTGAATTGCCGGTCGTCAAATTCGATCCCGGCGTGGCCGTGGGTGATGTAAAGCAGCTGAAACAGATTGGCATGACGGTGCGGCTGAATGTGCAGGTCATGCAGTTTGGATCGCGACGGGATGCTTTCGAGATGAAAGAATTCCGGTTCGGAAATGGCAATCTGTTCGGCGGTTCCGGGGAAGGTATCGCCGGTTTCACCGTAAAGTTTATAGACCGGAATGCTGTTTCGGGTTGCGACCATGATCATGTTTTGCTGTTTGCGTTCGGACAGTCTAGCGGTTTTCGGGTTTGACCAAAAGAAAAGCCCGCCACAGCGGGCGGGCTTTTCGCAAGCTTATGATGCGCGTTGCTAACCGCCGAGGAATGTTGGCACAAACAATGTCAGCACCGGGACAAAGATCAGCAACATGATGCGGACGATCTCGGCGGCAAAGAAGGGCATGACGCCGCGGAAGGTCTGGCTCATGGGGACGCCATCGGCAAGGGCGTTGATGATGAACACATTCAATCCCACCGGTGGCGTTATCAATCCAAGCTCCACGACAATCAGGGCGAGAATACCAAACCAGATTTTAAGGTCTTCGGCCCCCATGCCATAGGCCGCCGTTGCCGCCGTTGCCCAGTCACCACCATTGATATCGACCAGGGCCGGCCAGAAGAACGGGATGATCACAACAATCATCGACAGGCTTTCCATGAAGCAGCCCAGAACGATCAGGGCGAGCAGCATCAGAACCATGATCAGCCAGGGATCAAGGCCGCTGGTCGCGGCGGCCTCGGCCATATAGGCCGGAAGGTTGGCACGGCTGAAGAAACCTTTCAGGATTTCGGCCCCCAGCAGGATGAAAAAGATCATCGAGGTGGTGACAGCCGTATCGCGCAGCGACTGTTTGAGACCGGAAAATGTCAGGCCGCCCTTGCCACGCAGGCGCATGTAAGCGCCATAAACCAGAATGGCAAACACGCCGACACCGGCCGCCGGGGTCGGGGTGAACAGACCGGCCCCAAGGCCCAGAATGATTGATCCGAAAATCACCATCACCGGGATCAGGCGCAGCAATGCTTCGCGACGTTCTGCCGGTGCCATCGGTTCGGGGATCGGGGCGAGGCTTGGATTCAGGCGGACCTGAATGGCAATTACCGCCATAAAGAACACCACCGCCAGCAAACCGGGGATGATGGCCGCCTGGAACATCTGGATGATCGATGCCTCGACCGTGACGGCGTAAATCACCAGTGCGACAGACGGCGGGATCAGGATGCCGAGCGTTCCGCCCGCCGCCAGCGTACCGGTGGCAAGGCGCGGCGAATAATTAAGGCGGCGCAATTCGGGCAGGGCGACCTTGCCCATGGTTGATGCGGTGGCAAGCGATGATCCGCAAACCGCACCAAACCCGGCGCAGGCCCCGATGGCGGCCATGGCAACGCCACCCCGGAACCGGCCCAGAATGGCATTGACGCCCTGAAACAGATCGCGTGACAGATTGGCCTGACTGGCGAGATAGCCCATCAGGACGAATAACGGCACGACCGAGAGTTCATAGTTCGAGACAATCCCGTAAAACAGGGATTTGAACTGTTGCAGATAGGGTTCAAAGCGCAGGAAGGGGAAGAACAGGCTAAGCACATAGTTGCCGCCGATCCCGATCCCGATCATGGCAAGCCCGACCGGAACGCGCAGTGCGAGAATAAAGAACAGCAGTACAAGACCGCCAAGGCCGATTAATTCGCGTTCAGACATTGGCCGTGGCCTCGCTTTCGAAAATCTGGCTTGCGGCAATCAGCGCCCACAGGAACATCGATACGATGCCCGGCACATAGAACGGCCAGATCGGCCAACCCAGAATTGCCGACAGGGTATTGTCGCTGCGGACTTCGATCAGGCCGTTGATCATCATATAGCCAAGGAACAGGGCCAGCAGCGTCATCAGGATGCCCGATACGATATCAACACCGCGCGCGAACCAGTTGGGAAACATTTTGATAAACACGTCGACGGCGACATGGCCGTAACGGGTCTGGCAATAGGGGAAGAACATCAGGGCCGCCGAACTGACAACCATGCTGACGAAATCCTCGTAGCCGATAATTGCCGGGAAATTCGCACCAAACAGGCGCGCGAGTTTGTCCAGGCCGAATGCGGTAACGTTGACGATGGTTACCACCGCGATCAGCAGGGCCAAAAAACCACCCGCCACGGCAAGCCATGATGCGGCCTTGTTAAGCACGTGTTTCATCTGTCATTCATTCTCGCGGGCAATCTTGCGGGAAAACGGGGTTACGTAACGTGATGATACGTAACCCTGTCAGATTTGCCAGTAATCTGGAAAGATTACTGCTCGGTATGGGCGAGAACGGCAGCCTTGGCCTTTTCGACCAATGCAGCACCGTCGATGCCGTTCGATTTGGCTTCTTCGATCCAGCGATCAACAACCGATGCGGATGCATCGTCAAAGGTTGCTTTTTCTTCGGGCGTCAGTTGAACAACCTGACCCTTGCCATCGTTGATCATTTTCTTGCCGACTTCTTCGACATTGTTGAAAACGTCACCGATATGGGCGGCAAAATCGCGGCCGGAGTTCCGGTCGATGATTTCTTTCAGATCGTCGGGCAGGCTTTCGTAACGGTCCTTGTTCATGGCGAACAGGAAGACCGAGGTGCCAAAGCGCGAATTAACGCCCTGGCCTTCGACGGAATAGGAAACCAGTTCAGCCAGTTTCAGCGGCGGAACGACTTCGAACGGAACCAGGCCGCCGTCAACCACGCCAAGCGACATGGCCTGCGGCAGGGCCGGGACCGGCATGCCAACCGGTTCCGCACCCCAGGATTCAATCACCCAGGAACCGGTACGGGTCGGTGTACGCAGTTTGAGGCCTTTGACATCGGCAACGGTGCGGACTTCTTTCTGGGTCAGGTGGATGGCCTGACCGGCATGGACGTGAACGGCGAGCGGATGGATGTCTTTAAGGTCCGGTGCCATGTCTTCCATCAGGTCCCAGATCGCGAGGTTGGTCGCGCGTGCATCGCCCAGATGAACACCCGGAAGTTCGAAAACTTCGGTATGCGGGAAGACGCCCGGGGTGTAACCCGGCAGGGTCCAGACGATATCGGCGACACCATCACGGACCTGACGATACAGTTCCGGCGGGTTACCACCCAGCGACATGGACGGGAAAATTTCAAACTTGATGCGACCGTTTGATTCGTCTTCGATCTTTTTGGCCCACGGTTCGATCATCTGGGCCTGTGCCGGTGCTTTCGGGCCCAGAAAGTGCTGGATCGTCAGGGTGACTTCCTGTGCGTGGGCGCCAAACGACACCATGGTCGCAACGGCGGCACCTGTCAGCAGTTTCGTGATGTGTTTCATTCTTTCCTCCTTTGAACGTCCCGTGGCGTTGCCAAACGCCATCAAACGTCTCAGCCATGATGCGTTTTTTATCTGCAAAGTTTTCCTGAAGTTTTTTTCTTGTTGTTTTTGTTATTCTTTTTGTTCGCATGTTTGCCGTTTATGCACAGCTGCCATGCCAATTTGTAATCAATCTAATGGTCGTCGCATGGTTATGTATAATGATATTGGCGCTTGTTTTCATAACCATATGATTATGTATCGTGGCGGGCATGGGTTGCATGATGCCGGGCGGCTTCTTCGCGGACCGCATTGATCAGGATTTCGACCGGGGGGGAAATCGGGCTGTCGATGCGGGTGGTCAGGCCCACCGGGCCAAAGGTATCGCTGGTATCAATCGGCAATTCGACAAGGTGGCCTTCGGCAATGTCGGATGCCACAGCCCCGTTTGAAATGATCCAGATTGCATCGGTTTCGCGGGTAAAGGCGCGGCCAAAGGATGTCGAAACGGTTTCGATCCGGTCGGGCAGGGCACCGATGCCATGCGCAATCAGCATTTTGTCGACAGTCGAGTGAATGATCGCCTGTTTGGGCGGCACCAGAACGGTAAATTCGCGAATGCGCGTAATGTCCGGGTTTTTATCGGCCAGCAATGGATGACCGGGCCGCGCAACCAGCGAGATATGTTCGGAATATAGATGTATGAAGGACAGGCCCGACATCTGATCGGGTTCGGCCAGACGACCGACCACCAGATCAAGTTCGCCGACGCGCAATTGCCCCATCAGCATGACGTTTGGTCCGGCGACGACCTTGACCGTTGTATCGGGGCTGAGTGCCTTGAACCGGCGGATGGCGTTTGGCATGACGCTGGCGGCGACGGTTGGCAATACACCAAGATTGATCGAAAGCCCGCCCTGCATGCGCACCTGACTGATGCTGTCGACACCCTGACGCAGGGCGGTGACGCTGGCCCCGGCATAACGCAGGAACACTTTGCCGAAATCGGTCAGGGTGACGCCGCGTTTGGACCGGTCAAACAGGCGGGCATCAAGATGTTCTTCAAGTTCGCGGATGGTTTTGGAAACGGCTGGCTGGGTGATCGATAATGTGTCGGCGGCCTTGACGACGCTGCGCTGGCGGGCGACCTCCAGAAAGCAGGTCAGATGGCGGAATTTAATGCGTTGATCAAGCATGGTTACCATTCCAGAAATCAAATATTCCTGTTTTATATAATTGTATAGTTATGCATTTAACGCAAATCCTCATTTTACATAACCAAAGTCGCCTGCCAGATTGGGCGTAACAAGTCAGGGTGGAAATGACATGAGTTTACAAGTCGCCCCGATCAACGGGACACATATCCATTATTGCCAGACCGGCCCGAAAGATGGCCCGGCTTTGGTGTTTTCAAATTCGCTGGGTACCGATCTGCGTATCTGGAACGATGTTGCCCCGGCCTTTGCCGACCGGTTCAACGTCATAACCTATGACAAGCGCGGGCATGGTTTATCGGGCATTGGCGGGGCGGATTACGATATCGACCTGCATGCCAATGACCTGATCGGGCTTCTGGATTATCTCGGCGTCAAAGACGTCATTATTTGCGGTTTGTCGGTCGGTGGACTGATTGCGCAGAAGGTCACCGAACTGGTGCCGGAGCGTGTTCGCGGCCTGATCCTGTGCGATACTGCGCCGAAACTTGGCGATGCGGATGGCTGGAACACGCGCATCAATGCCATCCGGGAAGGCGGTATCGAGGTTCTTGGCGATGCGATCATCGAACGGTGGTTGTCGCCGACATATCGCGGTGACCGTCCGGTTGAAACCGCGATGTATCGCGACATGCTGGTGCGGACCACGGTGGAGGGGTATGTCGGAACGTGCGTTGCCCTTCGTGATGGTGATCTGCGCGATGCGGCGACCCGGATTTCGGTGCCGGTCCTTTGTGTTTGCGGATCGGATGATCTGGCAACACCGCCCGATGTGGTGCGCGAGATGGCCGGGATGATCCCCGGTGCCCAATTCGAACTTATAAACGGGGTCGGGCATTTGCCGTGCCTTGAAACCCCGGAATTGCTTTCCCGGTTGATCGACCGATTTATCAAGGAGAAGAACCTTGTCTGAGAACCGGTATGAAGTCGGTATGAAAACCCGCCGTTCTGTTCTGGGCGATGCCCATGTGGATCGTGCATCGGCGAATGTCACGGAAATCGATGCCGGTTTTCAGCGTTACATCACCGAGAATGTCTGGAATGGTGTGTGGACCAGCGATACGTTTACCAAGCGCGAACGCAGCATCGTGACCATCGCGCTTCTGGCCGGGCTTGGCCATGAAGAAGAATTGGCGATGCATATCCGGGCGACGCTTAATACCGGTGCCACGCGTGAAGATATCCGTGAAGTTCTGATGCATGTTGCGGTCTATGCCGGTGTTCCCACCGCCAATACGGCGTTCCGCATTGCCAAACAAACCTATGCCGAAATTGATAATGCGGCCGCCAAGGGAGAGTAACGCCATGTCCACATTCAAACCGCGTGATTGGGGTTCCCACGCTCCCTTTATCGTACCCGGTTACAAATCCACCATTCTGCGCGGTCCGACGCGCGCCCCGCTTGCCATCAAATCCGGTCTGACCGAGGGCACCGGCCCGCGTTTTGCCCCGGCATCAGTTCGCAAGCTTGATTTCGATCTGACGAAAAACGGCATCACCAATGGCGAACCGCTGGGCGAACGCATTGTGGTGCATGGCAAGGTCATGGATACCGATGGTCGCCCGCAGCCCGACATTCTTGTCGAGGTCTGGCAGGCCAATGCGGCGGGGCGTTATGTGCATAAGGTGGATCAGCATGACGCGCCGCTTGACCCGAATTTCCGCGGGTCGGGCCGGTGCATGACCGATGCCAACGGCAATTATGTTTTCTATACGATCAAGCCGGGGGCCTATCCGTGGGGCAACCATTTCAATGCATGGCGTCCGAACCATATTCATCTGTCGCTGTTCGGGCCGGGTTTTGCCACGCGCCTTGTGACCCAGATGTATTTTCCGGGCGATCCGTTGCTGGACCTTGATCCGATTTTCCTGGGTACCGAGGACGCCGCGGCACGCGAACGCCTGATTGCGAAATTCTCGATCGAGAAGACCGAGGAAGGCTTTGCCCTTGGTTATCAGTTTGACATCGTCCTGCGCGGACGCAATGCCACCCCGATGGAGAATTAAGTCATGGCATATGGTGAAACCCCCTCGCAGACGGTTGGTCCGTATTTCGCCTATGGCCTGACCGCCGGGCAATATGCATACGACTTTACCGACATTGTCGACACGACCATCGCCGGACCGGACGCGGAAGGCGAACATATCCGCATCACTGGTCGTGTTCTTGATGGCAACGGCGATGTCGTCAATGACGCGATGATCGAAATCTGGCAGGCCGATGCCAACGGCGCCTACGCCGAAAATCCGGTTGATGTTGCATCATCGGGTTTCCGTGGGCTTGGCCGTTGTGGCACCGGCACGGATGCGCAGAACCGCTTTTACTTTGACACGGTCAAACCGGGTGTTGTTGCCGACGGTACGGCCCCGTTTGTCAATGTCATCGTGTTCATGCGCGGCATGCTGGTTCATGCCTTTACCCGTTTCTATTTCGATGACGAGGCGGCATTGAATGCCAAGGATGACATCCTGCAATCAGTTCCCGCTGATCGCCGCGATACGCTGATTGCCAAGCGTGTCGAAACCCGTACCGGGGTTGAATACCGGATCGACATTCACATGCAGGGGGACGCGGAAACCGTGTTCTTCGACGTGTAGGTCGCTTCGGTTCGGATGGCTGTGTTCGCTGCTTTGGGGAAAGCCGGTAGGCGCAGCCATCCAAATCATTCCAACGCATCCGGCTGAGATATGCCGCGTTTTCTTGTTCTGGTTACCACAGGAGTTTTACCGTGGTTGCACGTTTCATGTCGCTTAAAGAGGCTGTCGCATCCTGCATCAAGGATGGCGATACCGTCTCGATGGAAGGTTTCACGCATCTGATCCCGCATGCCGCCGGGCACGAGGTCATTCGGCAGGGGATCAAGAACCTTACCCTGATCCGGATGACGCCCGACATGATATATGATCAGCTGATAGGGGCCGGTTGTGCAAAGAAACTGGTGTTTTCGTGGGGCGGGAACCCCGGTGTCGGGTCTTTGCACCGGTTGCGCGATGCGGTTCAGGAAGGCTGGCCGCACAAGCTTGAGATCGAGGAACACAGCCACGCGGCAATGGCCAATGCCTATGACGCGGGGGCGGCGGGGCTGCCCTGTGCGGTGTTCAAGGGATATCGTGGGGCGGAATTGCCGCGCGTGAACAAGAATATCAAATTCATCGAATGCCCGTTCACTGGTGAAAGCCTGGCCGCTGTTCCGGCCATTCGCCCGGATGTTGCCGTGGTCCATGCCCAGAAAGTCAATAAAAAGGGCGATGTCCTGTTTGAAGGCATTGTCGGTGTTCAGAAAGAAGCCGTTCTGGCGGCGAAAAAGTCGATCATCACGGTCGAGGAGATCGTCGATAATTTTGACGATGTTCCCTACAACGCCGTGATGCTGCCGAACTGGGCGGTGACCGCGATTGTCGAGGTGCCGGGTGGTGCGCATCCGTCTTATGCCCAAGGCTATTACAAGCGCGACAACGCGTTTTACAAGGCGTGGGACAAGATCGCCAATGATCGTGACAGTTTCACCGCGTGGATCGACGAGCATGTCATGAAGGGCGGCCCCGAAGATTTCGCCGCCAAGCGCGCAGCGAACAAAGGGTAAGCGGAGGAAAGATCATGGTTGACTATACCCCTACCGAAATGATGACGGTTTCTGCCTCGCGCGCACTCAAGAATGACGATGTTTGCTTTGTCGGGATCGGCATGCCGTCGGCGGCGTGCAACCTTGCACGGTTGACGCATGCGCCGGAGCTGACCCTGATTTATGAAAGCGGCACGATTGGTACGAAGCCAGACGTATTGCCGTTATCCATCGGGGATGGCGAGCTTTGTGAAACGGCGGTCAATACCGTGCCGGTGCCGGAAATGTTCCGTTACTGGTTGCAGGGCGGCAAGATTTCCGTCGGCTTCCTTGGCGCGGCACAGCTTGATAAATATGGCAACATCAATACCACCGTGATTGGCGATTATGACGATCCCAAAGTCCGCCTGCCGGGCGGTGGCGGCGCGCCGGAAATCGCGACGAGCTGTGGCGAGGTGTTTCTGGTGATGAAACAAAGCAAGCGTGGCTTTGTTGAAAAGATCGATTTCGTGACTTCGCTTGGTCATGGCAAGGGCGGGGATGACCGCGCGTCCTATGGTGTTGATACCAAAGGGCCATCGCGGCTGATTACCGATCTTTGCATCATGGAACCGCATCCGGTTGGCAAGTATTTCATCGTGACATCGATCCATCCGGGCGTGACGCGCGAAGATATTATCGAAAACACTGGCTGGACTGTTGAATTTGCAGATGAAGTCGCCGAAACTCCGGTGCCCGACGCGCACGAGCTTCAGGTCCTGCGTGACCTGCATGCCCGCACCGCCAAGGCCCATGAAGGCCAGCAGTAAGGACCCCACATATGGCTGATGCTTATATCTGCGATTTTATCCGTACCCCGATTGGCCGTTTTGGCGGCAGTCTTTCATCGGTCCGTGCGGACGACCTTGGTGCCATTCCGCTAAAGGCACTGATCGAACGCAATCCGAATGTTGATTTCGGCGATGTCGATGACGTGATTTTCGGATGTGCCAATCAGGCCGGGGAAGACAATCGCAACGTGGCGCGCATGTCGTCGCTTTTGGCCGGATTGCCGGAAACTGTGACTGGCACGACGGTCAACCGTCTGTGCGGGTCGGGCATGGACGCGATCATCATGGCCGCACGCGCGATCAAATCGGGTGAAGCCGATCTGATGATTGCGGGCGGTGTCGAAAGCATGTCGCGTGCGCCGTTCGTGATGCCAAAGGCCGAAACGGCCTTTTCGCGCAATGCGGAAATCCATGACACCACGATTGGCTGGCGTTTCATCAATCCGGTGATGAAAAAGCAGTATGGCGTTGATTCCATGCCCGAAACCGGTGAAAACGTCGCCGAGGATTTCAAGATCAGCCGTGCCGATCAGGATGCCTTTGCCGTCCGGTCGCAGGACAAGGCGGTGGCGGCACAGGAAAACGGCAATCTGGCCGCGGAAATCACGCCGGTCACCATTCCGCAGCGCAAGGCCGACCCGATCATCGTTGACAAGGATGAACATCCGCGTCCGGGCACGACAGTTGAAAAGCTGGGTAAATTGCCAACCCCGTTCCGCGAAGGTGGTTCGGTAACGGCAGGCAACGCATCGGGGGTTAATGACGGCGCGGCGGCATTGATCATTGCATCGGAAGCGGCGGTCAAGAAATACGGCCTGAAACCGATTGCCAAGGTGGTTGGAGGTGCGACGGCGGGTGTTGCGCCACGCATCATGGGCTTTGGCCCGGCACCGGCCAGCAAGAAGCTTCTGGCGCGTCTTGGTCTTACCTCCGATCAGCTTGACGTGATTGAACTGAACGAGGCCTTTGCATCGCAGGGGCTTGCGACATTGCGCGATCTTGGCATTGCCGATGACGATGCGCGTGTGAACCCGAATGGCGGGGCGATTGCGCTTGGTCATCCGCTTGGCATGTCGGGCGCACGTATCACCGGGACGGCTGCGATGCAGTTGAAACGTAGTGGCGGCAAATATGCGCTGGCGACGATGTGCATTGGCGTCGGGCAGGGCATTGCCATTGTGCTTGAAGCGGTCTGATTATCGGTTGATTTCAAAATGGCCCCTGTGCCGTTGGAAGAACGGGCAGGGGCTTCTTTTTGTGTTGTTGACCGAACGCCATGGCAGCGCGACACTAAGGACCTGAAATAACACCTGTTTAAACGGTGGACCAAACCAGATGACGATTTCGCCCTTTGATTCCGCGATGCTTGGCAATCTGTTTGCCGATGCGGAAATTGCCGCCCTGTTTACCGACGATGCGCAGATCGCATCAATGGTGCTGTTCGAGGCGGCATTGGCATCGGCCGAAGCACGCGCAGGCGTGATCCCGGAAACAAGTGCGAACCGTATTGCCGATGTGTGCCGCGAATTTCGCCCCGATCCCGCGACATTGGCGGCGGGTACGGCAAGTGCCGGTGTGCCGGTGCCGGCATTGGTCAAGGCGCTTAAGGCCGAGGTCGGCGGGGATGATGCACGGTTTGTCCATTTTGGTGCAACCAGTCAGGATGTGGTTGATACCGGGCTTGTGTTGCGGCTTCGCGATGCGGTGGGGATTATCCGCCGCCGGACGCGCAAGCTGATCAAGGCATTGATTGCACAGGCCGAAACCCACCGGGCAACGGTCATGATCGGGCGGACCCGTTCACAACAGGCCGTGCCGACCACATTCGGGCTTAAGGCCGCCGGATGGCTGGCACCATTGGTGCGGATTGATCAGCGGATTGATACATTATGTGCCGATCTGTTCCGGTTAAGCTTTGGCGGGGCGGCAGGGACGCTGGCATCCATCGGGGACAAGGCGATTGAGGTTGAACGCAATCTGGCCGATGAACTTGAACTGCCCCCAACCGATATGCCGTGGCACAGCCAGCGCGATGTTCTGGTCGATTTTGCCGCACAGTTAACCGCGCTGAGCGGTGCGCTTGGCAAGATGGGGCAGGACCTTGTTTTGCTGGCGCAATCCGAAATTGCTGAAGTCCAGCCGGGCAAGGGCGGCGGATCATCGACCATGCCGCATAAATCCAATCCGGTGCAGGCGGAAATGCTGATCACATTGGCGCGGTTCAATGCCGGGCAGCTTGGCACATTTGCGCAAAGCCAGATACATGAACATGAACGATCCGGGGCAAGCTGGTTGCTGGAATGGCTGACATTGCCGCAGATGGTCATGGCGACGGCGGCGGGCTTGGCGCAGGCGGTTGATATGGTGCCGACCCTTAAGATCAATGCTGACCGGATGGCGGCCAATCTTGAACTGTCACGCGGTGCGATGCTGGCGGAGGCCGCGACCTTTGCCCTTGCCGAGCATCTTGGGCGTGACGGGGCGGACAAGCTGGTCAAGGATGCGCTTTCGCGGTCTGCCGCCAATCAAAGCAATCTGTTTGATGAATTGCCAAAACTTACCGATGTCGGGATCGACTGGGCCAAGCTGCGCGATCCGGCGCATTATATCGGGCAGGCCGATGCCTTTGTCGAGCGGGTGGTGACAACCGCCCGTCGGGCGATCAAGGACAGTTGACATGAAAAGGCGGTCGGGAAATGACCGCCTTTTGATTTTGCCCGCCATCAGGTCACAGGACGCAGGCGTTTTTCAACGGCGTAGTTATGGATCGGGACCCCGGCGACTTCAAAATCGCGGCGTTCAACCACGTGAAAGCCCTGTTTTAACAGGAAGCCCTTGGCGAGTTCGCTGGCTTCGGAATAGAGCTTTGCGATGTTGCGGTCACGTGCCGCTTTTTCAAGGGCGTCATAAAGTATCCTGACCGCACCGGTACCGGCAAGTTCGGGCAGGGCATACAGAAAATGGAGATGCCCGTCGGCTTCGAGATCGCAAAAGGCGACGGCCCGGTCGTTTGCATCCACCGCAATCAGGCGCAGCCGACCATCATCCATCAGTTCGGCAAACCGTTCTGCGGTTGGGGCAAGAGACGCCCAGATGCCGACCTGATCAGGGTTGTAGGCACGTGATCCCAGTTCCGTGACGGAACGGGTGTAAATTTCGGTCAGCACCGATGCATCGGTTGCGCGATACGGGCGGATGGTGATCACGTTTGTGAACCCCATGCAGCGTCAAAGAACCGGACTTCAAGTTCGGTTGCCTTGCGAAAACAGGAAAGACAGTTTGCACGGGCCGTGTCATCGAGTGTCGGTCCGGTTTTATCGAGCTGATCATTGAGGAAGGCGACGACACTTTCGAAATAGGTCCCGATATGCAGATCAAGCCATTCGGCGTACCAGAATTCTGTGGGGTGGCTTTCGATTTCATTGTGAACCCGATCCGCCCAGCCAAGATAGGTGCCTTCGGCCACGGCCAGAACCGCCAGCATGCTGGCGTAGTCGTTGCTTTCCATGGCGGTGCGCATCAGATCCTTGAAGGCGCTCGTGACGTCCCAATCCGGCATTTCGCGGCGTTCCTGTTCGGTGACGCCCAGCGCATCAAGTGATCGTTCGAAATAGGTGTTTTCCGGTCCGGTCAGAAGGGCGAGAAACTGGCAGGCCGGAATCCGGTCCGGCAGCGTTGGCGCACGTGATACGGCACCGGCCAGAAGGGCAACAAACCGGTCGATAAAACGGTGGTCCTGAATCAGATAGTTTTTGAGATTGCGGTCGGGAACCGCGGCCTTGCCCCAGGCATCGGTAAAGGGATGGTGGGTGACCTTGTGCCAATCATCGGCAACACACGCCTTGAGCCACTGGGAAAATGTGCCCGCCGGATTTTGTGCCTGCCAGACAGGCCAATCAGGTGTTGAGGCATTTTCGGGTTGTGATGCAACGTTGTCGGTCATGAACCATCCCCAGAAATTTTGATTCGAGAGGGGCTTAGCACGCGCGGGAAAGGACCGCAACCGGGCGGTTTTGTGCATTGCATTGCGATGGATCATTTTTAACACAAAAAAATGATAAAATTACATTTGATTATTATAATGTTTAATTATAACCTCTCAGCCAGAGATTATTCATCCATTTAAAAAGCGGAGTTTCGCGATGAAAGCCAATGTTGGAACATTTGATCGTGTGGTACGGATCATCCTTGGTCTTGTCCTGATTGTATTGCCGTTCGTTCTTGCGACCGAGGCCGGTCCGTTTGCCACCCTTGGCGGTTTTGGCTGGCTTGCGATGATTGTGGGCGCGGTCATCCTGTTGACCGGGGTTATGCGATTCTGCCTGCTGTATCGCATTTTGGGTATTTGCACCTGTCAGACATCCACGAACTAGCATTATCGGCGTCCGACAATACCGGAGGAGTGGCATGAGTATCGGATCAGGCAAACCGTCGCTTCGGGCGGACAAATCGAAAATGCCGGTGGTGAAGGCATTTTTTGACGAGGCGACCTTTACGATCAGCTATGTGGTGCGCGATCCGCAAAGCAGTTGTTGCGCGATTATTGACTCGGTCCTGGATTATGACCCGGCAAGTGGCCGGACCAATACCGTTTCCGCCGATGCGATTGTTGCCTTTGTCCGCGAGGAAGGGCTTACGGTGCAATGGATACTTGAAACCCATGTCCATGCCGATCATCTGTCGGCGGCCCCGTATTTGAAGGACAAACTGGGCGGGCGCATGGGCATCGGATCAAAGATCAGTGTGGTGCAGGAAACATTTGGCAAGGTGTTTAACGCCGGAACGGAATTCCAGCGCGACGGCAGTCAGTTCGACCATCTGTTCGAGGATGAGGAAACGTTTGAAATCGGCGGGCTTTCGGCGCGTGCGCTGCATACGCCAGGGCATACACCCGCCTGCATGTCCTATGTGATTGGTGATAGCGTTTTTGTCGGCGATACGTTGTTCATGCCCGATTTTGGCACCGCAAGATGTGATTTTCCGGGTGGGGATGCGGCGACACTTTATCGGTCGGTGCAAAAGATTCTGGCCCTTCCGGGAGAAACACGGGTGTTTCTTTGCCATGATTACAAGGCACCGGGGCGCGATATTTATATCTGGGAAACCACGGTGGCCGAAGAACGCGCCCATAATGTCCATGTTCGCGAAGGTATCAGCGAGGATCAATTCACCAAAATGCGCAAGGCCAAGGACGCGACATTGGATATGCCGCGCCTGATCCTGCCATCGGTTCAGGTAAATATGCGCGCTGGGGAGTTGCCACCAGCCGAAGATAATGGCATCCGTTATCTCAAGATCCCGCTTAACAGCCTTTGAGGGCAAAGGCGGGACGATTCCGACGCGAAAGAATGGATGCAAGGACGATGAAACGCCTGAATGACGATCTTACCGTATCGCCCCAGATGCCGATTGAGGCACTGGATCACATTGCCCAAGCCGGTTTCAAGACGATCATTTGCAACCGGCCGGACAATGAAGATCCCGGCCAGCCACCGTTTAGTGCGGTCAAGGCGCGGGCCGAGGAACTTGGCCTTACGGCGGTGTTTCAACCCGTGATGAGTGGCAATGTGCAGGATGGCGATGCCGATGCCTTTGCCAAGGCGTTGAACGAAGCCCCCAAACCGGTCTTTGCCTATTGCCGGACCGGAACGCGTTGCGCGATTTTGTGGTCGCTTGCCAATGCCGGGAAGATGCCGGTCGAGGATATTGTCAAAACGGCTGCGGATGCGGGGTATGACATGTCTGGTCTGGCACCGCGGATTGCCGCACGGAGCTGATAATTCAGCGGTGCGGCCATTGGCGGAAACGGGCCGACGTGATTTGTGGCCTTGATGGCCCGGAGTGCCGAATGTGAAACGGTTGCACCGTTATTTTCCGATCCTTGACTGGGGACGGACCTATAACCGACACGACGCCGCCAACGATATGACGGCGGCGGTGATCGTGACGGTAATGTTGATCCCGCAAAGTCTGGCTTATGCGATGCTGGCGGGATTGCCGCCCGAAGTCGGGCTTTATGCTTCTATCCTGCCATTGATTGCCTATGCGGTGTTTGGCACGTCCCGTGCCCTGGCCGTCGGGCCGGTTGCGGTCATTTCATTGATGACGGCATCGACCATTGGGGCGGCACAATTGCCCGAGGGCGTTAATGCCCTAATGGCGGCGGTGACATTGGCGGTGATGTCGGGTTTGATGTTGCTGGCGATGGGGATTTTCCGTTTGGGATTTCTGGCCAGCTTTTTGAGCCATCCGGTCATATCAGGTTTCATTACCGCATCGGGCATCCTGATCGCGTTGGGGCAGGTGCGCCATATTCTGGGCCTTCAGATCCCGTCGGGAAATGCGGTGCAGACCGCGATTGCGATTGTGCGATCCGTTGCAGGCAGCAACCTTTCGACGGTTTTGATCGGGATTGGCAGCCTGATTTTCCTGTTTTGGGTGCGGATGTCGATGGGGTCGCTTCTGGTGCGGTTGGGGATGGCCAGGGTTTGGGCGTCGTTCTTGACCAAGGCGGGGCCGGTTCTGGTGGTGATCGTCACAACATGGCTGGTCTGGCAGTTTGATCTGGCGGCGGTGGGCGTGCGGATTGTTGGCGATGTTCCGGTCGGGTTTCCCGGGCTGTCGATCCCATCCTTTGACCCGGAACTTGTCGTGCAATTTTTGGTGCCGGCATTGCTGATCAGCGTGATCGGATTTGTTGAATCGGTTTCGGTTGCCCAGACATTGGCGGCCAAGCGCCGCCAGCGCATTGTTCCCGATCAGGAATTGATTGCCCTTGGCGCATCGAACATCGCCGCCGGTTTTTCGGGCGGATATCCGGTGACGGGCGGGTTTGCCCGGTCGGTGGTGAATTTCGATGCCGGGGCGCAAACACCCGCCGCCGGTTTGATAACCGCGATTGCGATTGGGGCGGCGACATTTTTCTTAACGCCGCTTTTGTATTTTCTGCCGCATGCGACATTGGCCGCAACCATCATTGTCGCGGTATTAAGCCTTGTGGATATTGCGGCGATCCGGCGGGTCTGGGTTTATTCGAAACGCGATTTCAGCGCGATGATGGCAACCATTGCCGTAACGCTTTTGTTTGGTGTCGAGCCGGGGGTGATCAGCGGTGTGCTGCTGTCGATCATTTTGCATCTGCATCACACCAGCCGCCCGCATATTGCGGTGGTCGGTCTGGTGCCTGGAACCGAACATTTTCGCAATATCCATCGACATCAGGTTTTGACCGGCACGCGGGTTTTAACAGTACGCCCCGATGAAAGTCTTTATTTTGCCAATAGCCGTTATCTGGAAGACCGGATTTATGATCTGGTGGCGAAGAATCCGGGTTTGGCGCATGTGATTTTGATGTGTCCGGCGATTAATGAAATTGACGCCAGCGGTCTTGAAAGCCTTGAAGATATCAATCTGCGTCTGCGCGATGCCGGGGTTAAATTCCATCTATCTGAGGTCAAGGGACCGGTGATGGACCGGTTGGCGCGCACCGCGTTTTTATCGCATCTGAGCGGGCAGGTGTTTTTATCCCAATATGCCGCGATTGCCGCCCTTGACCCAATGATCATCAACCCGGATCAGGATGGCGACGGCATCGCGACCGTAGAGGCAGGATAGCGTTTTTGCGTGACACATCTGCCAAAATTGCACTTTAAGTTTCGAGAGATTAGAACGATATGGTCACGGCGCGCGACAATGGCGCGCATGCCATGTGTTTGAAGGTGCCGTTTTGAGCGACTTATCACTTCGTATGGCGGTCGAGGGCGATCTGGATGCCCTTTGTGCCATCGAAAACCAATCTTTTGCCATCGACCGTCTGTCACGCCGCGCGTTCAAGCGTTTCCTTGGTATCGATACCGCGCGTCTGTGCGTTGCCGAGAAGGGCGGGGGGGTGATTGGCTATGCGCTGGTGATTTTCAGGTCCAACGTTGCGATGGCGCGGCTTTATTCCATGGCGGTGCTGGCCGAACATCGTGGGCTGGGTATTGGCCGCGCACTTTTGAACCGGGCCGAGGAGCTGAGCCTTGATTTCGGCGCGCCGATCCTGCGTCTTGAAGTCAATCTGGATAACGATACGGCGATCCGTCTGTTCAAGGCGGCAGGTTACCGCGAATTTGCGCTTTATCCGGATTATTATCCCGACCATTCCGACGCGTTGCGTATGGAACGGGTTCTGGTGCCGCAATCATTGCGTCGGCCATCACCGATCCATTTTTATCATCAGACATTGCCGTTTACCTGTGGTCCGGCGGCGTTGATGATGGCGATGAATGCCCATGATCCCGATATTGAAATGGATCGCAATCAGGAGATTGCGCTTTGGCGGGAGGCGACGACGATTTTCATGACGTCGGGGCATGGCGGGTGCGGGCCACTTGGCCTTGGACTTGCGGCACATCGGCGCGGATTTGATGTCGAGGTTTTAAGCAGCCGAGACGGGCCGCTTTTTGTCGATACCGTGCGCGAACCCAAAAACCGCGAGGTCGTGGAGCTGGTGCATTATGATTTCGCCCGTCAGGCACGTGAAGCAGGCATTCCGGTGACCACCGGGCCGTTTAGCATTGCGGAAATCGAGGAACGGTCAAAACAGGGCAAGATCGCGCTTGTTCTGATCAGCCAGTATCGGATTTACGGCGATAAAATCCCGCATTGGGTCGTGGTTTCGGGATTTGATGACCGGTATGTCTATGTCACCGATCCTGATATTGGCGAGGATCACGAACCGTTTAGTGGCAGCGATTGCGTATCGACACCGATCCTGCGCAACGAGTTTGACCTTATGGCGCGCTATGGCCGGGACAAGCTTCAGGCGGCAGTGTTCATCGAAAAAAGGGCCGGATAAACCGACCCTTTGTTTGTCATTTCGAGTGTCCGAAGACCTTCAGGGGCGTGCGATCTTGCCCAGAAGATGGGCGATGATCCGGCGATACAAATCCATACCCAGAACGACATCCTCGACCCCGCCATCGATACTGGGGTTGTCATTGACCTCGATCACCATCGGGCCGCGCGGCGTTTCCTTCATATCGACACCATAAAGCCCATCGCCCATCAGGCGGGCTGCGGCAAGGGCGGTTGAAACAATATCGGCCGGGGCGTCTTCAACCGCGACAGTTTCAAAACCGCCTTGTTCAAACGATTTGCCATCATCTTCATGTTTGACGATCTGCCAATGGCCCGGCGCCATGAAATAGCGGCTGGCAAAGAGCGGCTCGCCCCCCAGAACGCCGATGCGCCAGTCAAAGGTGGTTTCGACATATTCCTGAATGACCAGAAGTTCCGAGTTTTTGAACATTTCGGTTGCGACTTCGGCCAGATGTTCGGGCGATTTCACCTTGCGCACCCCGCGCGAGAAGCAGCCATCTGGCACCTTCAGGACCGAGGGGAAGCTGAACAGCTTGCCGATTTCGGCAATGCGGCGTTTATCGAAAATCATGCTGCGCGGGGCCGGGATGCGATGGGTGCGCAGCAATTCGGCAAGATAGACCTTGTTGGTGCAGCGCAGGATTGAGTCCGGATCGTCAATCACCGGAATGCCTTCCTTGCGCGCGCGCTTGGCAAAACGATAGGTGTGATGATCAAGGGCGGTGGTTTCGCGGATCAGCAGCGCATCAAATTCCGATAGATGGTGGAAATCCTTGGCGGTGATCAGTTCGGCCTTGGCACCAAGGTCGGCTGCGGCCTGAACAAACAGGGCCAATGCGTCGTTATCGGATGGCGGCAGAACCGCGTCGGGATCATGAAGGATTGCCACCAGCGCACTTGGTGGATTGCCGCCAGATGCCGGTTTTCGCACGCGACCGCGCAGATAGGCACGAATGGCACTTTCAAAGGCGGGAAGGTCTTCGGCATCCAGTTGGCTTAGGGCCGGGGCTTCGATTTCGCGCAGGATTTTCTTATCCGACGGGTTCAGATGCAGGCGCAGGATCGGGCAGCGGAACTGATCGAAGGCGCGTTGCGCGATATCGCGGAAACGCTTATCGACGGTGCGGCCGAAAAAGACGTCAATTCTGGTCGGGTGATCGCCGGGTTTGGTCAATGCTTCGACGATTTGCGAGCTCATTTCCGCGCGGGCGGTTTTTTGCAGCCGTTTCCAGTTCAGATCCAGAAGCACGTCGGCTTCGGGGATCACGCGTTCGCTGCGTGCGGCGGCAAGCAGGCTGCAATAATAGCCGCGTGACAGATATTCATAGGACTGACACAGGTTGATCACACGCCGGTTGCGGACCCCGTGGTCAAGCGCAAGATATTCGCGCACCCGCATGATGCGCGCACCGGGCACCTGAAACGGCAGGTCTTTGAGGCGGTCCACAAGGATCAGGGGGGCACCGGTTGCAACCGCAGGGGACCGTTCGGTCGGAATATCATAAAGATCATGTTGCAGGCGAATGCCATCGGCCCCGTCTTCGTAATAACCGGGCAGATCGGCAATCTGTTGATAGCCATGGCGATCATAAAGATTGCGGGCATTGCTGTTTTCAACACGGACTTCAAGGCGGATACGCACACATCCGGCATCAATCGCCAGGTTTTCAAGCCCGGCCAGAAGTTGGGTGCCAAGGCCCTTGCCGCGCCACTTATCGGAAATTGCCAGCGAATAAATCCGTGCCGTTGTCGTATTGGCGCGCAGCAAAAGCAGGCCATAACCGACGATATCGGGTGTTCCGCTTTCGCCGGCATCGGCGACCAGAAGACGGGCGGAAGATTGGCGCAGGAAGCGCGAAAAGCCCGATCGTGAAATCGCGTCGCTTGTGAAGCTGCCGCTTTCAAGAGCGCAAAGGCCATCCAGATCGGACCGGGTTGCTGTGCGGATGATAACGGGCAGGGAGGAATTTGATGTCGCGTTGGAGTTCACTTAGGGGGCCTCCGGCTTTTGGGTGGCAATGGCAAAAAAATAGCCTTCAACTTCGAGTAAGCCGGGCACATTTTTATGACAAGTGCGTTTAACGATCACAGCCATGCCATTATTTCATGCTTTCTGAGCCTTGGCGTCTTCGACCAGTGTATAGAATGAAAAGATGGCAGGCGCTTGGCAAGTGCCTTAAAACAATAAATGGATCGGACTGCGCGACGAATGCAGCCGGCCGTTGCATAAGTCTATCGGGACCGAGTGAAAATATTGGGGACGTCTTTGGTGAACAGGGGTAAACGCTACAGCCGCAAATCCAGACTGCGTGGCATTGGTGTTGTGTCTGTTCTGCTTATGGGGTCAGCCGTTTCGGGATGTTCAGGGGATGGTGTCTTATCCGAATTTGGGTTCGGTAAGGACAGCGATAGTGCAGCACAGGATGTGTTGGGTGTCCAGATCCCCTATCAGGTCAAGATAGAAGGTATTGATCCGCAGGAGGAAAAGCTGATCAATGCGTTGCGCGAAGTCAGCACATCGATCCGGTTGCAATCGCGTCCCACGCCATCACTTGCCGGGCTTGAGCGCCGGGCGGAGGATGATGTGGAGCGGTTCGAGACCGTTTTGCGGGCCTTCGGGTTTTATGACGGGCAGGTCGCGTTCAATATCCGCAAGGCCGAACCCGATGATCCGACCATATCGGACGACGAAAATGGCGGCGATGGCGATGACGTTGTCAGCGCGACAAGCGAGCCGGCTGCTGGCGCTCCGGCGGGTGGGGAACAACCTGATCCGGTCGATCTGATTTATCAGGTCGACGTCAAGCAGCCCTATCTTCTGTCTGAAGTGAAATTTTCAATTGTCCGTCCGGACCATACGACCAAACGCGAGGCCACGGATGAGGAGCTTGAGCGGTCGAATTTGCACCTTGGACAGCGTGCAGCCGCAGATCCGATTATTCTGGCCGAACAATATGCCGTCGATATCATGCGTGATCGAGGTTATCCATTGGTGGAAGCGGGCAAGCGAACCGTGATCGCCAATACCACCGAAAAGACCATTTCGGTGACCTATGAACTGATTACCGGGGCGCAAGCCAATTTTGGCAAGGTCAATGTCAAAGGGGCTGAAAGTGTTGATGAGGATTTCATCGCCGGTTATCGCAGTTGGAAACCAGGGCAGAAATATTCCCCCGAAGAAGTCAAAACGACGCGCCGCGATCTGGCGCAATCGAACCTGTTTGACAGCGTGATCGTCAAACCGGTCGGGCCGGTTGCCGAAAATGGTGAAATCCCCGTCGAGATCGAAGTGCACGAACGCAAACATCGCACGATTGGTGGCGGGGTTGATTTTTCAACTGCCGACGGGCCTGGGGCGAATGCGTTCTGGGAAAACCGCAATCTGTTCGGGGCGGGAGAACGGCTCAGACTTGGTATCGAAGGGTCGGGGCAAAGCCAGGGCCTTGAAGCTGCATTCCGCAAGCCGCAGTTTCTTAAGCGGCGTCAGGCGCTGGTCGCGGATGCTTCGGCCAAGAGTTACAGCACGGATGCCTATGACGGCGAACTGGTCGAAAGCTTTGTCGGGGTCGAACGCAAGTTTGGCGATTACTGGTCGGTTACGCTTGGCCCAACGGCGGAATATTCCGACCTGACGGGGGCAGATTCGCCCAATGAGCAATTCTATCTTGGCGGTTTGCGGGGTGTTTTGCGGCGCGACAGCACCGATAATCCGCTTGATCCGACCGAGGGCAACCGGCTTGAATTCAACCTATCGCCCTATACCAGTCTGAGCGGCCCGAGCGCGCAATTCACATCCGTTTCATTCAATGGATCGCAGTATTTCGCCTTTGACGAGGACGGGGATTACGTTCTGGCAGGGCGTGCTCGTGCGGGGATGATCATCGGCGAAGACAGATCGGACCTTCCGGCCAACAAACGGTTCTATTCCGGTGGCGGCGGATCGGTGCGTGGTTACGAATATCAGAAAGTCGGGCCGATTGATGATGATGGTGATCCGCTTGGCGGGCGTTCGGTGCTTGAAGCCGGGATCGAATTCCGGGCGCGTCTGACGGAAAGCTTTGGCATCGTGCCATTCATCGAAGGCGGCAACGTGTTTGAGGCAAGTGACCCCGAAGACCTTGATCTGCTTTGGGCGGCAGGGCTTGGTTTTCGTTATTACACGGCGGTCGGTCCGCTTCGTTTTGATGTCGCCGTGCCGCTTGATAAGCGTGACAATGTTGATGACGATTTCCAGATTTATCTTAGCCTTGGACAAGCATTTTGACGTCGCCTGAAAATCCGAAACCATCGAGAGCCACCAAACGCGGAAAGGTCGCCAAATGGGTGCGGCGTGGCACGATTGCGTTCACATGTCTTTTGCTGACCGTGATCCTGATTGTCGGTATTGCGGGGACCGGGCCGGTATTGCGTGCGCTAACGCCGTGGTTAAACACTACGGTTGCAAAGACGATAGAGGGCGATTTCGAACTGGGCCGGATCGAGGGCAGCCTTTGGACGGGGCTTTCGCTGGATCGGTTGTCGTTATCGATGCCGTCATCCGGCTTGGCCGTGGATGTCAGTCAGTTCGGTTTTGACTGGTCCCCGCTTGCCCTTTTGGGTGGGACGCTTCGTATTGATCGGATTGAAAGTGCCGTGATTGACGTCGTTCTGCCTGATATGTCGGGCGTAGATGAAACGGCAGAGGACGAAGAGGCCGCATCGGGCGGTTTTGCGCCGCCATTGGCCATCGAGCTTGGCAAACTGGCGCTTGGCAATGTGCGTATTTCCGATCCGGCCAGCGGCAAAAGCTTTGAATACGGTCTAAGCGCCAGTGCGGCAATTCGCGAAAACCTTGAAGCGGCCTTGTCACTTGATCTGCAACCGCTTGATGACAGCATTGACCGGCTGCGTGTCGAGCTTGATCTTGATGCCGATGCGCAGCGACTAAAGGCCGATATCGAAGGCGAGCTTGATCGTGCAGGGCTGGTCATGACCCTTGCCGGGTTGGCACCCGAAGATGCGCCAAATATCACGATCAGCCTGAAGGGGGATGGCCCGGCGACAGGCTGGAAAGGGCGGATTGAACTTGCGGCAAGTGACCTTGTGACGCTTGGCGGTGATTTGGGCTTGCGGCTTGATGACAGCCGGATCGGGTTTGACCTTGATGGTGTTCTGGCAACGCAGGGAGAACTGGCCGATCAGCTTCCCGAACCGTTGCAGGGTGATCTTGATTTGGGCATTGGCGGGCAGTTTGATGCGGATGCCAGTATCCTTTCGGTCACGCGCGGCGATATCGCGAAATCCGGGCTTGCGACGATTGGCGCGACGGCGGAAATCGATTTTGATGAGAGTACTCTTCTGGTCGATCTGCACGGGGATATTGATCCGGCGACATCGGGCCTGATCGAGGATGCCGTGACATGGGGCGGGCTTGATGTGACCGCCCATGCCGAAGGGCCGCTTGAATTGCCTGATGTGACGGTGATGCTGCGTGGGGACAAGGTCGTAACGCCGGTATCAACCATCGCGACGCTGGCACTTGATGCCGATCTGCGTGGTGACGGGGACGGGTTTTCTGTTCAAAGCCGGATCGATGTTTCGGGCAATGACTGGCAGGATGCCGATCTTGGTGCGATGCTGGGCACTACGCTGCAGGTTGCCCTTGATGCGGCAATCGCACCGGATTTCAGCAAGTTTGCGCTTGGCAAAATCAATATCACAACGCCGGGCATTTCGGTTAACGGCAAGGCCGATATCAATGACGTGATGGTGGTGACGGATGGCGAACTGATTGCCGATGTCGCAGACCTTTCGATCTTTGCGCCGATTTCGGGGCTTGATCTGACTGGCACTGGGCAGGTTGCGATACGCGATCTGGCATGGTCGGCTGAGCAGGGTGGTGCGGCGAATATTGCAATCAAGGCCGATCAGGCCGGGTTTGGCATTGCCGATCTTGATCGCATTGTCGGGGCGACGCCGACCATCGATGGCAAGCTTGTGGTTAGTGATGCATTTGATCTGTCGATCACGCTTGATCAGATTGTCACTGCGATGGTTTCCGGTCCGGCGCAGATAGATATTTCAAATGAATTCAGTGATTTGTCGGTCAAATCTGAACTTTCGGTTCAGCCCGGCGTGGTGCCACCTGATATCGGTGTTTCCATCGCCTCGGCGACGGTTGCGATCAATCTTGATGGGGATATCGCGACACCGGTCGGGACCATCAAACTTTCAACGCCATCGGTTTTGGCCGGTGGGCAGAAGTTTGAAAAAATCGCTCTTGTGAGCGAAATGCGCTGGTCCGATCAGGCGGTATTGTCGCTGATCAACAAGGCCGGGTTTGCATTGATGGGGCGCAATTACGATCTGACGGCCGATGTGGTTTTGCCCGCGGATGGGTTGCGGGTGGATAACATTGCCCTGAGCGGTGAGCGGCTTGAGCTTGTCGGTAGCCTGATGTTGCCAGATTACGCGGTGCCGATGCGTGGCAAGCTTTCGGTGCGTAAACTCGATGCGGTGATGCTGTCGGATTTCGGGGCGTCGGTGACGAATGGTGCGCTAACCGCCGATGTGGCGTTTGTCCCGAAATCGGGCCAGCAGCAGATTGATGTGAATGCGAACATCAAAGGCATTCGGCTTGCCGCCGAAGAAGGGACAGAGCCGCCCGCAATCGAAGAAATCGTTCTTGCCGGTTCGATCCTGAACGCGTTTGAAAAGCCCGGTTTTGATTTGACCCTGAACGGGCGTGATATTCGTTTTGCGCCGCTTGCCATCAATGAGTTGCAGACCGAGATTTCCGGCGACCTTTCGGCCATTGGAATTGTAACGAATGCCAATGGTCAGCTTCGCGACACTATCCCGATTAAACTCGATAGCACCGTCGAACTTGGGCTTTCGGATGGCATCAATGTTCGTGCCGATCAGCTTGATATCAATATCGGCAGCCAGAACATCGCCCTTCGTGAACCATTGCTGTTTAGCCAAACTGGCAAAGGGCAGCAGAAGCTTGATGCGGCATTGAATGTCGGCGCGGGGCAGGTGATTGCCAAGCTTGATCTGACGCCAAAGAAAAGCTTTGCGGCCGAAGCGCAGATTTCCGAGCTGGTACTAGGCCCGTGGGGAGAGATGTTTGGCCTGAGTGGGCTGGACGGCACAATGAATATCACCGCTGAGATGTCGGAACGTGCCGGGGAACTGCCGGTGGCGACCGTTTCGGGCGGGATTGGCAAGATCACGACCGTCGCGGTCAAGGACCTGAAGCCATTTGAAATGGTGCTTGATCTGGCGTTGCGTGACGGTCAGTTCGATGGCAATGCGACACTTGGCAATGATGAGGCCCAGATTGTAGAGGCGCGCGGTACCGTGCCGCTTGGTATTTCCATACTCAAACAGGATTACACCCTTGATCCGGTTGCTCCGATTGATGCGCTGGTCAAGGTTGATGGCGAAATCGCGCAATTCTGGCCTTATGTCCCAGCCCCAGATCATGTCATGTCTGGCAATCTCAAACTTGATGTGGTCGCCAAGGGTACACTTGATGCGCTTGACTGGAATGGCAATATCGCCCTTTCGGGTGGGGCGTATGAGCATCTGGAATATGGCACGCTGTTAAAGCAGATCACGATCAATGGCGATTTTGATCAGAACGGTTTGCGGGTTTCGGAAATCTCGGCAACCGATGGCGGTAATGGCCGGATTAGCGGGGCGGCCGAGGTTACGTTGGATGGCGATCCGCTTGTCAGCTACAAGGCGGAGCTTAAGGTTGATAACGCAGCGCTGTCGCGTAAGGATGAACTGCAATTCTGGGCTGATGTGACGGCATCTGTTACCGGAACCGAACAGACTGCTGATATCCAAAGCAATGTGACGCTGCGCCGTGGCGAAGTCGACCTGACCCTTGCGCTGCCAGTGTCGGTCTCGACGCTTGATGTCGAGAATATCGAAGATTCCAGGCAGCGTGAGGAAGAAGAGGAAAAGAAAAACGCGGCATCGGGTTTTGTCGGCAATCTTGACGTGACGGTTGATATTCCGGGGCGTTTGTTTGTGCGCGGGCGGGGGCTTGATTCCGAATGGGGTGGCAAGCTTGATATCAGCGGGACAACTGCAGAGCCGATCATTGTCGGGCAATTGCAGGCGCTTCGCGGGCAGCTTGATATCATTGGCAAGACATTCGTGATCAAGGATTCCAAGATCACGTTTTCCGGTGCGACACCGCCCGATCCGTTACTCGATATCGCAGGGGTTTATACCACTGATGATCTGACCGTCACCGCCGGTTTCCAGGGACCGGCAAGCGACCCGGAACTGGTTCTGACATCCAATCCGTCCCTGCCAGAGGATGAAATCCTGTCGCAGGTCCTGTTTGGCAAGTCCCAAGGCAGCCTGAGTGCGATTGAGGCCGTGCAGCTTGCCAGTGCGGTGAACGAGCTTTCGGGTGGTGGCGGTGGCCTTGATATTGTTGGGTCGATGCGCCGCTTTATCGGGGCGGATGTTTTGCAGGTGGGCGGCGGCGAAGACGGCCCGAACGTCAAGGTGGGAAAATACCTGACGGACGGGGTCTATGTCGGCACCAAAACCGGAACGACCCCGGGGTCAAGCGGGGTCGAGGTCGAAATCGAACTGACACCAAATATCAGTGTCACCAGTGAAACCACCGAAATCGACAGCAAGGCCGGTGTTCAGTTCCGGCTGGATTACTGATCGAGTTTGATATCGCTGATATCAACCAGCGCACCGCGCCGTGAAATCACGCGGCCGGCAACCTTTTGCGCAACCGCAATCGCGGCGGGCACGTCACGCCCGGCATTGCGGGCGGCAAGGTATGATCCGTTAAACGAATCCCCGGCCGATGTCGTATCGATGATATCGGTGACCTTGGGCGGTGTTACGGTGCCGGTTTCACCATCCCTGATCGAATAAAAGGTTGGTTCGCCGCCGCATTTTACAACAACCTCAGTCGCGCCAAGCGAATGCCAGCGTTTGGCCGTGGCAGAGGGCGTTGCATCGCCAAACAGCGCGCTGTCGTCGTCAAATGTCGGCAGGACGGTGTGGCAATGGGGGGCAATCGCCAGATAGGTTGCCATTGCATCGTCCTGATCGGCCCAAAGGCGCGGACGGTGATTGGTATCAAAGCAGACTTTGCCGCCCTGTTTGGCAAAATCCTTTGCAATGCTGATCAGGGTCTGGCGGTCTTTATCAGACAGGATTGCCAGTGTGATCCCCGAAAGATAAAGGCAGTCAAACCCGCGAAGCGCATCGCGCAACACGGCATCGTGGCCGCCCTGAAGCATCTGTTTGGCTGCGGCATCATTGCGCCAGTAGGAAAAGCTGCGTTCGCCGGTTTCATCGGTCTGAATGGCATAAAGACCGGGCAGGGCGCCATCGATCCGGCGGACCAGTGATGTGTCGATATTGTCGTGCTGCCAGGCGGCAATCATCGCATCGCTATAGGGATCGGTGCCCAGTGCCGTGATGAAGGAAACATCTGTATCAGGCGCTGCAAGCAGGCGGCTGGTGCGTGCCATATAGGTCGCACCATTTAGCGTATCCCCGGCAAAGCCAAGGTTCGCCGCGCCAAAAATGCTGCCGGGGGATGTTCCGGCAAGCTCGATCATGCATTCGCCGATAAAGGCAGTACGGGTCATTGGGGCCTCGATGGGATGGTGGCGTGATTAGTCGCCGATGGGCTGGCGACCTGTCGGCGGATTGAGAGTCAGCAAAGATGACCTGATCCGGCGAAGTTTTTCAAGCGTTCGGTCCGGCGTGCGCCGGGCAACCGCAGTGGCAATGATATCGATGGTTGCCAGAAAAACGTGCCGGGTGGCCGTTGGCTTATAAATATCAGGGTTTTCAGGCATATCAATGCCAATCACAAGGTCGCTTTCGGCGGCAAGCGGACTTTGCGGGTGGGTCATGGAGATGACCTTTGCGCCATATTGGCGGGCAATGGCGGCACTGTGGATCAGTTCGGTCGGGCGGCCGCTGGTGGAGATGGCAAAAAGCACATCTTCCTCGCCAAAGGTCGAGGCCAGCATGCGCTGAAGGTAACCATCACTTTGTGCCTGTGCGGGAATGCCAAGCCGGAAAAACCGGTTGGCGGCATCAAAGGCAACAGTGGTTGAGCCGCCGCCAACGCCCATAAAGGCGATCTGGCGGGCATTGGCCAGAATATCGGCGGCCTTGTCGATTTCGGTGCTTGAAAGCTGATCGCGCAGCAGTCGAAGGTTATCGACAATCACGCCCAATACATGATTGGAAAGCACGTCGGCGGCTGTTGTGTCGTCGGCCAGATCTTCGGGGGCAAGATATTGCATACTGACCGCAAGGTTCTGCGCCAGCCGTATTTTGAAATCACGAAACCCGTCGCACCCAAGGGTCCGGCAAAACCGGATCACGGTCGGTTCGCTGACGCCGACCTTTTGCGCAAGATCGGAAAGCGCGATGGTGGTGACGTCCTGCAAATGATCCTGAACGTAGTCGGCAACCCGTTGTTCGCGTGCGGGAAAGGTTCCGGCCTTTCGACGCAGGAGGCTGATGATATCGACAGTAGGTTGCATGCAAGCGTTCCGATCATTTTCGAATATGAGGTGTTGTTGCCAACACCCCGCTGATAAATATCACTTTTTCAGTTTGCAGGCGATAGCTGCGATCTTGATCCCGAGATTGCCCATCCTGCCGGATTTAACCGCAAAGCGGGTAGGGCGTTGATTGCCGAAATGCTTGATCGCCGTTGTTGTCTTACGGTGGTTTTGGGCAGGTGACCCAATAATATAGGTAAAAATGTAGTTTAACTACCTATAATATCATTCGTCTCGGAACATTTGGGGTGATATCTAAGATTATGGTGTAAAAATATGTAGACAAGCTACAAAAATATCCTCAATGTGTAGAAAAATTACACAAAACATTCATCAGCGGAGAGATTGAGTAAGATGGCGCTGCGCCGTGTTGAAACCACAGCCGCAATGATCAGCCGGTCGTTAAACTGGGTGGTCGAACGAGTGATTGCCGTCCTGATGCTGGCCCTTGTGCTGGATGTCTGGCTGGGCGTGATTGATCGTTACATTTTCCACTGGCAACTGCCCTGGCCCGAAGAACTTGCGCGCTATCTGATGATCTGGGCGGCGCTTCTGGCGGTATCGGCCGGGATTGCGCGGCGTGAACATATCGGCATCGGGATGTTTATCCTTAATACGCCAAAGCCGGTTCAGCGCACGGTGCTGTTCTGTGTCGATCTGATTGCGCTGTGTGCGTTTCTGTATCTGGCGATTTATGGCTTTGATTTTGCCGTGGGCGGTATGCGCCGTCAGGCGATGATTTTTGGCATGACGCTGGCACTGCCTTATGCGGCGGTGCCGGTTGCGTCACTTCTTGCTGCCATTCAGCTGTTGCTGGTCGCACTTCGCGATCAGGGACGTTTTGTTCCCATTGATCTGGCGGAGGGCGCAGAATGATCGTCGGTATTGCTTTTGTCGTTCTGATGGTTCTGGGTATGCCGATTGGTTTTGCCCTTGGCGTTGCCGGGGTGATTGGCCTTTATGACATGGGCGGGGGCATGTTCCTTGTTCAGGGGCCCAGCAAGGTCTTTAACGGTCTGAACGTTTTCCCGTTTCTTGCCATGCCGTTCTTTATTCTGGCGGGCGAAATCATGAACCATATCGGCATCACCAGCCGCCTTGTCCTGTTTGCGCAGGCGCTTGTCGGGCATTTTCGTGGTGGGTTGGCGCATACCAACATGCTGGCGTCGGTTTTCTTCGCCGGGTTGACCGGGGCGGCGACTGCTGATGCGGCGGCCTTTGGCAAGACACTGGTGCCAGCCATGGTTGAACGGGGCTATCGGCGGGATTATGCCTGTGCGGTGACGGCCGCCGGATCGATCATCGGCCCGACCATTCCGCCGTCGGGTTTGATGGTTGTTTACGGATCGTTGATGGGGGTCTCGATTGGCGGGTTGTTTGCCGCCGGTATCCTGCCGGGGCTTATGATCTGTCTGATCTGCATGACGGTGATTGCGGTAACCGCCCGGTCCAAGAACCTGCCGAAAAACGAACGTCGGGCAAGCCTTCTGGAAATCTGGAAGATTTTCAAATCATCAATCACGGCCCTGATCATGCCTTTGATCATTCTGGGCGGCATTCTGGGCGGGATTGTCACCCCGACGGAGGCGGCATCGGTCGCCGTGGCCTATGCGCTGTTTATCGGTATCTTTATTTACCGTGCGCTGACATTTGCCGATTTCTTCAAGATGCTGATCCGCACCGCGCGTGTTACGGGGGTGATTTTCATCATCATTGCCTTTGCGTCGATCCTTGGCTGGTGGCTGAGCTTCAATCGCATTCCGCAGGAAGTCGCAAGCCTTGTGCTGAGCCTATCGTCTGATCCCTATATGGTCATTTTCATGATCGTCGCCCTGTTGCTGATGATCGGGATGGTCATGGATATCAATGCGATCCTGATCATTCTAGCACCGGTTCTGGTGCCATTGACGGTTCAGATCGGCATGGACCCGATCCATGCCGGGATCATCTTTGTCCTTGCGCTTAACATTTCCCTGATGACGCCGCCCGTGGGGGCCTGCCTTTTCGTGCTGTCGTCTGTCACGGGTGAAAAGCTTGAAAAAATTGCTGCCCAGCTTTGGCCGTTCCTTTTGGCGGAACTGGGTGTGCTGTTCCTGTTTGCCTTCTGGTCCGATCTTGCCCTCGCGATCCCGCGATTGCTGGGCTTCCGGTAACCGGCGGCAATGAAACGCCCCGATCAGGTCCGGATCGGGGCACCAAAACCAAGACCGCGGACAGAAATAAAAGGCCTTAATCAAGGAGAGGTAGAATGAATACGATGAAGCGTTTCGGGGCATTTGCCCTTGCGACGGCCATGTTGGCCAGCACCACGTCATTGGCTTATGCGGAACCCAAGGTTCTGAAATTTGCCCATGACAACAAGGAAGACCCGTTTGAAAACCCGGCGCATGCCTGCACCGCTGTTTTCGCCAACATTGTCGAAGCCGACACCAATGGCGAGATCAAGGTTGAGGTTTATCCGTCCAACCAGCTTGGTTCGGCGGCCGAACATGTGCAGATGGTCCGTGATGGCCTTATTCAGGCGACCCTGACCTCGACCGGGGCGATTGCATCCTATTATCCGCGTATCGATGTTCTGAACCTTGCATTCGCGTTTGACAGCAACGCATCGACCTATGACGTGTTTGATGGTCCGTTTGGTCAGAAACTGGCAAGCGATATCGAAAGCACCCTTGGCGATGTCAAGGTTCTTGGTTTCCCGGATACCGGCGGGTTCTTTGCCGTGACCAACTCCAAGCACCCGATTGCAACGCTTGAGGACTTCAAAGGCATTCGTGTTCGCACCATGTCGCTGCCGTCGCACCAGAAAATCATGCAGTCACTGGGCGCAGAAGCCTATCCGATGGCGTGGGGTGAAGTGTATGCCGGTCTTCAGACGGGCGTGATTGATGGTCAGATGAACCCGGTTCCGACCGTGACCTTTGCCAAATTCAACGAAGTGCAGGGCTATCTGACCCTGACCAACCACCTGTTTTCGCCCTACACCTTTATGCTGTCGAAAGCATTCTGGGATGATCTGACTGCCGATCAGCAGAAGATTGTTCGATATGCCGCACAGTCCTGCGTTGTTGCCAGCCGTGGTGTATCGCGCGTGATCGAGGCATCTGATCGTGGTCTTGCCGGTTTGACCGACAAAATGGAAATCACGGCATTGAGCGCGCAAGAGCGTCAGAAGCTTAAAGATGTGACCCAGCCGGTCGTGCTCAAACACGTTCAGGAATCTTTGGGCACGGAAGGCGTTGAACTTCTCGAACTGTTCCAGACGGAAGTCGATAAGGCCAACGCCCACCGCTACATGGAATAATCCATGCGCGTGCGGGTGGTGCTTCATCCGCACGCATTTTTCTTTTGCACATAAAATATGATGATTACAAAGAACAAAAAGGATGGGGTCATGAGGATTTTTTGCGCCTCTATTGCGACCGAAACCAATACATTCTCGCCGTTGCGCACCGATTTTTCCGATTTCAAGGAAAGCTTCTATGCCCCGCCCGGACAGCATCCCGTCACCCCGACGCTATGCAGTGCCGTCTTTACCGAGGCGCGCGTGCGTGCGGCAAAGGAAGGCTGGGACCTGATCGAGGGAACCGCCACCTGGGCCGAGCCGGGCGGTTTGGTCAATCGGGAAACCTATGAACAATTGCGCGACGAGGTTCTGGGCCAGTTGCGTGCGGCCATGCCGGTTGATGCGGTTATTCTGGGCCTGCACGGGGCGATGGTGGCGCAAGGATATCTGGATTGCGAAGGCGATCTGATTTCGCGTGTTCGCGACATTGTCGGGCCGGACGTTATTATCGGCACCAGTTATGACCCGCACAGCCACCTGACAGAGCAGCGCATTGCGAACGCCGATATTATCGTCGCGTTCAAGGAATTCCCCCATACCGATTTTGTCGATGCCGGGCGTTCGGTGGTTGATCTGGTATTGCGCACGCTTCGCGGCGAGATCAAGCCGACCAAGGCGGTTTTTGACTGCCATATGATTGAGGTGTTGCCGACATCACGCGAACCGATGCGATCCTTTATTGACCGCGCCAAGGCGATGGAGGGGGCCGGTGATGTTCTTTCGGTATCGTTTATTCACGGCTTTATGGCCGGTGATGTGCCCGATCTTGGTGCCAAGGTGATTGTGACCACCAACAATGATCCGGCCAAGGCAAACGAGATTGCCCAAAAGCTGGGTCAGGAGCTTTTCGGGTTCCGTGGTACGACACGGCCAAGTTTTGTAACCCCGGATGTCGCCCTTGATCAGGCATTGGCAAGCGACGCGCGGCCGATTGTTCTGACCGATGTGTGGGATAATCCGGGCGGCGGTGTGCCGGGTGACAGCACGATTTTGCTGCGGGCCGTAATGGCGCGCGGGCTTGGCGATTTTGCGGTTGGCACCATCTGGGATCCGATGGCGGTTCGGATTTGCATATCGGCCGGCGAGGGCGCGACATTGCCGTTACGCTTTGGCGGGAAAACCGGAGCACATGCCGGGGCACCGATTGATGCCGAAGTGCGGGTGAAAAAAATCCGGCGCGATTCATGGCAGTATTTTGGTGACAGCATCGTGCCGCTGGGCGATTGCGCGGTGATCGAGCTTCCGAACGGAGGCGAGGTGATCCTGAATTCCAACCGATCGCAAAGTTTCGATCCCAGCCTGTTTTCGAATATGGGCATTGATCCGACGGCGAAAAAATATCTGTTTATCAAATCGACCAATCACTTCTACGATGCGTTTGCCAAGATCGCGGGCGAGATCATTTATGTCGATGTCCACGGACCTTATCCGTCCGATCCGAAAACCAATGGATATCGTCATCTGACACGCCCGATATGGCCGATTGTTGATGACCCGTTTGCGGCAATTGCAAGCTGATTGCTGCTACCACCTGATTTGATAAGGACGCTGCCCCGATGACCGGAATGCCCCAATATCCCGAACTTGATACGCCGTGCGCGGTTGTTGATCTTGATATCGTTGACCGAAATATCGAAAGCTATCAGGCCTATTGCGACAAACACGGGATCGGGCTGCGTCCGCATATCAAAACCCATAAAATTCCGGCCTTCGCCGCCCAGCAGATGAAGGCCGGGGCGATTGGCATCACCTGCCAGAAAATCGGCGAGGCCGAGGTAATGGCAGATGCGGGGCTGGATGATATTCTTCTGACCTATAACGTATTGGGCGAACGCAAACTGGCCCGTTTGCGGGCCTTGTTTGACCGTATCAAAAGCCTGCGCGTGGTGGCCGACAATGCGGTTGTGGTTGAAGGATTGTCCAAGGCCTTTGCCGACAGTGCCAAGCCGCTTGAAATCCTGATTGAATGCGATACCGGTGGTGGGCGTTGCGGGGTGCAGAACCCGGCAGAGGCCGTTGAACTGGCAAAGAAAATTCAATCGCTTCCGGGCGTGAAATTTATCGGTCTGATGACCTATCCGGCGACCGGTGGTGGTGCCAAGGTTGAGGCATTTTTCACCACGGCCATGAAGGAACTGGATGCGATTGGCCTTGAATGCCCGGTGCGCAGTTCCGGCGGGACGCCCGATATGTGGTTGGCCCATGAAGTGCCGTCTGTGACCGAACATCGCATCGGGACTTATATTTATAATGACCGGTCCCTGATGGCGCGTGGGGTTTGCAAGGAAGATGATTGTGCGCTTCGGGTTTTGACCGAGATCGTATCCTTGCCAACGCCGGGCCGGGCGATCATTGATGCCGGGTCAAAGGTTCTGACATCCGATTTGCTGGGTCTAGACGGATATGGCTATGTCGTGGGGCATCCCGATGTTGCGGTCAAGGCTCTGTCCGAGGAACACGGCATTTTGCATTTCGATCCGGCGACAAAACCGTTTGAAATCGGCCAGCGGATCGAAATCATCCCGAACCATGTCTGCGTTGTCAGCAACATGCTGGATCAGGTGCATCTGGTGCGTAATGGCGATATCGAAACGGTTGATGTTGCCGCGCGTGGTTGCGTGCTTTAAGGCAAGCGTATCTATGCCGGGTCGTGATTGGGCAGATAGCCGGTGAAACCGGTAATCAGCCATTTTCCATCGATCTGTTTTTCGCAGTAATAATGGGTTTTCCAAAGCAGACGGTCGGTTGATCCGTCTGCTTTTTTTATGGTGCCGTTGAAATGTTTGCGCACCAGTGCACGATTGCCGGTGATATCGATTTTCGAAAGGTCGGTAGCACGAAAAACGCCGTCAAACAGGTCTTCGGCATAATCGATTTCCTGTGCGACAATCGCCTGACGCAGCCATTCGTCACGATAGGCTGCCAGATCGGGAAACATCATTTTCCAGTCATCCGGATCGTCGGATTTACAGGCATCAATCGCGTAAAAACCGTCTGCCTTGAAGTCATCTTGCACCATGGACCAGTCGGCCGCGACAAAGGCCGCGATGTCGCGTGGCACCAGCATTTCCCAAATCTGATTGCGATCCGCATCATCGGCGGGGAACGGGCTTTGGATATTGCGGCTGCTCATGGTCTATCCGGCTGATTTTAAAATTGATTTTCGATATTCTGCCATTGCCTTTCAGGTCTTGCAATCACGACCGCATATGTATCGCATTGCGTGAAGAACCTTAGCGTAGCATTTGCAAAAACCTGAAAAATAAAGAAAGATTATCGGACAGGCTTGATCTGCCGATAATAATTCCGGTCCGGGCAACGCAAACGAGGTTCAGATGAGTTGGGGTGGTTTTACCCTTGCCGAGCTTGAATGGCAGTATAATCCGCGCGAAACCGTGCCGGAATATATGACCTGTTTTGACCGGTTTGTGCGTCTGTCCGACGATACACGGGCAAGTGTCCACCACATGACCGATATCCGTTATGGGGGCGGACCCCAGGAAACCATGGATGTTTATCCGGCAGCCGAGCCGGACGCACCGGTGCATGTGTTTTTCCATGGTGGGTATTGGCGAAGCCAGGACAAAAAGGACTATGCGTTTGTTGCCCGCGACCTCAACGCCGCGGGCTTTACTGTCATTTGTGCGAATTATGATCTGTGCCCGGATGTGACGGTGGCGGAAATCACCCATCAGGCGATCCGTTGCATGACCTTCATTTACCAGAATATCGGCGACTTTAACGGGGATCGGGATCGTATCAGCATTTCCGGTCATTCGGCAGGCGGGCAGATTGTCGCGCGGCTCGCGGTCCATCATTGGGAAGATACCCTTAATGATGCCTTTCCGTTTTGTGCGGTTGTTCCGGTTTCCGGGGTTTTTGATCTGGAACCGATCCGGTTCACCAGTATCAACAACGACCTGCAACTTAATGCCGCGACGGCAGCGGATAATTCACCGATGCTTGATGCCGTCCCACACGACATCAAAATGATGGTCGTGGTCGGTAGTAACGAAAGCCCGGAATTTGTCCGCCAAAGCGATGCTTATGCCGCCTATTGCAGTCGGGAAGGGCTGCATGTTCCGGTTTACAAGGCATGGGGGGCGAACCATTTCACGGTGCTTGAAGAACTTTATCTTGGCACCGGTTCACTGTTTGGCCATTTCAAACGTTTTTTGCAGCGTTAATTTCACCCATTTCGGGAAGATTTTTGACCGGAAACAAAGTGAAAAACAGTGTGCGATCCTGTGACGCATGTCCTTTGACGTGGTATAAGATATCAACGCTACCACGCTGAAATCGAAAATAAATTTACAGGAAGGCCCATGCGTTTCATCTCTGCCGAAGAAATCGATAAATTCGTCTCGCCCCGCGATCTGGTTGAGGCGCTCCGTCAAGGATTTGCCGATGGCTGCGAAGCGCCGCTACGCAGCCATTTCAACATGGAACGCAGCAATGAGGATGACGCGACTTTCCTGATCATGCCCGCCTGGCAAAAGGATGGTGCGGCCGGGGTCAAGGTCGCGGCCGTTGTGCCAGGTAATTCGGCGCGTAACCTTCCGGCTGTTTCTGGGACTTATATCCTGCTTGATGCGGTGACCGGGCAACCATCGGCGGTGATTGACGGCACCAAACTGACGACACGTCGCACGGCGGCGGCATCGGCATTGGCGGCGGATTACCTTGCGCGCAAGGACGCCTGCGAAATGGTCATGGTCGGTTCCGGGGCGATGGCACCCAATCTGATCAATGCACATGCGTCGGTGCGTCCGATCAAAAAGGTCACGATCTGGAACCGGAATGGGGACAAGGCGCGGGCGTTGGCCGCAGAAACCGCCACCCTTGGGTTTGAGGCGGTGGGCACGGATGATCTGGAAGCTGCATGCAAAACAGCCGATCTGATTTCATGCGCGACACTTTCGACCGAGCCGCTGGTCCGTGGTGAATGGCTTCGCGAGGGGACGCATGTTGATCTGGTCGGGGCGTTCAAGCCGACCATGCGCGAAACCGATGATGCCCTGATGCAGAAATGCCGGATTTATGTTGATAGTTTTGAAGGGGCCGGTGCCGAAGGCGGCGACGTGGTTCAGCCGTTGAATGCCGGACTGATTTCAAAATCCGATATTCTGGGCGATCTGTTTGGCCTGACCCGCGGTGAGGTCAAGGGACGCGAGACAGATACGCAATGCACCGTTTTCAAATCCGTCGGTCATTCGCTTGAAGATTTCGTTGCGGCGGTCGCGGTTGTCGATGCCGTGGGAAAGGCCGGTAAATGATCAGTGCCGATCTTTTTGCCCCGGAAATGCTGGAAAGTTATCGCGGGACGGTGCCGCAGGACTGGATCGATTTTAACGGGCATGTGAATGTCGGTTATTACGTGGTTGGTTTTGATCTGGGGTCTGTGGCGTTTCTGGACGGGGTCGGGATGGGGCGGACTTATCCCGAACGGCGCGGGTTTTCGACCTTTGCGCTTGAAATGCACATCACCTATGACCGGGAAATTCACCTTAACGATCCGTTCGTGATCCATACGCAAATTCTGGATTGCGATCACAAACGCATTCACATGTATCACGAATTGCGTCACGGGACCGAAGGGTGGCTGTCGGCGACCAATGAAATCATCACGATGCATATCGATATGAAAACGCGCCGTTCGGCGGCATTTCCCGATGACATTCAAAAGACGCTTGATCTGATCCGTGAGGCGCATCGCGATTTGCCGGTGCCAACGGGTGTCGGGCGCAAGATCGGTATTCGCCGCAAGGAATAACGATTTTCAATGCTCCGAAATGAGCAAACCCGCATCCAGTGATGCGGGTTTTTGCGTTCAGGCGACCTTTACAAACAGCTTGCAGGTTTCGCCGCTGTTATTGACGTCCTGATCGCGTTCATAGGTCAGGCCAAGTTTGGTCAGAAGTTTTAGCGATACGGTATTGTCGGGCAGGGTATAGCCAAATATCCGCTCAAACCCGAGAACGTCGTAACCATAGTCGATCAGGGCGTTGCTGACTTCGAAGGCATAGCCCATGCCCTGACGGCTTTCGGTAATGGCATAGCCGATATCGGGCGCATCAAGGGTATCGCGTTTGACAAAACCGCATAGACCGATTGCGGTATGCGTTGCTTTTTCGTCCACGATATAGAGCCCGAAACCGTGTTTCAGATAGCTGCTGAGAAGCCGGTCATCAATAAATTTTCGGGCGGCATCAAGATCATGGATGTTGCGATCCCCGACAAACCGTATCCAGCCCGGTTCGTTCAGCAGTTGCATGATAAAGGGGGCATCATCATGGGTGGCATGACGCACAAGCGTTCTTTTGGTTTCCAGTATTGTCATACTGTATTACCCTTGGTTTCGTGGCAGCGAATATCGCATGCTAGCGTAGAACGTGCATAAATGAACAATGAATTCGCCAAATACCGGCGGCGGAGGTCCGATATGGCTGTAAGGCCGATTAAGCTTAGCTTTGAAGGTGCACTGGGGGCACAGCTTTCGGCACGGTTGGATTTGCCAACGGGGCCGGTTCGGGCCTATGCGCTGTTTGCGCATTGTTTTACGTGCAGCAAGGACCTGACGGCGGCGCGCAAGATCGCGCAGTCGCTGACCATGCAGGGTATTGGGGTTTTGCGGTTCGATTTTACCGGGCTTGGCGGATCGGGTGGTGATTTTGCATCGACCAATTTCACATCCAATCTGGATGACCTGAAACGTGCGGCCGATTTCCTGCGGCATGAATTTGCCGCCCCCCGTTTGCTGATCGGGCATTCGTTGGGCGGGGCTGCGGTTTTGGCCGTGGCCGATAGCGTACCCGAAGCAACCGCGGTTGCAACGATTGGTGCGCCCGCCGATGTCGAGCATGTGACCCATAATTTCGCCGATTACCTTGAAGATATCGAACGGGACGGGCAAGCCGAAGTTTCGTTAAGCGGGCGGCCCTTTGTGATCAAGAAGCATTTCATTGACGATCTGCGTGCCCACAATATTGAAAAATCGGTCGGCAGATTGCACAAGGCGTTGCTTGTGCTACATGCGCCGATGGATCAGACGGTGGGTATTGAAAATGCCGCACGGATTTTTGATGCCGCCAAGCATCCGAAAAGTTTTGTGTCGCTTGATAGTGCGGATCATTTGTTACGCGATCCCGATGATGCGACCTATGCCGCCGAGGTGATCAGCGCCTGGGCCAAGCGTTATATTACCGACGAAGACCCGGTAAATGACGAAGTGCCCGATGGGGCGGTGGTTGTGCGTGAAACCGGGCTTGGCAAGTTTCAGGCGATGGTTCTGGCCGGGCATCACCGCATGTTGGCCGATGAGCCCGAAGATGTTGGCGGGTTTGACAGCGGACCGTCACCTTATGATTTTTTGGCAGCGGCCCTTGGGTCATGCACGGTGATGACGATGCGGATGTATGCCGATCAGAAACAGATACCGGTCGATGGCATTCGGGTCGAAGTCCGACATGATAAAATCCACGCAAGTGATTGTATGGAATGCGGGGCAGAGTTCGAACAAAAGGGCGGCAAGATCGACCGGTTTGAACGGATCATTACCCTGCATGGTGATTTTACCGAGGAAGTCCGGGAAAAACTGATCGCGATTGCCAATAAATGCCCGGTACATCGGACATTGGAAGCCAAGTCATTGATCGTGACACGGGACGAGCGGGATCGGTAGAATTCATATTCCCGTGCAAATGGCCAAAATAAAAACGCCCGGCGAAATCAGCCGGGCGTTTTGCATTCGGGTCGGAAGTGACCGGATTACGGTTTTGCCGCAACCACGATGAATTCAACCAGATAATCTGGGGTGGCAAGTTTGGCTTCGCCGCATGCACGGGCCGGGGTGTGACCCTGCGGGACCCATGCATCCCAGATTTCGTTCATTTTCGCGAAGTCGGCCATATCGGCAAGCCAGATGGTGGTCGACAGGATGTTTTCCTTTGACGCGCCGCATTCGGCCAGAAGGGCATCAACCTTGGCAAGGCATTCCTTGGTCTGGTTGGTGACGTCGCTGCCCGGTTCGCCAACCTGACCGGCAAGATAGATGGTGTTGCCATGGACAACGGCCTGGCTCATGCGGGGGCCGGTGTGAAAACGCTGAATGCTCATCAAAGTCTCCTGATATCAAGATATGATTGGGTTTTGGTATGATTATGCGGCGTGATTATCACGTTTGGTAACGCCGCACCAGTCGGCAATGAACAGGGCAAGGACCTCGGTGACTTCCATCATGCTGGAAATCGAAACCCGTTCGTCAATGCCATGAATTCGTTCGGCTTTCGGGCCATAGCAGGTGGCCGGGATATTGCCGTAAATCTGGAAAAACCGCGCATCCGTGGTGGCGGTGGAGGCATAATTTTTGATCGCATTGCCGGTGACTTCGTGATGGATGTCGCCGATCATGGTCATCATCGGATGGGTTTCGTCCATAACGCATCCCTCCGCCTGAAAACCGCGATAGGTTATCTTGAATTCTGCCCCCCTGCAGGCTGGGTGATTTTCCATCGCACTTTTGGCAACTTCTTCGATGGTTTCACGCACCTTGGCTAATTCCATGCCGGGATAAAAGCCGACACGGATATCGGCCGAACAAACCGGTGGTACGGTTGATGCCCATTCACCGCCTTCGATCTTGCCCAGATTGAAATTCACCGGATGGATATGCGCACCATAGGCCGCATGACGGTGGGTGGGATGGTTCCAGATGTCTTCGACTTCTTTCAGGGTTTCGAAAAAGCCAAAGGCGGCCTCGATGGCGTTACTTCCGGCTGAGGTATCAAGCACATGCGCCGGACTTCCGGTGACGTGAAGCTGAAACCACATCACGCCAAGCTGGGCGGTCATCAGCGTCTGATTGAACGGTTCGGGAATGATCGCACAATCGGCCCGATACCCGGCATGCAGGCAGGCTAAGGCACCATTGCCGGTGCATTCTTCTTCGACAACCGATTGCAGGATCACCGGGGCGGCGGGCTCAAGCCCCAGATCATGAAGGGCGGCAAGGGCATGGTAATAGGCAATGATGCCGGCCTTCATATCGCCAGCCCCGCGGCCATAAAGCCAGTCGCGTTCGACATAGGGATCAAACGGTCCGCGTCGCCATTGCGCCACTGGCCCGGTCGGCACGACATCAATATGCCCGTTTAAAATCAGGCTGCGTCCGGTTTGTTTGGCCGGTTGATGAATACCGACGATATTTTCCCGTCCGTTATATTCCGTCGTAACCGGTGGGGAAAAGCCCGGTAAATCACGCAATGCGTCAATATTGATCGCAACCCGTTCGACCGAAAGCCCCATATCGGCGAAACGATCCGCGACCCAGTTCTGGGCCGATGTTTCATTGCCCAGAAGGCTGTTATGGCGAACCAGTGCGCACAGATCATCAATCGCACGATCCCGGCGATTGGCGACGCTGCGTCGCAGTTCATTGCGATCAAAACGGGTCATGGCACGATTTCCGTATTCTTCCTTACGCGGTTCGGACAAGGCCGGGGCGGGTGGCGGCAAGGGCATCTTCGGTCACGCCAAGTTTCACCATCCGGTCCGGAACGCCATCGCCACAAATCAGGCTGGCGGCATATTCGCCCATGGCCGGGGCGGTTTGAATGCCATAGCCGCCCTGACCGGCAAGCCAGTAAAAGCCATCCGCAACCGGATCGAATGCCGATACCGGATCGCCATCGGGTAAGAAGCTGCGCAGGCCAGCCCATGCTTCGCCCGGTCGATTGACCTTAAGCGTGGTTGCCGTCATCAGGCGGTCAATCGTGATGGCGATATCAAGTTCTTCGGGCTGGACATCGTGGGGAACCGTCGGCGTTGCATCGGAGGGTGACACCAGAAGGCGACCAGCATCTTCCTTGAAATACAGGCCTTCGCCGACGTCTGACACCATGTGCCAGCCATGCGCATTGACATCAGATGGCAGATCAACCATCACCGCCGTGCGGCGTTTGGGGGTGATGCCCAATGGGGTAACGCCCGCCAGTTTTGCGATTTCATCGGCCCAGGCACCGGATGCGTTAACGAGGATTTGGGCCTCATAGGTTTCGCCGCCTGCCGTGACCTGCCAACCGGTTGCGGTCTTTGTGATTGCACTGACATCGGCATTGACGACCAGATCACCGCCAAGCTTTTTGAAATGACGGATAAAGCCCCAATGCAGCGCATGAACATCAATATCCATGGCATCGGTTTCAAGGGCACCGCACGCGATGAGATCGGTATTAAGGATCGGGATCAGCTTTTTGATATCATCGGCTGTCAGGGCGACAACATTCGCGCCATTTGCGCGGCCTTCGGTCAGTAGTTCGTCAATCGCGCCTTCATTGCCGTGGGCAGCGGTCAGGATCACACCGCGCGGGGTCAGGATCGGATTTTCGGTGAAACCTTCGGGCGGGTTCAGGAAAAACTCCCGGCTGGCTGTCGACATCTTGCGGATGATTTTCGGGCCATAGGTTTCGCTGTATAGTGCGGCTGACCGGCCGGTGCTGTGATAGCCGGGCTGATCTTCGCGTTCGAGAACCGTAACGGACCTGCCGTGTTTGGCCAGAAAATAGGCTGCTGACATGCCGGCAATACCGCCGCCAATGATCAGGATATCGGATGTTTTCATTTGGGGCTCCCCGCGGTGGTGGCGTCAAAGGCGCTGATAAACTGAAAAAGGTTTTCAGCCAGTGTGTTACTGACATAACCACCTTCCTGCACTAGCACGGTTGGCAGTTTGAGGCTGCCAATTTTTTCACCGATTTTGGCAAATCCGCCGGGTGTCACGGCAAGTCCGCCAAACGGATCATCCGATGATGCATCCAGACCCAGTGCAATGACAACTGCATCGGCGCTGAAATGATCGATCATGACAAGCGCACGATCAAGGGCGGCCAGAAATGCGTCATCGCCGCTGCCAAGGGGCAGGGGATAATTGTGGTTGAAACCAAGCCCTGCACCCTGTCCGCGTTCTTCGGCATGGCCCCAGAAAAACGGATAGAAATCACGCGGGTCGGCATGGATCGACAGCGTCATGACATCATCACGGGCATAGAAAATATGCTGTGTGCCGTTGCCATGATGCAGATCGACATCAAGGATCGCAACGCGGTCGTATTTGACACGGAGTTCCTGTGCCGCAACCGCGCTGTTGTTCAGGTAACAGAAACCACCGGCGATATCGCGGCTGGCATGGTGGCCGGGGGGACGGCACAGGGCATAGGCCGATCTGGCATTGCCATCGCGGACCTGGCGCGTGGCGGCAATGGCGGTTTGCGCACTGGCATAGGCCGATTGCCAGGTGGTTGCCGATATCGGGCAGGATGTATCGCCCATATGAAAACCGGCCTTGCCCGCCGGTGACCTGGGATAGGGGCCAAGCCGGTCAAACGGATGAATACCGGGCACCACCAGATCAGACCCACCAACAGCCTTCCATTCGGCATGGATGGTTTGCAGGAATTTCAGATATTCGGGCGCATGAATGGTGGCAATCGGACCCATGCCGAAATCATCGGGGGTGCGCAAATCAAGGCCAAGCCGTTTTATGGCAGTGGTCAGGATTTCCGCCCGTTCGGGGACTTCGGGGATTGGCCGTGCTTCGCCTGCGACCATGAATGTCTGGCCGTGATGGCGAAGCTGATCGGCTGAGAAATAGGCATGCATCATGGGCGCCGCCTTTCGTTGGCTTTGCGTCGTGGTGTTGGTGGCAGTTTGTTGTTTCCTAAAAGGCGACCTGATTGGCACCTTTCAGACCCAGCATGGCGCGGGCTTCGTCCGGTGTTGCGATTTCAAGCGATAACCCGTCCAGAACGTTGCGGATTTTGCGAACTTGCGATGCGTTGTCCGGGGCGAGTTCGCCCTTGCGCAAATACAGATTATCTTCAAGACCGACCCGGACATGACCGCCCATGGTGGCCGACATGGTGGCAAGCGGCATCTGATGTCGCCCGGCACCCAGAACCGAAAACTGGTACTGATCGCCAAAAAGTTTGTCGGCGGTGCGTTTCAAATGGGCAAGATTGTCGGGATCGGCCCCGATACCGCCCAGAACGCCCAGAACGAACTGAATGAAAATCGGCCCTTTGATCAGGCCGCGATCAACAAAATGGGCCAGCGTATAGAGATGCCCGACGTCATAACATTCAAATTCAAACCTTGTGCCATTGGCATCGCCGAGATCTGCCAGAATGGTCTCGATATCGGAAAACGTGTTTTTGAAAACAAAATCACGACTATCTTCGAGAAATTTCGGTTCCCAGTCGTGTTTCCAGTCGCTGCGCCCGGCAAGCGCCGGGAACAGGCCGAAATTCATCGTCCCCATATTCAATGACGCCATTTCGGGCGCGGCCTGCTTTGCCGCACGAATGCGGTCCTTTACCGTCATGGTCATGCCGCCGCCGGTCGAAATATTGATCACCGCATCGGTGGCCGATTTGATGCGCGGCAGGAATTGGTTGAAAACAGCCGGTTCCGGGCTTGGAAAGCCGGTTTCGGGATCGCGTGCATGCAGATGCAGGATGGCAGCCCCGGCATTTGCCGCCGCAATTGCCTGATCGGCAATCTGGTCGGGGGTGATTGGCAGGTGCGGGCTCATGGACGGGGTGTGAACCGATCCGGTGATTGCGCAGGTGATGATGACTTTCCGGCTCATGCGAAGGCTCCGGCACGGGTGAGTTCGTCCTGAAGGTCGCCAAGGGCGGCGCGCAACGGAATGAGGATGTCGTCAAACTGATCGGGTGTGATCGTCATGGGCGGGCAGACCATCACATGATCACCGCGATAACCGCCGCGGGTGCGACGCCAGTAAATGATCAGGCCCTTGTCATAGGCAATGTCCACAAGGCGGGCAGCCGCAAGGTGTTTGGGATCAATCGGTTCCATGGTTTCGCGGCCTTTGACCAGTTCGACCGCAAGCAGCAATCCAAGGCCACGCACATCGCCGATGATCGGAAATTCATCGGCAAGTTTGACAAGTTCGGCCTTCAATGCCGCCCCGCTTTGGGTCGCATTTTCCAGAAGGTTGTCTTCATCAATCACATCAAGAACCGCGTTGCCCGCCGCACAGGCCATCGGATTTCCGGCATAGGTATAACCGTGAATAAACCCGCCATGATCAAGAACCGGTCCGACAATGCGATCAGGTGCAATCATCGCCCCCAGCGGGGCATACCCCGCCGCCAGCCCCTTTGACACGGCCAGAATATCGGGTGTGATGCCCCAATGTTCGGCGGCAAAATATTTGCCAGTGCGCCCGGCACCTGTCATGACCTCGTCATAGATCAGAAGAATGCCGTATTGATCACAGATTTCGCGGATACGGGCATAGTAGCTGTCAGGCGCAACCAGTGCGCCGGTCGCAGCCCCGCCAACCGGTTCCATGATGAAACCAAGAACGGTTTCAGGGCCCTGTTTGAGTATTTCGGATTCTAGCATGTTGGCGTATTTCAGGCCGCGTTCATGATTACTCAGATCATCGCGATCCAGATAGCAGGTCGGGGCGGGGATTTTGGGTTGGTCCACCATCATCGGGGCGAAGGGCGCATGCATCGGCGTATAGCCGGTGATGGCAAGCGCACCAAGGGTTGAGCCGTGATAGCTGGGGAAACGCGAAATGATCTTGGTTCGTTGGGCTTGCCCCTTTGCCAGGGCATATTGACGGGCAAGCTTGATGCAGCTTTCGACAGCTTCGGACCCGCCGGAGACAAAAAATACCCGTTCAAGATCGCCCGGTGCGCGTTCGGCAAGGCGGAATGCCAGATTTTCGGCCGCATCATTTTCAAAATGCAGGCGATAGGCGAAACTGGCCTTTTCAAGCTGCGCATTCATTGCGGCAATCACGCGTGGGTCGCTATGGCCGATATTGCTGACCATCGCACCGCTGGAAGCGTCGATATAGCGTTTGCCATCGACATCCCACATATAGACGCCCTTGGCGCGGTCGATCAGCGGCCGGCGCGAACGGCTTTGATAAAACAGGCGGGATTCCCGGTTATGGCCGGTTTTGGGGTTATCATGCGTCACTTCGGGTGGCACTCCAGATCCGGTCAGTCGTGATGACCGGGCAACAACACACAATTTCGGGCGGCAATGTGCATGAACACATCGGCACCTTCGTGATGGGGGCGGGCATCAATCGGGTTGATCACCTGCCAGTCACGACCATTGGCCGTGACGAAATAGCGGGCCTGCTGCCCCAGATAGTCGACTGTTTTGATCCTGCCGGGGATGGCGATCACACCGTCCGTCGCACCGTTCTGATCCGACAGGCCGATTTTTTCAGCGCGGATAACGGCGCGGACGTCTTTTGAACCATTGGTTTTGGCGGTTTGTTCGGATGTGGTCAGCAATGTTTCGCCGCTTTGCAGGGCAACCTTGGTAAAGGCCGCATCCGGTGCACCAAGGGCAGCAGGAATGATATTGGAATGACCAAGGAAATCGGCAACAAAGGCCGATGCGGGATTGTTATAGACGTCTTCAGGCGCGCCTTCCTGTTCGACGACACCGTTATTCATCACCACCAGTTTGTCGGACATGGCAAGGGCTTCGGATTGATCGTGGGTGACGAAAACGGTGGCAATGCCCAGCTCGCGCTGAATACGTTTCAGTTCGACCCGCATTTCTTCACGCAGATTGGCGTCAAGGGCAGATAGCGGTTCATCAAGTAACAGTACATCGGGTTCGATCACGATGGCGCGCGCAAGGGCAATGCGCTGCTGCTGCCCGCCGGAAAGCTGGTTTGGAAAGCGATCCGCAACATGGGGCAGTTGCACCAGATCGAGGGCACGATTGACCTTTTCCCGGATGTCAGATTTGGACACCTTGCGGTATTTCAGGCCAAAGGCGATATTGTCGTAAATCGATTTGTGCGGGAACAGGGCGTAGTTCTGAAAAACCAGTCCCAGATTGCGTTTGTGGATCGGCAGGGCATTGACCCGTTTGCCACGGATCAGCAAATTGCCTTCGGTAATGTCGGTCAGCCCGGCAATCATGCGAAGTGTCGTGGTCTTGCCGCAGCCCGATGGACCCAGAAAGGTCACGAAGCTGTTGTCAGGCACGGTCAGATCCATGCGTTGCACGGCGGTAAATTCGCCGTAACGTTTGACGACATTTTGCAGTTCGACCGCATTTTCGATGTCAGCCATCACAAATAACCCTGTCAGAAAAAGGCGGTGGTGCCCCGGCCATTATTTAAAAACAACGACCGGGGTTCCGGTTTATGCGATCAGTCCGGCTTAGTAGCCGCGCTGAACCCGCGAGAAGGTTTTCGACCAGTCGGCTTCGTTTTCGTTCCAGTAGGCCGGATCAAAGAAGCTGAGTTCCTTGAGCGTGCCGGATGGATCAAACGCGGGCAGGGTCGGGATGACTTTGCCGAGTTCGACTTTCTGCGGATCAAGAGCAGGCGGATAGCTTTGGCCTTCGGCAACCGCAATCGCGACTTCGGGTTCGAGCATGAAGTTCAGAAGTTCTTCACAGGCTGCCATCGGGCTTCCGCGCAGAACGAACAGGCATTCCTGCCAGCCAAGACCGCCTTTCGGGTCGTGATAGCCGATATCGTGGCCCTGATCCTGTAATGCCTTGATGCGCCCGGACCAGCCTTCGGTGACATAGATTTCTTCTTCGGCCAGAAGGCTCATCAGTTCGGCCCCTGAGCTCCAGTATTTCAGGGCCAGATCGCGATGGGCACGGATCATGTCCCAGACGGCGTCGATATCCTTGATTGCATTCGGGTCCTGATCGGATTGCAGGGCACCGTACCAGACGCGGGTTTTCCATTCGCCCCAACCGCCGATCTTGCCTTTGTAAGCTTCATCGACCATCAGCTTGGCACCTTTGGCCTTGGCTTCATCGTCGCTGATATATTTGCGGTTATAGGCAATGCCGGTGGTGCCGTAATCATAGGGAACCGCCGAAATGGTACCGCCGGTGATTTTGCGCAGCGGTTCGATCAGGCCGGGAATGACGTTTTTGAGGTTCGGAATATTGGCTTCGTTCAGCTCGGACGTCAGTTCCAGACCATGATATCGGGCATAGTCAAACACACCCGACAGGTGGGCAAGGTTAAACTCGCCCGGTTGGCCCGCCTTGACGCGGGCGATATATTCGTCCGCACCGCCAAAGGTGCCCGATACGACCTTGATCCCGGTTTTTTCGGTATAGGGGGCAAATGCGTATTTTTCAAATGCCTCGGATACCACACCGCCCCAGCCGTCAAAGCGGACCTGTTCTGGTGTTGCGGCAATGGCGTTGCGGGTCAGCATGCCCATCGGGCCACCGGTGATCCCGGCGGTGACACCCGCAGCCCCCAGAACGGTCAGGAAAGTGCGACGGTTGATATCACCGTCTTTGAGGCGGGTTAGCAGGCGTTCATAGCGTTTCGTCTCGTCCATTTAAGGCCTCCTGATAAAGGTTTTTATCCGTTTTCTTGTCGGTCTTATGGTCTTCTTTTTTATGGTCTTGTTGTTGGTTTTGGCGGTTTCCCGCGGTATCTGTTGTTTGTTAGGCAGCGGCTTTTTGTGCCCGTATTTTTCGTGCTGATGCGATGCGTGCAATGGCGGTGGCAATCAATGGCAGCGCGATGGTGAAGATCACCATCACAGCGCCCAGTGCATTGATTTCCGGGCTGATGGAATTGCGCAGCATGGCAAAAATCTGGGTTGGGACGGTTTCAACCCCGCCCGGTTTCCAGAACAGGGTGCCGGTAATGTCGTCAAACGAAATGGTGAATGAAAACAGCATCCCGGCCATGACAGCCGGCATCATCAGCGGCAGGGTGATTTCAAAGAAAGTCTGGATCGGTGTTGCGCCAAGGCTCATGGCGGCTTCTTCGACGTCGCGCCGGATCGATACAAGGCGCGCCTGAACGACCAGAACCACGAAGGGCAGGGTGAATACGACATGCCCCATCAGAAGCAGGCCAAAGCTTTTGGGCATGGAGAGGAATTGCAGAAACAGCAAAAGAGCCACAGCCAGGACGACCTCGGGGATCAGGATTGGAGCAACCAGAAGCGTTGATATTGAACGCTTCCCCGGAAAATCGTACCTGACCATGGCAAGGGCCGCGAGCGTGCCAAACGTCGTTGAAATCGCACTGGTCAGCGCGCCCAGCAACAGAGATGTTTTGAATGCACGGATAATGGCATCGTTGTTCCACAATGCTTCGAACCAGCGTGTTGAAAAGCCCTCGATCGGGAAACTGCCGAACTGGTTGGCGTTGAATGCCAACAGGATGACGACCGCGACCGGCGCGAACAGAAACAGATAAACAAGGATTGTGGCGATACGGATCAGGGACCAGCCGGACATCATTACATTCCCCTATTTGAAGCTTTTGGCGATCTGATCGACGCCAAGATAACGGGTGTAAATGACAACCAGCGCACCCAGAAGCGCCAGCAGGACAAGCGAAAGGGCGGAGCCCAGAGGCCAGTTAAGCTGTGTGACGATGGCCTCGAACACGAGATTGGCAAACATCGCGTCGCGTGGCCCGCCCAGAACGATCGGGGTGATATAGGTCCCCGCGGCCAGAACAAAACATAACAGCGATCCGGCGGCGAGACCGGGGAAGGACAGCGGCAGGGTGACTTCGCGGAAGGCTTGCCAGCCGGTGCAGCCAAGGCTTTGGGCTGCCTCGGTAAGGTTTTTTTCAATACCATCCAGGCTGACATAGACATTCAGGATCATGAAGGGCAGCAGATAGTGCACAAGGCCCAGAACAACTGTCGTCTGGTTATAGAGCATCTGGATCGGTTCATCGATGATGCCAAGCGAGATCATCAATGTGTTGAGCGCGCCCGACGTGCCAAGGATGTTGATCCACGACATGGTGCGGATGATGTAGCTGATCCAGAAGGGCAGCATCAGCATCAACAGCAGGAAAGTCTTCGATTTCATCGGGGTGTTGGCAACGAAATAGGCCGGGATATAGCCAACCAGCGCACAGATCACCGTGGTGTAAAAGGCAATGGCAAAGGTCTGAAACAGGATATCGCGGTAAAACCTGTCGCCAAGGACTTCGACCCAGTTATCAAGATAAAATCCGACCTGATCGGCACCGGTTGCGGTGCGCAGCCAGAACGAATAAACCACGATGAATATCATCGGGATGATCAATAACAGCGATATCGTCGCCAGTGACGGCGATAGCAGGACCCAGGGCGTTCTGCGTGCCCCGGCTACATCTGCGGCCATTTTTGCCTCCCGTTATTGTGCTCTGGCAATTGCCTGCCATGCGCGGTTATCTGGCCGTGAATGAATATGTCTGATCATTTCACCCCAGACTTGCACATAGCGCAAATAGATAAGTAGAATGGATTGCATAGCCAATTGCTATGGGTGGGGAAATGAGCGACCTTTTAAAACGGCAATTCGACTGGAACCTGTTGCATACCTTTACGGTGATTGTCGAAGAACGGTCGATCACCGGGGCGGCCAACCGGCTGCTTTTGCGCCAGCCCAGTGTCAGCAATGCGCTTAAACGGCTTGAAGATCAGATCGGCGCGCGCCTGATTGACCGGGAACGCGGCCGGTTTGAGGTCACCGAACAGGGATTGGCGCTTTATCATGAATGCCGCGAGATTTGCGGGGCGATTGGCCGACTTTCCGATGTAATGTCGGACAGTGGCAATCAGCTTAGCGGGCATTTGCATTTGTGGCTGGCAAGTCATGTGGTGTTTCCGCCGCTTGACGATGCGTTGTTTGAATTCAATCGCGAACATCCCGAAGTCACCTATGAAATCAACGTCGCGACATCCGCCCATGTTACAAGCCAGGTTTTATCCCAGCAGGCGAGTTTTGGCATTTGTCTGGTGAATGAACAGCATCCCCGGCTGGAATATCGCAAACTGTATCGTGAACATTTCGGGTTCTTTTGCGGGCCGACACATCATTTGTTTGGCCGGGAAAACCTGACACTTGCCGATCTGCGTAGCGAAGCATTTGTATCGTTTTCCACCGATCAGCTTTCCGATGCGCTAGCCCCGGTTGCGGTATTACGCGCGCGCGAAGGCATGAAAGGCAAGGTGATCGCCACCAGCCCGCATCTTGAAGAAGTACGCCGCCTGATCAATGCTGGACTTGGCATTGGCCCGTTGCCGATCCATGTCGTGCAAAACGCGATGGAACGCAGGCAGTTATGGCGCCTGCCACCCTATGATGCGCCGCCGGCAATTGATATCTATCTGGTGACCAATCCGCGCATGTCGCTTGGCCGGGCGGAACGGTTTTTTATTGAAAACCTGACCGGGCGGCTTGGCAATGCGCCGGATGGCTATTTTGTTTATCCGTAAACAGGATGTGATCGGGACTTGCGGATTGTGGGTGTTTGCGCAAGCATGCGGCCAAACACGGATTTCAAGCGAACGGGATAGAAGATGAAGCTGGTTTATTTTTCCTGGGTCAAAGACCGTATCGGCATGGCCGAGGAAGAGGTTGAACTGCCGGAAAATGTGAAAACCGTTGCCGACCTTCTGGCATGGATGCCGGGCAGGGGGGCGAATTTCGCTGATGCGTTTGCTGATCCGGCGATTATCCGGGTTGCGGTTGATCAGGAATATGCGCAAGGCGAACGTGATGTTCGTGGTGCCAGCGAAATCGCGCTGTTTCCGCCGGTAACCGGGGGATAAAAGACGAAATTGAAATGGTATTTAAAAGGCGCCCGGTTTGCAGGGCGCCTTTTTTGATGATCAGTCTGCGACGGTTGCCGTTTGCGTCAGGCTTTCAAAAAATTCCTTGCGGCCCAATGTGCCGGAAATGCGTCCCTCGCGGGTTAGAAGCACCGGATTCTGGGTGATGCTGCGCATTTCGATCAGGTCTTTGAGAAGCACGGTATCATCGGCAACGAAGATGACCGAATTGTCGGTCCCGTCCAGATCGTCCGGCAGGTTGCCGTCATACTGGATCAGCTTCAACTCGCCATGTTCGCCGCTATTGGCGGCACGAATGATGCCGTCCTGAAGCGTGATGCGGATATCTTCGTCTTCGACGGAAAGTTCGCCGGTCATGTTGCGCTGATCGCGGTCAATGCGGTGCATGATGGCGCGACCGCGCAGGATATTGACCGGGTTCATATGGGCAACAAAATCGGCGACATATTCATTGGCGGGACGCAGGGCGATGTCTTCGGGCGTGCCATGCTGTACGACATAGCCACCTTCCATGATGGCAATTGAATTGCCAAGCTTCATGGCTTCGTCCAGATCATGACTGACAAACAGGATGGTTTTATTAAGCTTTTCCTGAAGATCAAGAAGCTCGTCCTGCAGGCGGTTACGGATCAGCGGATCAAGGGCCGAAAACGGTTCATCCATCAAAAGGATCGGTGCATCGGTGGCAAAGGCACGGGCAAGGCCGACCCGCTGCTGCATGCCGCCTGAAAGTTCGTGGGCATACTTACCCGCCCACTGATCCAGCCCGACAAGGGCCAGCTTTTCCCGGACGATTTCACGGCGTTCCTTCAGACCCATGCCATCAAGCTCAAGACCAAATCCGACATTGTCTTCGACGGTGCGCCAAGGGAACAGGCCGAATTGCTGAAAGACCATGGCAACGCATTTACGACGCAGATCGCGTAGCGTATTGGCATCACAACTGGTGACATCGACCATCCAGTCTCCGTCATGTACCCGAAGCGATCCGCGTGAAACGCGGTTAAGCCCGTTTACACAGCGCAGCAACGAGGATTTACCCGAGCCCGAAAGCCCCATCAGAACGCAGATTTCACCCTGCGGGACATCAAAGCTGACATTGGCAACACCAAGGATATTGCCGGTTTCCTTGGCTATTTCGTCACGGTTTTTACCGGCGTCGAGGAGGGCGAGCGATTCAGCCTGCTTGTCCCCGAAAATGACGTCGATATTATCAAATTCAACAGCATTGCTCATGATTACTGCCCCGTATTTTCTGATTTGTCGCGGCGGCAGATGCGGTCCAGCACAATGGCCAGGATCACAATTGCAAGGCCGGCCTCGAAGCCTTGGGCGATATTGACCGTGTTAAGGGCGCGAACAACCGGTTTGCCAAGTCCATCTGCCCCGACAAGAGCGGCAATCACCACCATGGACAGCGACAGCATGATGCATTGGGTAAGGCCCGCCATGATCGATGGCATGGCAGATGGCAGTTCGACCTTGAAAAGCAATTGCCGCGGCGTGCAGCCAAAGCTTCTACCAGCTTCAATCAGTGCCTTTGGCGTGCTGGCGATGCCAAGATGCGTCAGGCGGATCGGGGCGGCAATGGCAAAGATCACGGTCGAAATCAGTCCCGGAACCACACCAAGACCAAACAGGATCAGGGTCGGGATCAGATAGACAAAGGTCGGAATCGTCTGCATCAGGTCAAGAACCGGACGCAATGCCTGATAAAGCCATGGGCGATGTGCCGATGCTACGCCAAGCGGTACCCCGATCACCATACAGAACAGCGTCGCATAGATCACAAGTGCGAGCGTTTCCATGGTGGCTTCCCAATAGCCAAGATTGACGATCAGAAGCAGGGAAAGAACAGTGAAGGCCGTCAGTTTCCATGATCTGTGCAGCCATGCAGCCAGCACGCCAAATAGCGCGATAATCAGAAACGGCGGTAACCAGACCAGCAGTTCGACTGTGTTTTCGATAATGAATTCAAGAACGTCCGAGATGGTGTAAAACACGAAGTCGGCATGCTCGTTAAGCGCATCCATAAGGGATGCAATCCACCGTCCCAGCGGAATTTTAGTTTCCGTGAGCCATTCCATTGGATTTTTCCATTATTTGAACAAAGAAAATGTGCCGATACGCTGCCTGTGATGGGGGCAACGTACCGGCATTATGTATTTGAAGCTGGACCCTAGAGACCGAGTTCATCTTTAAGCGCTGCCTTGGCATCGCCACCGTCAAAGGTGGTGACACCGTCAAGCCAGGCCATCGCGGCATCCGGATTGGCTTTAAGCCATGCGGTTGCGGCATCTTCCGGATCGGTGCCTTCGTTCAGGATGGCATCCATGATCTGGTTTTCCATATCGAGGCTGAATTTCAGGTTGGTGACGAATTTACCGGCATTCGGGCATTCATCGGTGTAACCGGCACGCAGATTGGTATGAACCGTAGCGCCCCCGAAATTAGGACCAAATACGTCATCGCCACCATCAAGATAGGCCATGTCATATTTGGCATTCATCGGGTGCGGTTCCCAGCCAAGGAAAACGATGAATTTGTCACGTGCCGATTTGCGTTTGACTTCGGCCAGCATGCCCTGTTCGGAAGATTCAACAAGTTCAAAGCCCTTGAGGCCGAACTGGTCATTGTCGATCATGTCCTGGATCAGGCGGTTGCCATCATTGCCCGGCTCGATCCCGTAAATTTCACCATCAAGCTGATCCTTGAATTTGGCGATGTCGGCGAAATCCTTGAGGCCCGCGTCATAAGCATTTTTCGAAACGGCCAGCGTATATTTAGCGCCTTCAAGGTTGGCACCGGTGCTGACGACGGTTTTCTTTTCCAGGTAAGGCGCAATGTCTGCTGCCATTGTCGGCATCCAGTTACCGAGGAAGACGTCAACGTCCCCGTTGGCAAGGCTGGTATAGGTGACAGGAACGGAAAGAAGTTCGGTTTCAGCATCATAGCCAAGTGCTTCGAGAATAACCGATGCGGTTGCCGTGGTCGCGGTGATGTCGGTCCAGCCAACATCAGAAAATGTTACGGTTTTGCAAGCATCGCTATCAGCCGCCTGTGCACCGGCCGCCCCCAGAAGGGTGGTGGCAATGACAGTGGTGCCAAGAAGACGGCCAATGGTGGAACGTGTGGTCATGTTTATGGTTCTCCCTTGTGTGGACCTAGCGGTTACTGATGGTGGCAATATCGCCGCCATCAGACTTTCGGTTCCGGAGGCCAGACGCATGTAAAACGATGCGCATCTGGCACCGCCAACACCCGTCCAAAACCATGTGATCGGGTCCCCTGAACCCGGTCACATAGACCGGAATAATCATAAAAACAGCCATAAAGCCGCGCAACCAAGGCACTTTCCCTGTTAACGTCGCGCCACAAAAGACGGCGTTTTTTATTGATTGATTGTTCAATTAAAATACAGCATATTCCCCCGAGGTCAATTGCGAAGGGCGAAAAAGTCGCATTTGCGTCATCAAACAGGCCTAAGTCCTTCGGGTCGCTTAGAATTGGATTAGTAATGCCCAAGGTTGGAATGCAGCCTGTACGCCGCAGGCAACTGATCGATGCCACGATCGAGACCATTCACCGCTTTGGTTTTGCCGATACCACGATCAGTCGGATTGCCGGGGCGGCGGGGATGTCGTCAGGAATTATTTCGCACTATTTTGGCGGTAAGAATGCGCTTCTGGAAGCAACGATGCGCTTTCTGATGCAGGAATTGCGTAGCGATTTTCTGGGCCGCGTTGCCAAGGCGAAAACACCCCACGAACGTCTTGAAGCGATTGTTGATACCAACTTCAACGAAGAACAATTCACGCCGCAGGTGATTGGTGCGTGGTTGTCATTCTGGTCGCAGGTGCCGTTTTCCGATCCGCTGCGCCGATTGAATGCGGTTTATTTCAAGCGACTGGCATCGAATTTACGCCATGAGTTGCGTCGGCTGACAACCGATCAGCGGGCCGAAGAAATTGCGGCGGTGACTGCTGCCATGATCGACGGCATCTGGGTGCGGTCCGGTTTGACACCGGGACGCGCCAATGTCGCGGCGGCGCGGAAAATGGTGCTTGATACCATGCACCTGCATCTGGCGAGTTCGCCTGCGCGCTAGTCAAGAGACATACACTTAAAAAAAGGGCTGCCCGTTTCCGGTGTGGCCTGCAGGAGTTTCGACATGAGCCTTTATCAGATCCAGAACTTCATCAACGGCAAAAAAGTTGCCGGTTCGGGTGCGGAAATGGTCACGCTGAACCCCGCGACCAATAAGGTCCTTGCCAAGGGTAAGGAAAGCACCGCTGCCGATGTTGATGCCGCAGTGAAGGCCGCACGTGCCGGTTTTGAAATCTGGAAAAACACGCCCGCCGCTGAACGGGCGCGCGTTTTGTTCAAGGCGGCCCAAATCCTGCGGGACCGTAACGATGAATTGGCGCTGGTAGAAACCCGTGATACGGGCCGTGCCATTCAGGAAACCGAAATCGTGGATGTGATTTCCGGTGTCGAATGTCTTGAATATTTTGCCGGTGTGGCCGGAAGCCTATCGGGAGAGCATATCGATCTTGGCGGCAATTTTGCCTATACCCGGCGCGAGGCGGTTGGCGTTTGCGGTGCCATTGGGGCGTGGAACTATCCGATCCAGATTGCCTGCTGGAAAGCCGCACCGGCATTGGCGTGCGGAAACGCGGTTGTTTACAAACCCTCCGAAGTCACGCCGCTTTCGGCGATTGCGGTGGCCGAGGCATTGCAGCAAGCAGGTCTTCCCGATGGGGTTTACAACGTGGTTCAAGGCGCACGGACCTGTGGTGCGGCACTGGTCGAACATCCGGGCGTTGATAAAATCTCGTTGACCGGCTCGGCCGAGACCGGTGCCAAGGTCGCCGCAGTTGCCGCAGGCGGCATGAAGGCCGTGACCATGGAGCTTGGCGGCAAATCGCCGATGATCGTGTTTGAAGATGCCGATCTGGATAACGCCGTATCGGGCGCGCAGATGGCGAACTTTTATTCATCCGGGCAGATTTGTTCGAACGGCACGCGCGTTTTTGTGCATGAAACCGTTGCCGATGCCTTCATCGAAAAACTGATTGCGCGCAGCAAGGATCTTGTTCTTGGTGATCCGGAAAAACCGACAACCCAGGTTGGTCCGATCGTGACCAAAGCTCAATTCGACAAGATCATGTCTTATATCGAGGCAGGCAAGGGCGAGGGCGCGAAATGCGTTCTTGGCGGTCATGCGGTTACCGAAAACATGCCCGAAGGCGGCCTGTTTGTGGCCCCGACCATCTTTACCGGCTGCGCCGATGATATGGTTATTGTGCGTGAGGAAATCTTTGGTCCGGTGATGTCGGTCCTGACCTTCAGGGATGAAGACGAAGTCATCAGACGTGCTAACGATACGCAGTATGGTCTGGCTGCGGGGGTCTTTACCAGAGACCTGTCGCGCGGGCACCGAGTTGTCGCGCGGCTTGAGGCAGGAACTTGCTGGATCAATACCTATAACATCACCCCGATTGAAATGCCGTTCGGCGGGGTCAAGAAATCCGGGGTGGGCCGCGAAAATGGCCGGGCCGCGATTGAACATTATACCCGGATCAAATCCGTCTATGTCGAAACCGGTGACGTCGAGGCGCCTTATTGATCACGGTTCCGAACTGTGAATGGCTGCCTGCAACCTGTTGAAGATAAGGAAAAAGCATGAATACGCCGACCACCACGGAAAAGTACGATTACGTTATTGTCGGTTCCGGTTCTGCCGGTGCCGTTCTGGCCAGTCGCCTGACCGAGGACCCGGAAGTCAAGGTGCTGGTGGTTGAAGCCGGACCGGTTGATCATTGGTGGGATTGGCGCATCCATATGCCAACCGCACTTTCCTATCCGATGCAGTCGGAAACCTATAACTGGGCCTATTGGACGACGCCGCAGGCGAACCTTAACAATCGCCGTATGGAAACACCGCGCGGGCGTGTTTTCGGTGGTTCCAGTTCAATCAACGGCATGGCCTATGTTCGTGGTCATGCACTTGATTACAATCGCTGGGCGGAACAGGATGCGGCGCTGAAAGAATGGGATTATGCGCGGTGCCTGCCGTATTTCCGCAAGGCCGATACGCGCAATGAAGACACCAATGGTGACGAATATCATGGCGGAGATGGCCCGCTGCATGTCACCACGGGGGCTTGCAAAAACCCGCTGCACAAGGCGTGGATCAAGGCCGGTCAGGAAGCCGGTTATGAATTTACTCCCGACCAGAATGGCTATCGCCAGGAAGGTCTGGGGACGATGGATATGACGGTTTACAAGGGCCGCCGCTGGTCAACCGCGCGGGCCTATTTGCATCCGGCAATGAAACGTCCGAATTTGACAGTTCATGACAAGGCACTGGCGCAGCGCGTTGTTTTTGATGGAAAACGCGCCATCGGACTTGATTTCACCCACCGTGGTGAACTCAAACGCGCGACGGTCGAGCGCGAGGTGATTATTTCGGCAGGATCGATCAATTCGCCCAAGCTTTTGATGTTGTCTGGAGTTGGTCCGGCAGCACATTTGCGCGAACACGGGATTGATGTAGTGGCCGATATCCCCGGTGTTGGTGAAAACCTTCAGGACCATCTGGAACTTTACGTCCAGATGGAATGCACCCAGCCGATCAGTCTGAACAGCAAGCTTGATCCTTGGAACAAATTCAAGATCGGGTTGGAATGGTATCTTTTCAAAACCGGGCTTGGTGCGACCAACCATTTTGAAGCCGGTGGGTTTATCCGGTCAAAAGCGGGTATTCAGCATCCTGACCTGCAATATCACTTTATACCGGCTGCGATTAACTATAACGGATCCAAAGCCGCCGAAAAGGATGGTTTCCAGGCGCATGTCGGTCCGATGCGGTCCAAATCGCGCGGCACGGTCCGGTTGGCATCAAACGATCCGGCAAAGCGCCCGATTGTTGATCCCAATTACATGAGCCATCCGGAAGACTGGGAAGAAATGCGCGCATCCGTGCGTCTGACCCGCGAGATTTTCGCACAGGATGCCTTCAAGGACCTGCGCGGTATTGAAATTTCGCCGGGCAGGGACATTCAGACCGATGATGAAATCAATGCATGGGTCGCCGATCATGCCGAAAGTGCCTATCACCCGTCCTGTTCGTGCAAGATGGGCAGCGACGATATGGCAGTGGTGGATGAAAAAACGCGCGTGCATGGTATCGAAGGCCTGCGCGTGGTGGACAGTTCCATCATGCCGACAATCGCATCGGGCAATTTGAATGCCCCGACCATCATGATCGGGGAAAAGGCCGCAGATATCATTCGCGGACGCGATCCGTTGCCGCCATCAAATGCGCCATATTTCGTCCATCCTGAATGGGAAACCAAACAGCGCTGATACTGCTCATCCCCGGTCTTTGATCTTTCAGGACCGGGGATTTTTCGTTTCGGTCATTGCTTTCGTCCATCTTGCGCGCGATCATCGGGGAAAATCATATGCAATTTTCCCGGATTGCCCCGCCATGCAAGAAATTAGTCTGCTTAACTCCGTTATTGGCCCCGTGATGCGCGGTCCATCAAGTTCCCATTGGGCAGCACCTTATATGATGGCGAAGGTCGCGCGCGAATTATCGTGCAGCAATGGCGAGGTTTTGAAAAAGGCGATTGTCCGTTTCGATCCGCGCGGGTCGTTTGCGCCCGTGTATCAGGCACAAAGTTCGGATGAAAATTTTGCCGCCGGTTTTGCCGGGGCGGCGCTGACGGATACAGATTACCGTGACATTTTACCGCGTGTGACGCGGGGCGAGGGATTTCTCTTCGCGGTCGAAATCGTCGAACTTGAAAACAACAACCATCCCAATCGTGTTGACCTTGAACTGACCGTAACCGAGCGGAATGGCGCGGATCGTGCCGATCTGTATGCCGGTGCATCGGTTGGTGGCGGGATGTATTACATCGATGCGATGAATGGCGAACCGGTCTTTCTGACTGGCAAAACCGCAAGTGTGTTTGTCTGGTGCCCTGATATCGGTGCGCGGTCGGATGATATTGCGGCCGGGCTTGCTTTGAATGGCAACAAGTTGCTCGGAATATCGGTCGATCCGGATCATGATCGCTGCGAAATTGCCCTGCAGGCCTTGCCTGATACAACGTTGATAGCCTCTTTGCGTGATCAGGACGGTATCAAAGACGTTCGTTTCGCTGCTGCCTCGCAATATCCGGTGTGTGCCACTGATGATCTGTTTTCGACCAGCGATGCGGTCATCGCGGTGGCCGAGCAACAGGGCGGATCACTTGCCGAGGCGGGCCTGGTTCTGGAAGCAAGGCGCCTTGGTCTTTCACGTGATGCAACGCGCGCGCTTTTTCGTGAACGGTGCGAATTGATGTTGCGTGTGGTGGCCGAAGGGTTCGATGCCAAGCCCGAAGACAATGTGATGCGGTTTTTAACCCTGCGTGCGCGCAAGGTTCGCGATGCCAATCTGCCCGCAGGGCTGGGCGGGGCGGTTTTGCAGGATGCGATTGCAGGCGCGCTTTCGGCGATGGAACGGGATTCCAATCGCGGACTGGTCTGTGCTGCACCAACGGCAGGCAGTGCTGGTGTGGTTCCGGGCACACTGTATGGCCTTATCCGGCATGGCATTGATCTGGATGGAGCGACCGATGCGTTGCAGGTGATGGCGCTGGTGGGTGCCGTGTTTGCCGCGCGCGGAACCTTTGCCGCCGAATGCGGTGGTTGTTCGGTGGAAACCGGTGCGTCGGCGGCAATGGCGGCCGCGGGTGTGGCGCAGGCATTTGGCGGAACACCTGTACAATGTTTTGACGCTGCCAGCATGTGTTTGATGAATACGCTGGGCCTTGTCTGTGATCCGGTGGGCGGGGATGTTGAAATCCCGTGCCATGCGCGCAATGTTGCCGGGGTGTCGCACGCATTTTCATCGGCAATGGCGGTTATGGCCGGGTTTGATGCGGTGTTGGGATATGACGAGTTGGTCGATCAGACGGTTAAAATCGGGGCCATGATGCATCCGGATTTGCGATGCACGGCACGCGGCGGATGTGCTGCGACCAAAACCGCCCTTCGTATGGTTGAGGCTGTAACGCAGGCGCGTTGAATTACCCTTATAAACCGGTTTTTGCGCAATCCTTTGTTCCGGTTGTTGCCTGTTTTGACATAATCGGTGAAAAGCATGTGCGAAGGCTGGTTCTAGCCAGTTTTCCCTTGATGGTCCGATCAATTCCGGCACCATGACGGGATTATAAATCTCAAGACAACCAATCCGAGGCATCGCGTGTTTACCCCAAGCTTCCTGACCGCAAATGACAAGTCCGGTGCATATCCGTCGTCCTATTACGCCGCGACGGCAAACAAGACCGAACACTTTGTCGAACTGGATGGGGATCAGGTTTGCGATGTTGTTGTTGTCGGCGGCGGGTTTACCGGACTGTCCGCGGCACTTCATCTGGCGGAACGCGGATATAGTGTTGTGTTGCTTGAAGCGCATCGGGTTGGTTGGGGTGCATCAGGGCGCAATGGCGGGCAGGTCGGTTCGGGACAGCGCCGCGAGCAGGACGACCTTGAAAAGATGGTCGGTCGCGACGATGCCAGAAAGCTATGGGATATTGCGGAGCAATCCAAGGATATCGTCAAAAGCCTGATTACCAAGCATGACATCAAATGCGACTGGAAACCGGGCATTCTGCATGCCGATCATCGCGAACGATTTGTGGCAGGCACGCACGAATATACCGAAAAACTCCGGACCGAATATGGCTATGACGCGATCCGTGCCGTTGACCGGGATGAAATCCGCGACATGCTGGGGTCGGAATTTTATTATGGCGGGTCGCTTGATATGGGGGCGGGGCATCTTCATCCGCTGAATTTCGCGCTTGGACTTGCGGATGCGGCACGTGCCGCCGGGGCGCGGATTTTTGAAAACGCGACGGTTAATGGCTATGACAATGACGAAAAGGTTATTGTCAAAACGGCATCAGGGCATCGGGTGACGGCGGATATGATGGTGCTGGGCTGCAACGGGTATCTTGACGGGCTGGAAGACCGGGTTGCCAGACGGGTGATGCCGATCAACAATTTCGTTATTGCGACCGAGCCATTGGGCGATGATCTGGCGCGTGAACTGATCCGCGATGATGTGGCGGTGGCGGATTCAAAATTCGTGATCAATTATTATCGCCTGTCGGCTGATAAACGCATGTTGTTTGGCGGTGGCGAGACATACAGCTATCACTTCCCCAAGGATATAAAATCCTTTGTTGCGCCGCATATGCTGGAAGTCTATCCGCAGCTTAAGGATGTGAAAATCGATTATGGCTGGGGCGGGACATTGGCGATTACGATGAATCGCATGCCGTTTTTCCGCAAGGTAGAGGACCGCGTCTATACCGCGACGGGCTATTCCGGGCATGGGGTTGCCATGGCGACACTGGCCGGGCAGATCATGGCCGATGCGATATCGGGCACGATGGACCGGTTTGATGTGATGTCAAACATCAAAATTCCAAGTTTCCCGGGCGGCAAGGCGTTGCGCTATCCGTTTTTGGTTCTTGCCATGACCTGGTATTCAATCCGCGACAGACTGTAAAGTTTCAGGATGCCTTGGCGGGGGCTTGTGTGATGGTGCTTTTGGCACCACTCGCCGCGAGGCGGGCCTTGGTTTTTTGCCAAATGCCGGGATTGACCGCCAAAATACCGGCATCGGTGAATGAAACATCATATCCGCGGTTGATTGCGGCCTGCATTGTTGCTTGGACGCAGTAATTTCCATCCAGACCGACGATGTGCAGCTTGCCGACTTTCTGGCGTTCAAGAACGCGTTCAAGTTCAGGCGCGCTGAAGGCATCGGCGCGGGCTTTGGTAATGTCATGATCGATATCGCCGTTCAGGCGGGCATCAAGATCAAGGCCCGGTGATTTCGGGCTACCGCGCCCATTATTGAACAGACTAACCAGAAGATTGATGTACCAGCCTTTGAATATCTGACGGACAGAGATCACCGATTGACCGGTTTTGTTGGCAATTTCAACAAGTTCATTGATCGCGGAAATCGTTTTTTCGACCGCGGCAGGTTCATAGGCGTTTTTGCCGGTGGCCAGCGTAAAGTCTTCTTGCAGATCAATGATTAGAAGCGCGCTGTTTGGGCGTTGAGAAAGATCGATTTTCTTACCCTTTGTCGGGCTGAGATGACGTTTGTGGCCATAAATCGTATAGGTAATCAGGGCTAGAATGATGACTGCGCTGACGCCAATCCAAGACCACATATCGTCTTTCTCCGCTCTCGTCCGTCGTACTCTGCAATCGGTCTGGCACATAGCAATCTTGCAGGGCTGCCAATATAAGCCCTTTGATTTGCCAGTTCAGTGCGCGCGAAGATTGCCCCCGTCTAGTAATAACACGTAAAAATATTTTGTTCAGAGCAGGACAATGTTGTCAACATGTCGGTCTTAAGAAAGCTGACAAAAAGTTTTGCAGTGTGCTGATTACTATGAGTTCTGGCCTATTTCGGGGACCATGCCGAAACCGGATCGTAACGTTCGCCTTTACCCAGAATGACGCCGTTATGCGCAGCAATCCCGATTTCGAAACTGGATGCAATCCGAAGGGCGCGTTCCATGAAGTGACGTGCGGCAGCTGTTTCGCAATGCTCTGCCAGTGTTTCGGCAAATAATTCAAGCCAGCGATCAAAATGGGTGCGGTCGATCCTGAGTGTCAGGTGCTTTTGCATCGGGCGACCGTCATAGGCACCACTGGCAAGTGCCACAGATGCCCAAAACATGCACATCCGTTCCAAATGGTGATCCCAATCCGTGATCTTCTCGGCAAATACCGGGCCCAGCATCGCGTCGTCGTGTACCTTGGCATAAAAGCCATGCACGATATCTTTGATCATTTGGTGATCAATACCGGTTTCTTCGCGGATTTTGCGGGTCGCGATTTCACGCCGTTCTTTGATTTCGGCAAGGGTCGGTTGATCTGACATGCTCGTCTCGTGCTCGATAAGGATTAATCCGGGCAATAGCGCAAAGGCCATATCCGCGACATGACATAGGTCAGTTTGACTGATTACGCAAACTCGTCACGCAGACCATAATATCGATAGGCAAGACTGCGGCCGATCCGGCGAAACTTTGATAACGGGAAACGATCCGGTGGTGTCCCCATGATGGCACCGACATCATCCGGGCCCTTGGCGCCCAGAATTTGCTGACCCAGCATTTTCCCGGCCAGACTTCCAAGTGCGACGCCGTTGCCATGCCATGCAAGTCCCGTCCAGACGTCCCGATGCCCCGGAACCCGACCAAGATAGGGGCGGAACGACTGCGAAAGGCAGGCAAGACCGTTCCAGTGATGGGTGATTTCAACATCCTGCCATGCGGGGAACATCCGGCGAAAATGCGCCAACAGATGCTGTTTTGCATCATCAAATGCGGCGGGGGTTGCCGTGATGCCGCCGCGACCGCCAAACATGAACCGATTATCAGGGAGTTTACGGAAATAGTGCAGCAAGATGCGGGTATCAAACGCCATCAGGTCGCTGGTCCAGCCTTGCGTTGCAAGCTCATGATCTGACATCGGTCGGGTGACAAGAATACCCGAAAAGACCGGCATCAATCGCCCGCCGATCCAGTCTGGCAGGTTTTCGGCGCTGTAGCCATTAGTGGCGATAACGACCTTGTTCGCCGAAATTCGCACATTTTTGCAGGTCAGGATGTAACCGTCCCCGGTGTCTTGGAGGTCTTCAATGGTCGCCTGTTCAAATATCCGAACACCTTTGGTTACACAGGCACGATGCAGTCCGGCCAGATATTTCAACGGATGCAGGCCAAAACCTTTTTTGACGTGCAATCCTGCATGGGTTTCCTGCGCACAAAGACCGCGTTCGCGAAGCTCGTCCTTGGTCAGGAATTCGCTTTCGATACCGGTAAAATGATTATTTTCCTCGGCCTCTTTGCGCAATTCCGCCACCCGATTGGCTTTGTGCGCCAGTATGACTTCCCCGTCCGAATGACGATCAGCATCAATATTCCACTCTTCAAGCCGCGATGCGACAAGGTCAATCGCACTGCGTTGAAGTTTGGCAAAATGGCGTGTTTGGTCATCACCAAACTTCTTTGAAAGCTGTGCATAGCTTTTGCCGCTTCCGCCCATGCAGCAAAATCCACCATTGCGCCCTGATGCGCCCCATCCGGAACGCCCGGCATCGAATACCGCAACATCAATGCCGCTTTCTGCCAGTTCCAGTGCAGCTGACAGGCCGCAATAACCGCCACCAATGATCGCGACATCGGCCGTGATGGTGCCCTCATCGGGCATTTGATCACATTCGGGCAGATGGCCAGCACTGGCAACCCAATAGCTGTCGGGCAGGGTGGCGGTTTGATAGGCGGGGGATTGATAAAGGCGTTTGAGCATGGCGGACTCTTTTGAGATAGGGCATTTCAGCAGTGTTTCGAGACAAAATCACAAACACCCGGCGAATGATATATCCCGCCGGGTGTTTGTGTAATGTCTTGATTTAAATCGGAACCTACATTTTGCCGATTTTCCTGGCTGTTGCATCAAACGCGGCACGTGCGCGTTTGACCAGCTCATCGACTTCGTCGTGCGTGATGCAAAGCGGAGGTGATGCCACCATGCGATCACCGCAGGCTCGCATGATAACGCCATTTTCAACACAGGCATCCCGGCAGATCGTGCCCACCGTGCCCGGTTTATCGAACGGTTTGCGGGTCGCCTTGTTATCGACCAGCGGAATACCGGCAATCAGGCCGACGGTTTCAACTGCCCCGACCAGCGGATGATCGGCAAGGGTTTTAAGTTTTTCGGCAAAGTACGGACCGATATCATCGCGGACACGTTCAACAAGCTTTTCATCGCGAATGATCCTGATGTTTTCCAAGGCTACGGCGGCGGCTGCCGGGTGGCCGGAATAGGTGAAGCCGTGGGTAAATTCGCCGCATTCGTTGATCAGGACGTCAGCAACCCGTTCACCGACCATAACGGCCGAAATCGGAAGGTAACCCGACGACATGCCCTTTGCCATTGGCATCAGGTCCGGCTTGATATCGAACGTGTCGGAGCCAAACCAGTTGCCGGTACGGCCAAATCCGCAAATGACTTCATCTGCAATCAGAAGAATGTCGTATTTTTTGCAGATGCGTTGAATTTCCGGCCAGTAGGTTGATGGCGGAATTATCACGCCACCGGCACCCTGGATCGGTTCGCCGATGAAGGCGCCGACGCGGTCGGCACCAAGTTCTTCGATTTTTTCTTCAAGCTTGCGTGCGGCAATCAGGCCGAATTCTTCGGGGGTATGATCGCCGCCTTCGCCGTACCAGTACGGTTGATCGATATGCACAACATCAGGCAGCATCGGCCCGCCCTGTGAATGCATCCCGGCCATCCCGCCAAGCGATGCCCCGGCAATGGTCGAGCCGTGATAGGCGTTCTTGCGGCTGATGATGTAGGTGCGTTCCGGCTGGCCTTTAAGCTTCCAGTACTGGCGCACCATGCGCACGACCGTGTCGTTCGCTTCCGACCCGGAGTTGGCATAAAATACGTGGTTCAAACCATCGGGCGTGATTTCTGCAAGAACTTTGGAAAGCTCGATCGCAGGCGTGTTCGCGCACTGGAAGAAGTTGTTGTAGTAGGGCAATTCCAGCATCTGGTTATAGGCGGCTTCGGCAAGTTCCTTGCGGCCATAACCGACATTGACGCACCACAAGCCAGCCATGCCGTCCAGATACTGTTTACCGTGCGAATCTTCGATGAAGACGCCTTTGGCGCGTGTAATCACGCGTGTGCCACGATTGTTAAGGTCGGCCGTATCGGTAAACGGATGAATGTGGTGCTGCTGATCGATATCCTGCCAATAGGCGGTTTTGTCGAAATTATTCATAACGTCTCCTGACAGCGATAGTCGCCTGCTTTGTGCGATATGTTGAACATCTGAGACAAGTGTTCGTTTTTTTGAACACCTTTGCAAGGGGAAATTTTATGAAACAATTTTGTCGTCTTGGTGCCAAATTTGATATGCACTGGTTGTTTCAAACCATTATTAATATCCAATGCAATGATGTCGTGCGTTTATTTTGCAGTGCATTATTTGCACGATATATCGAACGAGGGGCTTGACCGCAATCATTGGGCGGGGCACGATGAAAAGTGAAATAAACAGGCTTTTCTGGGAGTATTAGACGATGAACAAGTCGTTCGTCGAAGACAGTAGGGCGGAAGCTCAACGATTCTTTGAAGCAAATCCGGATATAGAACTTGTCGAATTACTCATTCCTGATGTGAACGGGGTGTTCCGGGGCAAGCGAATCAGCAAGCAGAAGTTTCTTAAAAGCTTCCATGAAGGCATCAACATGCCGGGTTCTGTGTGTCTGGTGGATATCACCGGCGACAACCCGGAAGGTACCGGCATGCTTTGGTCCAGTGGTGATCAGGACAATATCGCCAAGCCAATCCCGGGAACCCTGCATGCGGTTCCCTATGGTGAGCTACCGTTGGCACAGGTCATGATGAGCCTGTATAACTTGGACGGTACAAAATTCTTTGCCGATCCGCGCAACGTTTTGCAGGCGGTTGTGGATCGTCTGGCAGCGGATGGTTTCTATCCGACCGTGGCGCTGGAACTTGAATTCTATCTTGCCGATCAGAACGAACAAACTGCCGCACCCTTGCCACCCGCACCGCTTGGCGGCGGGATCGCGTCGGATGGTGTGCAGGTCTATGGCCTCCAGCAGATCGAGGATTTCGAAAAAGTCCTTCACGACGCGGTTGCCGAACTGAACCGTCAGGGCATTCCTGCTGATACAATCGTTGCCGAAGCTGGCCCCGGCCAGTTCGAGATCAATCTGGGTCATGTCAATGATCCGATGCAGGCGGCAGACCACGCGATGCAGCTTAAGCGCGTTGTCAAAGGTATTGCCTGGGATCATGGTGTGACCGCGACATTCATGGCAAAACCCTATTCCGATCAGGCGGGTAACGGATTGCACGTTCATGTGTCGCTACGTGACGAGGAAGGAAATAACGCCCTGTCGCCCAAGGGCGACGAGGATGTTTCGGATCTCCTGTTGAACGCTATTGGCGGCTTGCAGGCGTCGATGTTTGAAAGCATGGCGATTTTTGCGCCAAATCCGAATTCCTACCGTCGGTTCCAGAACAAGGCCTATGCGCCGATGTCTCCAAACTGGGGGCTTAACAACCGTACGGTTGCCCTGCGTATCCCAGCCGGTAGCCCGCAGGCCGCGCGTATCGAACATCGTGTGTCGGGCGCGGATGCCAACCCGTATCTGGTTCTGGCCTGCGTTCTTGCAGGGATGCATTACGGCATCAAGAACAAGCTTGATCCAGGTGATCCGATTGTTGGTAACGGCTATGAACAGCATGGCGGCAAGATCGTCCCGCGCAGCATGATTTCTGCACTTGATCGTTTTGTCGAGGGTGACATCGTCAAGGAATATCTGGGGGAACGGTTTGTCGAGGTATTCGATATCTGTCGACGTTCCGAATATGATGAATTCTTCTCGGAGGTCACGCCGCTTGAATACCGCTGGTATCTTGACGCGGTATAACGCCATTTTTGCAAAATGGTCGCCGATAAGAGCGACCGACAGGGAAGAGACCGGATGTCACAAAAGGTTGGGGATCGCCTGAAAGCAGTACGTACCATGTACGGGCTATCCCAGCGTGAACTGGCGCGCCGCGCCGGTGTCACCAACAGCACGATATCGACGATTGAACAGAACCGGGTCAGCCCGTCGGTCGACAGTCTGGCCAAGGTTCTGGCAGGCATCCCTATGAGCCTGATCAACTTCTTTACGATTGATCTGGAAAACGGCGAGGAGATTTTCTTTCGCAAGGAAGACCTCGTCGAGCTTTCCGATGGCACCATGTCGATGCGTCTTGTCGGCGCAACACGCAAGGACCGCAATCTGCGCGTCCTTCATGAAATTTATCCGCCCGGCGGCGATACCGGCGACAATCTGATCGTCCAGAAGGGTGAGGAGGCCGGTGTTGTCGTCCGTGGCAAGCTTGAGGTCACGGTGGGCGAACGGGTTCAGGTTCTTGGGCCAGGTGACGCCTATTACTTTAATGCGGAAATCCCGCACCGGTTTCGTAACGCGGGCGACATTGAATGCGAAGTTGTCAGTGCCGCGACACCACCGTCATACTGATTGCACAATCATCATGTTTGAATATCGCGCGGAACAAACAGCACGCGCGATCCGTCAGGAGGATTTCCGATGACAAACCAGTTGAATTTCGAACAGCTTAGAGCACAGGCCGCCAGCCTGACGATCCGCAACAAGGCCTTTATCAATGGCGTTTATGTCGATGCGGCATCGGGTAAAACGTTTGATTGCATCAGCCCGCGCGACGGCAAGATTTTGACCCAAGTCGCCGAATGCGATGTTGAAGACGTCAATCGCGCGGTGCAGTCCGCGCGTGCGGTCTTTGAAAAAGGCAGTTGGTCGGAAGCATCACCGGGCAAGCGCAAGGCCGTCATGATGAAATTTGCCGATCTGACGGAAAAGCATGCTGCCGAACTGGCGCTGCTTGAAAGTCTTGATATGGGCAAACCGATCAGCCTTGCGGCGGGTGATGACATTCCGTTGTCCTATAAATGCATTCGCTGGTACGCAGAGGCGATTGACAAGATTTATGACGAGATTTCACCGGGTGAAGCACGCGCAATCGGTATGATCACGCGTGAACCGCTGGGCGTGGTGGCGGCAGTCGTGCCATGGAACTTCCCGCTGATGATGGCGGTCTGGAAGCTGGGTCCGGCACTGGCGATGGGGAACTCGATCATTCTCAAACCTGCCGAACAGTCGCCATTAACCGCGATCCGTGTTGCGGAGCTGGCGGTCGAAGCCGGTCTTCCGGCGGGTGTTCTGAACGTTCTGCCCGGCTTTGGCCCGACGGCGGGTAAGGCGCTTGGTCTGCATCCCGATGTTGATTGCGTGACTTTTACCGGTTCGGGCGAAGTCGGGAAACTGTTCTTGCAATATTCCGGTCAGTCGAACATGAAACGCGTCTGGCTGGAATGCGGTGGAAAAAGCCCGAATATCGTTCTGGCCGATTGCCCCGACATGGACGCGGCGGCCGAAGCGGCAGCAGGCGGAATTTTCTATAATCAGGGCGAGGTTTGCACGGCCGGTTCGCGCCTGATTGTCGAAGAAAGCATCAAGGACGAATTCATCGAGAAAGTGGTTGCAGCAGGCCGCAAAATGCAGCCGGGTGACCCCCTAGACCCGAACAGCCAGATGGGCGCAATCGTCGATGAAAATCAGATGAACCGCGTTCTCGGCTATATCGAGAAGGGGGCGGCCGAGGGTGCAAAACTTTGCACCGGCGGCAAGCGTGCACGCACCGAGTCCGGTGGCTATTATGTCGAACCAACCGTTTTTGATGCGGTCAAAAACGACATGACGATTGCCAAGGAAGAAATCTTTGGCCCGGTTTTGTCGGTGATTTCGGTCAAGGATTGGAAAGAGGCTGTTCAGACGGCAAATGATACGCCATATGGACTTGCCGCAGCCGTATGGACGCGCGATATCAACAAGGCGCATCTGGCCGCGAAAAAACTGCGTGCCGGTCTTGTCTGGGTCAATTGCTGGGACGGTGGATCCATCACCATGCCGTTTGGCGGTTACAAGCAATCGGGCACCGGTCGTGACCGTTCGCTGCATGCGATGGACAAATATTGTGAAATCAAGTCGACCTGGATTGCACTAGGCGACGCCTGAGGTTCGGAAAGGACAAGGGGACGAATTATGAGCAGTACCGGGGTTATTGATACCAAAGGCGGCGACAACGCTTTTACTGCGAAATCCGTGCATCAGAATACCAGCGAGCCGATGTATTCCGGCGCGCTGTCATTCATGCGCCGCAAATATACCCGTGATCTTACGGGCATTGATGTTGCGGTTACGGGCATCCCCTTTGATCTTGCAACGTCGAGCCGCCCTGGTACGCGCCTTGGCCCGCAGGGGGTGCGCCGTGCGTCGGTAAATCTTGCATGGGCACCGCATTTCCCGTCCGGGCGCGATATTTTTGGTGAACTGGCCGTGATCGACTATGGCGATATGGTGATTGATCCCGGTTATCCGCATAAAATCCCGGAGATGATCGAGGATCACGCACGCGATATCGTTAGCTCGGGTGCGAAAATGCTGACGATTGGTGGCGACCATTTCATCAGTTACCCAATCCTGAAGGCTCATGCCGAAAAGTACGGCAAGGGAATTTCGCTGATCCAGTTCGATGCCCATTCCGACACATGGGAAGATGATGGCGATCGTATCGATCATGGCACCATGTTCTGGCATGCGGCAAAGAATGGCATTGTTGACGCGTCGAAATCCATTCAGGTTGGCATCCGCACGCATAATGAATCGACCCATGGATATAACATCCTGTACGGGCCGGATGTGCAGGCGATGTCGATTGATCAGATCGTTGCCAAAATCAAAGACGTGGTCGGCGACAATCACGCCTATATCACCTTTGATATCGACGGGCTTGACCCGTGCTATGCACCGGGCACCGGCACGCCGGTTCTGGGCGGCCTGACCAGCCATCAGGCGGTTTCGATCCTGCGCGGTCTTGCGGGGGGGATCAATCTGATCGGCTCGGACGTGGTGGAAGTTTCCCCGCCTTATGATGTATCGGACATCACATCGCTTGCCGGTGCGACGATTGCTTGGGAAATGCTGAATATCCATGCGGTGAACCGAAAGCCGTAATAGCAAGATCACACAGATTTCAACGCGGGCCGGTATTTTAACAGTACCGGCCCTTTGCTTTTTACGGTTGCTGTGATGTTATTACGCTTAATCAGTGTATTGGAGGAAAGACATGAAACCGGTTTCTATTTCGCTTTTGACGATTTGTGGCATTGATGAACTGCCAACCCATCAAACCCGGTCGGTTTCGCATGTGCTTTCGGTCCTTGATCCGGAAAGACCGGACCCGGATGCATTCGCGGCTTATGCCCCGCATGAACGTACCATTTTGCGGTTCCACGATATCATTGATGAACTGCCCGGTCAGATGGCTCCGACGGTCGCCCATGTCGAAGAGGTTCTCGCCTTTGGTGAGGGACTCAAAAACACCGTCGATGCCCGTAAGGACGGCCATTTGCTGGTGCATTGCCATATGGGCGTTTCACGTTCGACAGCAGCGATGCTGACGCTCATGGCGCAAACCCAGCCCGATGCAAACGAAGATGAACTTTTTGCAACCCTTCGTGCCATTCGTCCGATTGCCTGGCCCAATTCGCGCATGATTTCCTTTGCCGATGATCTGCTGGGGCGGGGTGGTAAACTGAATGCGGCGCTGACACGCCATTATCGTTATCAGCTTGAGCATGATGATCATTTCGATGAATGGATGACATCGCTTGGCCGCGGGCGTGAAGTTGCGCTGGGGAAATCGGCCTGAAGTTATTGAAAAAGCAGCGGGCTAAAGCCACTTTTTGCCTAAGGTGGCTTTTTCTTTGCCTGATGAATTGAATCGATTTAAAACCATCGCGTCCCACAGCAAATGATAATGCCCGCAACCCGGTTGACGGGCGATATAAACGGAGAATCGCTATGAGCGCAAAAGCAGTTTGCCTTGGGGAATTGCTGATTGATTTTGTCCCGACTGTGACCGGTACCGGCCTTGCCGATGCACCGGCCTTTGCCAAGGCCGCAGGTGGTGCGCCGGGCAATGTGGCTGTGGGATTGCAACGGCTGGGCATTGAAACCGGTTTTATCGGCAAGCTTGGCGATGATGCTTTTGGCCATTTTCTGGTCGATACTTTAAAGGCCGACAATGTTGATACATCGGGCATTGTTCTGACCAAGGAAGCCCTGACCGGGTTGGCTTTTGTGTCGCTGCGTGCCGATGGCGAACGCGAATTTTCTTTCTATCGCAGCCCGTCGGCGGATATGTTGCTGACACCGGCCGATCTTGATCAGGATATGCTCAAAGGCTGTGACCTGTTTCATTACGGTACGCTTTGCATGATTGATGATGATCCGCGTGCAGCGACCCTTGCCGCAATTGACATTGCACGCGAAAACGGGGCGATTATTTCCTGTGATCCGAACCTTCGTTTGCCGCTTTGGCCCAATCCGGACGCCGCGCGTGATATGTTGCGGCTTGCGATTACCAAGGCGGATGTGGTCAAGATTTCCGATGATGAAGTGGCCTTTATCACCGGGAAGGATGACCTTGAGGCAGGGGTTCGCGAATTATGGTGTGATCACTGGAAACTGATGATCGTAACATCCGGCCCGAAAGGCAGCCGTTTCTTTACCCCGGATTTTGAAGGGGCGGCCAAGCCGTTCAAAGTCACAGCGGTTGATGCGACCGGGGCAGGGGATGGCTTTACCGCCGGTTTCCTGTCACGTTTGCTTAAGGACCCGGAATTGCTGACATCGGCGGAAAAGGTCGCTGCTGCCTGCCGATTTGCCAATGCGGTCGGCGCGATGACAGCCACCAAACGCGGTGCGATTGCGGCCCTTCCGACCGAGGCAGAGGTTGCGCAATTCCTGTCTGTGAACGGATTGCCCGGTTAGAATTTGTTTGATGGCAGTTTCACCCCATCGGAATTGCCATCAAAATGTCCCATAAACTGTCCCACAAATGGTCGTATCGGCATGTTATTCTTTGAATATAACGCCGGTATTGTTTGCTATCTGTTTGAAGCCGAGGGTGGAATGTCCACAGAAAATATGACGACCTGCTGGGAAAAGCTTGATCAATTGGGGGGGGATGTTTCCAAGAGCCTCAATTTACGCAAGGCTTTTGTCGATGATCCGGCGCGGTTTGACCGTTTTCAGGTCACGCTGGATGATCTGTTTGTTGATTATTCAAAAAACCTGATCACCGATGAAGTGATGACAGCCCTTCGTGATCTGGCCGGGGCGGCACAGGTTGAAAGCTGGCGCGATCGCATGTTTGCCGGTGAGCGGATCAATGTCACCGAAGACCGTGCAGTGCTTCACACCGCCCTTCGCAATCTGGATGGTGGCCCGGTGGTGATTGATGGTCAGGATGTCATGCCTGATGTCAAAGCCGTATTGGCACGGATGAAGGCCTTTAGTGCACGCATTCATCGTGGCGATTGGAAGGGGCATACCGGCAAGGCGATTACCGATGTGGTCAATATCGGGATTGGTGGCTCGGACCTTGGCCCGGTGATGGTCAACGAGGCCTTGCGCCCGTATCATATTGACGGCATTCGCTGCCATTTTGTTTCCAATGTCGATGGCGCACATATTGTTGATACGCTGAAAGACCTTGATGCGGAAACGACGCTTTTCATCATTGCGTCAAAGACCTTTACCACCGATGAAACCCTGACCAATGCCTTTTCGGCGCGGGATTGGCTGATTGGGCTGCTAAAGGACGAGGCCGCGGTTGCCAAGCATTTCGTGGCCGTGTCGACCGCCCTTGATAAGGTCGCCGCCTTTGGCATCGATACTGATAATGCGTTCGGTTTCTGGGATTGGGTTGGGGGCCGTTACAGCCTTTGGTCGGCGATTGGGTTGCCAATCATTCTGGCCGTTGGTTATGACAGGTTCGAAGAATTGTTGCGCGGTGCGCAGGCGATGGATCTGCATTTCCAGACCGCCCCGCTTGATAAAAATATTCCGGTGACTTTGGCGTTGATCGGGGTGTGGTATCGCAATGTGCTGGGCGCATCCAGTCAGGCGATTTTGCCGTATGATCAGCATTTGTCACGACTGCCTGCCTATTTGCAGCAGGCCGATATGGAAAGCAACGGCAAGTCGGTGACCCGCGATGGCAAGCCGATATATTACGAAACCGGTCCGATTATTTGGGGCGAGCCCGGGACCAATGGCCAGCATGCGTTTTATCAGCTGATCCATCAGGGAACAGAACTGATCCCGGTTGATTTCATTGTAGCGGCCAATGCATTGCATCCACTGGCAAACCATCATGACAAGCTGGTGGCGAATTGCTTTGCCCAGGCCGAGGCCCTGATGCGTGGTAAGACCGAGGCCGAAGTCCGCGATGAACTTTCGGATACCAACTTAACCCCGGCCGAGATTGATGTTCTGGCCCCGCAAAAGGTTTTTGCCGGCAACAAGCCGAGCAATATGATCCTGTATAAGCAGCTTGATCCCTTCACGTTGGGACGTTTGGTTGCGATGTATGAACATAAAATCTTTGTTCAGGGCATCATTTGGAACGTCAATTCCTATGACCAATGGGGGGTGGAACTGGGCAAACAATTGGCCAAGGAATTGTTGCCGATGGTGCAGGCCACGCAAAGTGCCGATGCCCGTGATGCATCCACGGCCGGTTTGATCAAGCAGTTGCAGGCATTGCGTGGTTAATCACCACACGTGATGCAGACGTCAATCATTTGGGGGCGGTGGCGGCTATCGGCTGGCACCGTCCTTGTCTTTGTTTACGCATTCTTTTTTGCCATGGGGATCAACTGGTCAGAGTTTCGATCATGGCATGTGCCGCGCATTTTCCGCTGCGCCATGCGGCTTCGACCCGTGCGCCAAGGCACCAGTCACCTGCGGCAATTATTCGACCCTTCATCCCGGTTAAATGGCTTTGGCCAAGCGGTGTTTCCGTTCGGGCATATCGCCAGCGATGGGCGTCGATTGATATGATTTCGGGAAGTCGGCTGCCACATATATCGCGAAATTTTTCCAGCAAGCGCGATGCGACACGTTCGTTGTCGTCTTCCAGATTGTCACGGGACCATTCTGTGGTGGCGTGCAAAACCCAAAGATCCGGTGATGGTCTGTGGGGCAGATTATTATTATTGTCGCTTCGCGCGGCCCAACTGATGGCAGGGTCAGGATGGACCATGGCGTCAAATGCCGTGGGTAAAGGGTTGGCAAATGCGATCATTGCTGACCAGCAGGGAGCAATTTTAACGTTATTGATGACATCAAACCGCGGGCTTAAGGGCTGTAACAGTTCGGCGGCTTGAGGGGCCGGTGCAGTTGCGATTACACCGTCAAAAGGACCAAATTCCTGACCAAGATTATTATGCAGGATAAATTCACGGGGGCCATGTGGTTCAATGCGATTGATGTGGTGACGGGTGCGAATTTCAAATGAGGTCAGAAGAGGCGTGACCAGCTTGTTCATTAGTGGCGCGCCCTGATACCAAATGTCGGCGGCGGTGTTGCCATCCGCAATCGGGCGTGGCGTCTGTTGTCTTTGGGCTTGCTGGCCGTGATACAGGTTGGGCCGCCAGTCGCGCGCTGAATTTTGGCTTGCGGCATGGCGCAGGAAGGCACGGAATGCCGGATCACGTGCCGTCACATATTGGGCGCCATGGTTGAAATTGCCAAATTCGGTTCGGCGGGTCGCAAGCCGCCCGCCTGTGCCGTGGCTTTTTTCAAAGACCGTTACATTGATGCCAATGCCATGCAGGGTCGATGCTGCCTTAAGGCCAGCCATGCCCGCACCGATCACGGCGATATTGATCGTGGCCATTCTTGCTGTTTCCAACTGATTTTCGTGAACGGTTATTGCTTTAGGTTGATTGTGGCTGTTCAGAGCATAGCGGGGTTCAGGAAATTTATGAAACTGTCACGGCGTCGTCATCAAACTGTTACGGCTTGTTTGCAGGTTGTCTGCCACGGTTAATTCAGTTTTCAGGGGGAACTATGCGTTATTCATTAATGGCGACTGTTGCGATGTCTGTGCTTCTTGGGGCTTGTGGTACAGCGGCGACGTCAAAGAACGTTGCGATGGGGCTTGATACGGCAACACCGGCGGCCAAACCGCTTTCGATCCTTTCAATGGGCGAATATCGCACCGGCGTGTTTGATGAAAGTGCGGCTGAAATTCCGGCATTTGATCCGGTGACCAAGCGTATTTTTGTTGTGAATGGTGGGGATAAGGCCATCGACATTCTTGATATGTCGAACCCAAATGAAATCAGTAAAATCGGGGCGCTTGATCTTTCGAATTGGGGCAAAGCCGCCAACAGCGTTGCTGTTCACGATGGCGTTGTGGCCGTTGCTGTTGAAAATAAAGATAAACAGGCATCTGGCAAAGCTGTGTTCTTTACCACCAATGGTGATTTTATCGCAGCCGTTACTGTGGGCGCCTTGCCCGATATGATCAAATTTACCCCGGATGGTAAATATGTTTTGGTTGCCAATGAAGGTGAACCAAATGATGCGTTTGACAATGATCCGGAAGGCAGCGTTTCGATCATTCCGGTATCGGGTGATGTGGCCAAGTTAACGGATGCGGATGTTCGTAACGTTGATTTCGCCTTTTTGAATGATGCGACGCTTCCATACGGCATGCGGGTATCGAACCCGGGCACGTCAAGTGTCGCACAGGATGTTGAGCCGGAATATATCGCCGTGTCGAAAGACAGTAAAACGGCCTATGTGTCGCTTCAGGAAAATAACGCTGTTGCGATCCTTGATATTGCAACCGCCAGCGTGATCCGTGTTGCCGGTCTTGGGTTCAAGGACCATTCGGTCAATGCGTTTGATGCCAGCGACAAGGACGGCAAGATCAATATCCGCACCTGGCCGGTGATGGGGATGTATATGCCCGACACCATTGATACGATTGAAATCGATGGCAAAACCTGGGTGCTGATCGCGAACGAAGGCGATTCCCGCGATTATGATGGCTATAGCGAGGAAACCCGCGTCGGCAAGTTGACCCTTGATCCGGTAGCATTCCCGAATGCAGCAAACCTGCAAAAGGATGAAAACCTGGGCCGCCTTAAAACCACCAAGGCACAGGGCGACATTGACGGCGATGGTGATTTCGATGTGATTTATAGCTATGGCGCCCGGTCGTTCTCGGTCCTTGATGCCGGTGGCAAGATGGTCTTTGACAGTGGTGATCAATTTGAACAGTTCATGGCAGCGAATTACAGCAATGTTTTCAATGCCTCGGATACCGAAAACTATAGCCGCGATAATCGTTCCGATGACAAGGGGCCAGAACCCGAAGGTCTGGCATCGGGTTATGTCAATGGCACGCCTTATGCTTTCATCGGTCTGGAACGTCAGGGCGGGTTTATGGTCTATGATCTGACCAATCCGGTTAACCCGCAATTCGTGACATATCATTCTGATCGTCGATATTCCGGAAGCCCGGAAGCCGACACCGCGGGTGAACTTGCCCCGGAAGGGATGCTGTTTGTTGATGCCAAAAACAGCCCGACGGGCAATGCAATGTTGATCGTCGCATCCGAAGTATCGGGAAGCACCAAGGTTTATGACCTGAAATAGGTCACCTAACACGTTGGGGAAGAAGATTTTCTTTAGGAAAGCCGGGGTTTTTTATCCCGGCTTTTTCATTTATCCCCGGCATTGGGTAAAATAGTTCAAACCCGGGACAATATGCACTAAACTCCGCGCGACAGTCCGGTCACGGACCTGTCGGATCCAAGGGAGGCGGAGACTGAGTACGCGGCGTGAACCCCATATTCTGGTTGTCGATGACGATCAGGAAATCCAGAAGCTCCTGAAAAAATTCCTGCTCCAGCACGGGTTTCGTATCACCACCGTTTCCGACGGGGCGGAGATGCATCGTGCGCTTCGTGACTGGAATATTGATCTGGTGATCCTTGATATCATGTTGCCTGGCGAGGATGGTTTTGCGCTCTGTCGGGATGTGCGCCGCAATTCCAAGGTACCGATTGTCATGCTGACTGCGGTGGGCGAGGATACAGATCGTATTCTTGGTCTTGAACTGGGTGCAGATGACTATCTGACCAAGCCGTTCAATCCGCGTGAATTGCTGGCCCGTATTCGTGCCGTGTTCCGCCGTTTTGAAACCGGTACCGTGACACAGGTTCATCACGAAGAAACCAAAACCCAGAAAATCCTGTTTGCCGACTGGACGCTCGATATCGGATCACGTGAATTGCGCGATCTGGATGATGTGGCGGTGCATTTGTCGACCGGGGAATTTTCGCTGTTGCTGGCGCTGGTCAAGCATAACAAGCGTGCGCTGTCGCGTGAACAGCTTGTTGATATCGTACGCGGGCAAAGCTCTATCCCGTTTGACCGCAGTATCGATATCCAGATCAGTCGCCTGCGCCGCAAAATTGAAAAAGATGCCAAAAACCCCAAGCTGATCAAAACCGTGCGCGGCATTGGCTATCAGTTCTGTGCCGATACGAGGACCGTCTAGGAATTCGATCGATGGCAGTTCAGATTGGTGCGTTTTCCGAATATATGCGGCGATTCAAGCCCCGCACGCTAGGCGGACGCATCTTTATGATCATGATGGTCGGCGGTGTCATCATCGCGGGCATCAGTTCAATCGCATCGAAATACATCATCGAACGGAGCGAGCGGATCAGCCGAGCCTATACTCTGGGCTTTACCATTCGCGAATTGATCCTGATTGCCGAAAGTCCGGAGTTACAGGGAAATATCGTTGATATAGCCGCGCGTGACGGGCTTTCTGTTCGTGTTCTGCCATCTGACGATATCGGTACCATTCTGTTATTTTCGCGCCCGGCACAACATATCGCAATGCCCGCACGTCTGGCCGATACGGGCTGGCCGACATCGGTAAAGGTGCATTTTCGGCGCGGGCGTCTTGGTGCGGAACAGCGCGACCTGATTGAAACCGCCGAAAATCCCAGTCTGTTTTTTGCCGGCCTATCGCGCGAAATAGCGCGTCAGGGACTTGAGGCTCGCGTTGAAATCATGTTGCCATCCGGCATGCGAATGCTGCTGTCTCATCCGGTGCTGTGGTCCGACTATGCATCGCCATCCATGGTTTTTCTGATCTTTCTGGTCGGGGTTGTTGCCGTGTTGGCGGTGTTTGCTGCTTTGGCCGATCTTCTGGCCGGTCCCTTCAAGAATTTGACCGAGGCGATCATTCGCCAGGGGGATGAAGTTGAAGGCCCACCGGTGGAGGAGCGCGGCCCGACCGAAGCCCGGTCAATGGCCGCGGCATATAATGGATTGCGAGAACGGATTTCACGGATGCTGGGTGACAGAACCCGTATGCTGGCCGCAATTTCACACGATTTGCGCACGCCCAGCACGCGCCTGCGCCTGCGTGCAGAATTTATCGAAAATGAAGAATTGCGCGAAACCGTGTTGCGCGATCTTGATGAAATGGACGGGCTTCTCAACGATGCACTCGATTTCCTTGGTGACTGGATTAGCAAGGAAGAAGAGCGCACAGTTGACTTCACATCGGTTCTCGAAGCGATTTGTGACGATTATGCCGATCTTGGCCGTCCGGTAAGTTTCGAGGGACCGCAGCCGCTTCGTTTCAGTTCGGTTCACACCGTATTTGGCGGCGGGGACGAGGCGCATTCGTTTGGTGACAAGCGCAGCATCCGTCTGACCTGCCGACCCGGAACATTAAAACGTGCCTTCACCAATCTGATCGAGAATGCGCTGAAATATGGCTATCGCGCTTATGTCAGTCTGGATGCGACGGCCGATACGGTTCTGGTGTCCATTCGGGACGAAGGACCGGGTATCGCCGCGGAACATCAGGAGGATGTCTTTCTGCCGTTCTTCCGTGTAGAAGGATCACGCGCACGCACCACCGGTGGCAGCGGCCTTGGTCTGTCGATTGTAAAAACGGTCATCGATGCCCATGACGGGACGATACGATTACGCAATCTGCCCCGACGTGGGTTGGAGGTCACGATTGCTTTGCCGCGGCGCGTCGACAAAGGTTGAAAACAAAACGACCCGGGAATTCCAGGCCGTTTTTAAGAATCCTATAAAGACAAGAACGGCGGACGGCCCCCAGAACCGCCCGCCGATCAGATCAGATCCGAAGTTCCGTTACCGGATCAAACAGACTGATCTGAGACATGTCGGCCGAGAATGTCATCATCTCGCCCGGTTGCGGTGCCCGGTCAGGCCGGACACGTGCAACGATTTCCTTTCCGCCGATTTCGACAACGGTCATGGTGTCAGCACCGGTCGGTTCAATAACCTCGACCTTGCAGTCGAAATTGACATACTGGCTGCCCGGTTCATCAGAACCGGTACGCTTGTGCGTCAAACCTTCCGGACGGATGCCGAAAACGACATCTTTCCCGACATAGCTCTGATAGCTTTCCGGCGCATCTTTCAGCGGCAGAATGATCGGGTCGTTATCGCGTTTGATCGATACGGCCAGATTGCCATTGTCATTGATCAGGGTTGCGTTGATGAAGTTCATCGACGGCGAACCGATAAAGCCAGCAACAAAGATATTGTTTGGGCGTTCATAGATGTTCTGCGGCGTATCGAACTGCTGCAGAATGCCGTCTTTCATGACCGCAATGCGCGAGGCAAGGGTCATGGCTTCGATCTGGTCGTGGGTCACGTAAACGATGGTGGCACCCAGACGCTGATGCAGTTTCTTGATCTCGGTGCGCATATCGACGCGCAGCTTGGCATCAAGGTTCGACAAAGGTTCGTCAAACAGGAAGATGTCCGGATCGCGAACCAGTGCACGGCCCATCGCAACGCGCTGGCGCTGTCCCCCCGAAAGCTGGGATGGTTTGCGATCCAGCAGGGCTTCGATCTGTAGCAGTTTGGCGACGTCGGCGACAGCCTTGTCACGTTCTGCTGCCGAAACACCACGGATTTCAAGACCGAAGGTGATGTTCTTGCGAACGGTCATATTTGGATAAAGCGCGTAGGACTGGAACACCATGGCGATGTTTCGGTCCTTGGGGTGGACATCGTTGATCACGCGATCACCGATGCGGATTTCCCCGTCGCTGGAACCTTCAAGACCTGCGATCAGGTTAAGAAGGGTCGATTTGCCGCAACCCGACGGGCCGACCAGAACCAGGAACTCGCCGTCCTCAATAGCAATATTGATTTCTTTGAGAACCTCGACAGGACCGAAGGCCTTGCGAACTTTATCAAGGGTGAGTGATGCCATTTGCTTATCCCTTCACCGAACCGGCGGTCAGGCCGCGGACGAAGTATTTTCCGGCCAGAACATAAACAAGTAGCGTCGGCAGGCCGGTCAGCAGGGCTGTGGCCATATCGACATTGTACTGTTTCACGCCGGTCGTGGTGTTGACGATATTGTTGAGTGCGACAGTCATCGGCGCATTATCGCCAGAGGCGAAGGAAGCACCGAAAAGGAAGTCATTCCAGATCTGGGTAAACTGCCAGATGACCGACACGACGATGATCGGTGTCGAAATCGGCAGAATGATACGCCAGAAAATGGTGAAGAAACCTGCGCCGTCGATGGTGGCTGCCTTCACCAGTTCATCCGGGATCGAAACATAGTAATTGCGGAAGAACAGGGTGGTGAAGCACAGGCCGTAAACGACATGCACAAGAACAAGACCGGTGGTCGAGCTGGCAAGGCCAAGTGACCCCAGAACCTGTGACATCGGCAGCAGCACAACCTGGAACGGAATGAAGCAACCAAACAGCAGTAGGGCAAAGACGATATTAGCCCCTTTAAAACGCCATTTGGTCAGGGCATATCCGTTGATCGCACCAAGGAATGTCGAAATCAGAACCGCCGGAACCGCCATTTTGACCGAATTCCAGAAGTAAATTTTGATGCCTGAACATTCAACGCCAACACAGGCTTCATTCCACGCATAGGTCCAGGCATCGAACGTGATGACGCGCGGCAGCGAAATGAGTGAGCCTTCCCGAATTTCATCGAGCGACTTCAACGAGGTCGAAATCATCACGAAAAGCGGGAACAGATAGTAGGCTGCAAACAGGATCAGAACGAGATATAGCAACCCGCGCAGTATGGTATGTTTCCAGCCTGCGTCGTGACTGTAATGCTGAATATCAGCCATTTTTCTTGCCTCCGCGCAGTTCGGAATACAGATACGGCACAATGATCGCCATCACGGTCGCCAGCATCATCATGGCACTTGCGGCACCAACGCCCAGCTGGTTGCGCTGGAAGGCCATCGTGTACATGAAGGTTGCCGGAAGATCGGACGAATAGCCGGGGCCGCCACCGGTAAGCGCAATGACGAGGTCGAAGCTTTTAACGGCCAGATGGGCCAGAACGACGATCGCACTTAGGAAAACCGGACGGATCGACGGGATGATAATGCCGAAATAGATGCGGGGCAGGCTGGCACCATCCATATAGGCTGCGCGAATGATGTCCTGATCGACGCCGCGCAATGCCGCAAGGAACATTGCCATAACAAAACCCGATGCCTGCCAGACGGCTGCGATCACGACCGTGTAGATCGCCATGTCCGAATTGACCAGCCAGTCGAATTTGAAACTGGTCCAGCCAAGGTCATGCATCATGCTTTCCAGGCCAAGGCCCGGGTTGAGAAGCCATTTCCAGACGGTACCCGTCACGATGAAGGACAGGGCCATCGGATACAGGAAAATTGTGCGAAGGACGCCTTCGGCGCGGATGCGCTGATCAAGAAGAACTGCAAGCAGGCAGCCAAGAAACAGGCAGATAACAATAAAGAGACCGCCGAAAATCAGCAGGTTCTCGATGGCAACATGCCAGCGTTCCATTTGCCACAGACGTTCGTATTGCCGCAGACCGGCCCAATCCCAGACCGGAAGCATGCGCGATTTCGAAAACGCCATATAGCCTGTCCACAGGATGAACCCGTAGACGAAAAACAGGGACGCAGCAAAGGACGGTGCAACAACGATCTTGGAAAGATGACGCTGGATGCTGGCCGTCAGGTTGCTTTCGGTGCTTGAAGAAGCCCCCATACCCTTTGCCTCAAACAATTAAAGTAGCGGGAATCCGGCCCCGGAAATGTCCGGGGCCGGTGCGTCGTCAGTCAATGTGACTGTACAGGTCAGATGAGATTAGTCTTTGGCCAGTTCAACAGCTTCGACCAGCCGCGAGACGGCTTCGTCAGACGACATGTCGGAGTTGAAATGTGCGGTTACGACGTCAATGATCGCACCCGAAAGATGACCGCGAAGAGCCATGCCGTGTGCCATCGACGGAAGGAACCCGCCTGCGTCCTGGGCAGCCAGAAGGTCAGCCTCGGATTTCTTCGCACAATCGTCAAATTTGTCGAGCGGAACGCCAAGACGTGCCGGGATCGAGCCTTTGAGAAGGTTGAAGGTTTCCTGGAATTTCTGGCCAACGATCAGTTCTGCAAGCAGTTTCTGGCCTTCTACCTTGTCATCGCCCGAAACATTGAACATCGCAAAGCTGTCAACGTTGAACAGGTAACCGTGTTCGGACGGGGTTGCCGAACAGATGAAGTCTTTGCCCGGGACTTTGCCTGCGGCAAGGAATTCGCCTTTTGCCCAGTCCCCCATGATCTGCATGGCGGCATCGCCATTCATGACCATAGCTGTTGCAAGGTTCCAGTCACGGCCCGGGAAGTCGGCATCGACATAACCGCGGATTTTGCGCATCTGGTCGAACACGGCTTTCATCGTGTCGGATTTCAGCGCGTCTTCGTCGAGATCAACCAGGGCTTGCTGGTAGAATTCCGGGCCGCCAAGCCCAAGAACGACGGTTTCAAAGACGGTTGCATCCTGCCACGGCTGACCACCATGGGCGACAGGCGTGATGCCGGCCGCTTTGAGCTTGTCAGCAAGGGCGTTGAATTCGTCCCAGGTTTTCGGCGCTTCGGTGGCACCAACTTTGGCCAGCAATTCCGGGTTTGCCCAGATCCAGTCAACACGGTGAATGTTTACAGGAACGGCAACATAATCGCCTTCATACTTCATGACGCTCTGAATAGCTGGCGGAATGACTTTGTCCCAGCCTTCTGCTTCGGCAACGTCATTCAGATCGGCAAGTGCACCCTGTTCTGCCCAATCCTGGATCGCCGGGCCTTTAAGCTGAACAGCGGCCGGGGCATCGCCCGACAGAACGCGCGAACGCAGCACGGTCATTGCGGCGTCACCGCCACCACCGGCAACCGGGCTATCAACCCATTTGCCACCACGTGCTTCGAAATCTTCTTTCAGGGCAGAGACCGCTTTGGCTTCACCGCCCGAGGTCCACCAATGCAGGACTTCGGCAGTCGGTTCGGCATGTGCAAAGCTTGTAGTCGCGAGAGCAGAGAACGCCACACCGGTGGCGAGAATGGTTTTGCGCAGATTCATTTAGGTTTCCTCCCTGGCTTTAAACCAATTGCAGCGACAACATGCTGCCAAGGGGGACCCTTTGCACTCACAAAACTGTAACAGGGCGTTTCCAGAATGCGAACTGAAACAAACTGTTACAAAAATAGCATGATAGTCCTGAATTATATTGCATGGCAGCAAGAAAAATTAGCGTATTTCGCCGCAAGACAGTTATTCCAATGATGCACAACTGAATGAAATGTGTCCGTATTTGTAACAGCTTGGAAAAGGCGTGCCGGTGCAATTTGAATTCAGTATGCGTCCTTCGGAGAAGGCGTGAAAAGCTCTGCGAGAGGGTGAGGGACTTTAGTATTGATGCTGTGCTGCTCTTGGTATCGTACCAGAGATGCCAAGATGCCTTGACATGGAAAGGTTTGGCATTATTAATCGCCGCCATGAAAAACGTTATTTGCCTGTTTGCTGATTTCTATTACGGCCCTGCCACATAAGGCGGGAGCGTTTTTCTATGTTCAACCGCTGCGTCGTCGGCGGTTGATTTATAAGGCAGGCACCGGCATCGCAGCTCTTCGGAGACAGACGATGCCTTTTTTATTTCCAGATCACCCGACCATCGGGATTTTCGGGTTCGGCGCCTTTGGCTGTTTGACCGCCCGGCATCTGGCAGATCATTTTCCGGTTTTGGTACATGATGTTAATCCTGATGCGGTTTCGGCATACGTGTCGGAAGCCGCACATGGAAACATTCGGGCGGCTGATATTCTAAGCGTGGCGAAATGCGATATCGTCATTCTGGCCGTTCCCGTTACGGAAATGAGGTCTGTGATCGCGACGATTTCACCATATTTGCGTACGGGGGCGATTGTTCTGGATGTCGGGTCCGTGAAAATGGAACCGGCGCAGGCAATGCTTGAAGGGCTTCCCGATCATGTCGAGATCATCGGTACCCATCCGTTGTTTGGTCCGCAAAGTGCGCGGGACGGTATTTCCGGGCTCAAGATCGCGATATGCCCTGTGCGGGGATACAAATTTCGCCGGATTGCCGCGTTCCTGCGCCATATTCTGCGGCTCAAGGTTTTTGTTGTTACTCCGGAGGTCCATGACCGCGAGGCCGCGGTCGTGCAGGGTGTCACGCATCTCATTGCCAAGGTTCTTGCCCGGATGGATCCATTGCCTGTGCGCATGACAACAGCAAGCTTTGACTTGCTGGTCAAGGCCACCGAAATGGTGCGCTACGACGCGCCCAGCGTTTTCTGGGCGATTGAAAACGAGAACCCCTATGCCGGTGCCGTGCGGGAACAGTTCTTTGAATTGGCAATGGGGGTACGTGATCAGCTAGCGGGTGATAAATTAGCGGGTGATAAATGTGTGGTTGCCGCGGGAATGGCGAAATGAGCTTTTTGCCGTGCGTGGCTATGTTGCGTTGCCGCATGGGGGCGAAGGCTGAAATATATGATTTATTTCAATTTTTCCTGTGATGAAGGCTACAAGTTTCACAATTGAACCCATTCAATTGTGACGTTTTGGAATAGATGATATGCAATCTTTGGCGGTTGAGATATATGGCTCTTGGGAGCATATTGCATTGCAGAAAGCGAAGTGATGAACGCGCCGACCAAAAGCGGAAGACCCGCAGGCTAGCGTTCTTATTCTTAAACCAAGGAGGTTCAACATGTTCCTGTCCAGTATTCTCGTTGCTGTTCGCCGTTGGGCCTATGCACGCTCTGTCGCGAACGAACTCTACAATCTCGATAAGCGTGACCTGGATGATGTCGGGATTTCCCACTGGCAGATCAAAGACGTAGCGCGCAAAGCTGCTCGTGACGCGATCGCTTAAGCCAGACTGAATTTCGACAGCGCCAGTTTGTAGGCAGCTGTGTAAGCAGAAGCCGGACATTTCGTCCGGCTTTTTGTTTTTCTGTCTTCTGAATATGCGCTGTATTTCAGATGATCCCGGCTACCACAGGCTTGCCTGATGTGATGGCTTTGGGATTTTTCCGGTATCCATCTGTGTCAGGAAATGCTCGGCCTGTTCGATTAGTGCCGTTTTACTGTTCCCATTCATACGCGACCAATTGCGATATGGCATAGCAAGGCGCGGGTTTTTGCCGAGTTTATCGACGTTACGATCCAGGAAGTGCCAGTAAAGTGCGTTAAAGGGGCATGCATCGGGCCCTGTGTTCTTATTGGGACTGTATTGGCAAGCCGTACAGTAATCAGACATCCGGTTGATGTATTTTCCACTCGCAGCATAGGGCTTGGACGCCATTTTTCCCCCGTCGGCATAAAGTGCCATGCCAAAGGTGTTGGGAAGTTCCACCCACTCAAATGCGTCGATATAAACTGCCAGATACCATTCACAGACTTCCTTTGGATCCAGACCGGATAGAAGCGCAAAGTTGCCAATCACCATCAATCGCTGAATGTGATGCGCGTAGGCATTGTCCAGCGTTTCGGTGATGGCGTGATGCAGGCAGTTCATCCCAATATTCCCATCCCAGAAAAAGGCGGGTAGGGGGCGTCTGGCATCGAAATAACTGCCTTTTCCGTAATCGGGCCCCATATGCCAGTAAAGCCCGCGCACATATTCGCGCCAGCCAAGGATCTGACGAATAAAGCCCTCGGCGGCGTTGATTGGTATCTTGCCGACGCGATAGGCATTTTCAGCGGCACGGCATACTTCATCGGGGAGCAAAAGGCCGACATTGATATAGCCGCTTAGAAGAGAGTGATAAACAGTGCTGCTTTTTACAGTCATCGCATCCTGATAGTCACCAAATAGCGGCAATTGATGTTCTATAAAGTGATCAAGGACTGTAAGCGCATCGCGTCGGGTAACCGCCCAGCCGAAACTTTCGTGATCCCCGCAGGCATTCGGGAAATCCTGTTTAACCCGGTTGAGCAATGCCTGCGTGATGCTATCCGGTTTGAAAGTCAGGGGGCTTGGCGGCCTGTGATCATCGGGAAGGCGTTTGCGATTATCGTGATCAAAATTCCACTGACCGCCAACCGGTTTGCCATCCGGTTCCATCAGGATACCGGTTGTACGTCGCAGTTGCCGATAGAAATACTCCATACGGAGTTCCTTGCGGTTTTCAGCAAATTCCGCAAATACCGAAAGTGGGGCAAAGAAACGATCATCGTCGCGAACATCAAGGACGATACCGAACTTGTCCGCCCATGTTTCGATTTCCGTGCGTATCCGCCATTCGCCGGGCTCTGTAATGATTACCTGTTTTACCGGATGATTTTTCAATGCCAGTTTCAGGGCATCGCTAAAGCTATTGGTCGGCTGATTCTCATAATCGAAATAACAAACCGCGAAACCCTTTTCACGTAATTCATGAGCGAAATGGCGCATCGCAGACAGAATGAAGACAATTTTCTGCTTGTGATGGGCGACATAGTTTGCCTCGCTGTTCGGTTCCGCCATTACAATCAAGTCGTGATCAGGATCGGCATCCCTTAAACTTGCCAGTGAAACAGACAGCTGATCACCAAGTATGAAACGGATCGATTTGATGGCAGACATTTAACGGGCGACCTCCGGCAGCGAAAATCATATTTCCGACTCGTACGCGAAAAAAGGTCCCAGAGATTGGTTGAAGCAAACAAAAACAACCGAAAACGGGCGGACCGATTTTCATTCGCAATGGTTGCTGCGCGAATGATTTTTACTTGTGTGCCATGATCTGAAAATTTGCAAAAAAATCGGCTAAATTATTGATAATGGTAATCAAAGGCGCGGTTTTCCCTTGAAAAGGGGAATGGTCGATCCCACTATTTGGACAGCCCAATCATCAGGAGTGCCACCATGAAGGGTGATCCCAAGATCATCAGTTATCTTAATCGCGTGCTTACCAACCAGTTAACGGCGATTAACCAGTATTTCCTGCATGCCCGTATGCTCCGCGACTGGGGCGTGGAAGAAATGGGCGAGTACGAATACAAACTTTCGATCAAGGAAATGAAACGTGCCGATGACACCATCGAGCGCATTCTGTTCCTTGAAGGTCTGCCCAATCTTCAGAATTTGAACAAGCTTATGATCGGCGAGAATGTCGAGGAAATCGTTTCCTGCGACATGAAGTTCGAGTTGGCAAGCCTGCCGCTTCTGCGCGAGGCGATTAGCGCCTGCGAAAAGGCCGCAGACTTTGTAACCCGCGATCTGCTGGTCAAATTCCTTGAAGATCAGGAAGAACATGTCGACTGGCTGGAAACGGAGCAGTGGCAGATCGAAAATGTCGGTATGCAGAATTATATTCAAAGCCGTTCTGGCGACGGCGACTAACAATTCAGGAGCTTTACGCCATGAAGGGTAACAAGAAGGTTATCGACGCGCTGAACAAGCAGCTTACGGCTGAATTGTCCGCCGCCGACCAGTACAACACCCATGCCGAGATGTATCTCGATTGGGGTTTGCATGCACTTTATGCTCGTATGCATCATGAAAAGGACGAAGAACTCGAACATGCAAAACGCCTGATCGAACGTATTCTGTTCCTTGAAGGTGTGCCCGATACCGCGTCGCGCAGTCCGATCAAGATCGGCAAAACCGTGCCTGAGATGATGAAAAACGATCTCGAACACGAATATCATGTGATCGATCTTCTGAAAAAGGCGATTAAACTTGCCGAGAAGGAAGAAGATTATCAGACGCGCAATATGCTGACCACGCTGCTGGATGACAGCGAAGAGGATCATGCATATTGGCTTGAACAGCAGATCCGTCTGATCGATATGATGGGCTTGCCGAACTATATCCAGTTCCGCGCTGTTGGCGAGCCGAACCCGCACGGTTAAGGTTGCCAAATGTCATTTGAAAACCCCGGTATTGTCCGGGGTTTTTTTATTTTTATCAGATATTTGCGGGTGAATTGATAACGCAAAATCAATCCGCCCGTTTTATGCTTGACCTTCCAGTTGCTGGAACCTCTATGGTCACCCATATCAAGTTATTGATCATGGAATGGTGACCTAAATGGACAGGCGATCAGAACCCGACATCCCTGAAATTCGTGGCAATGGTGCCCCCGGTTTGAAAAAACCGACGGACGAAGGGGCGCGTGGCGAAGTGACCCTGCAAATCGGCGGGATGACTTGTTCATCCTGTGCCGGTCGGATTGAAAAGGCATTGGGCAAGCTGCCCGGTGTATCGTCCGAGGTGAACCTTGCGCTGAATTCTGCCCATGTCACCTTTGATCGTGATCAGACATCAGTTAGCAAACTGGCCGATACCATCCGTTCTGCGGGCTATTCTGTTGCCGATGAAAGCCGGTCTTTTGATATTGATGGCATGACCTGCGCCAATTGCGCGCTTCGCGTCGAAAAGGCATTGAGCAAACTGCCCGGGGTTACGGAAGCCAGTGTCAATTTCGCACTGGAGCGGGCCGATATTCATACCTTACCGGGACAGGTTGGTGACGCCGATGTCATCGCGGCTGTTGAAAAGGCCGGTTATCACGCTGTTTCACGAGGCAAATCGGGTCAGGAAAACGGGCAGGATCCCGCAGACCAAAAGAATCCCGACAAGTCGTTTTGGTGGCTGGCGGCTTCTATTGTCCTGACCGCGCCGCTGGTGGCCCAGATGATCTGGATGTATCTGGGGGTCGATTTTCATTTGAGCCCGTGGGTAGAACTGGCGCTGGCGACCCCGGTGCAGTTCCTGATCGGTTGGCGGTTCTATCGCGGCGCCTGGATGGCGTTGCGTAACGCCAGTGCCAATATGGACGTGCTGGTCGCACTTGGCACGTCGGCCGCCTATTTCCTGAGCCTTTATAACATGATTGTGGCTGGTCATGACGGGCAGACGCATCTTTATTTCGAGGCATCCGCCGCGATCATCACCCTGATCCTTGCCGGTAAAATCATGGAAGAACGCGCCAAACGCGGTGCGTCGGCGGCTATTCGTGAACTGATGGCGCTACGTCCGCGCCGTGCGCGTAAACTTGACGAAACCAAAGGCGAAATTGAAATCGATATCGCCCAGCTTGTTATCGGTGACACCGTCAGGGTTTTGCCAGGTGAACGTGTTCCCGTTGATGGCAAGGTTTCAGCAGGTGAAAGTGAGCTTGATGAAAGCCTGATCACCGGAGAAACACGCCCGATCGCGCGTGTGGCAGGGGATATGGTCGTTGGTGGTGCTGTCAATGGTACCGGGCGGCTTGATGTCGAAGTCACCGCAATCGGCGAAGATACAACACTGTCGCGGATCATTCGGCTGGTTGAACATGCCCAGACCGGAAAGGCACCGGTTCAGAAACTGGTCGATAAAGTTTCCGGGATTTTTGTGCCCGTGGTCGTCTTGATTGCCATGGTTACCTTTGGCGGATGGCTTTTATTCGGTGCCACGATGGAAGCATCGATTGTGGCCGCTGTTTCGGTTCTTGTTATTGCCTGCCCCTGTGCATTGGGGCTTGCGACACCAACCGCACTGGTGGCGGGCACGGGGGCCGCGGCGAAAAGCGGTATCCTGATCCGGAACTTCGATGCGCTGGAACAGGCACACAATGTTGATACCGTCATTTTTGATAAAACCGGTACCCTGACCGAAGGCAAGCCAACAGTTCGAGACATCAAACCCGCAGAGGGCACAGATGAAGCCGAACTGCTGCGTATGGTTGCCGCCGTGCAGGCCGCAAGCGAACATCCGCTGGCGCGTGCAATCGTCAATGCCGCACGCAAACAGGAAATTAAAATTCCTGACATCACTGATTTTAGCAGCAAAACCGGTGCCGGTGTTCAGGCAAAGGTTGAAGACCACAATGTCGTTATAGGCAATGAGGCAATGCTTGCCGATCTTGGTATTGGATTGCCAGATGGTGATCTTGGCAGCCAGATTGCCGATTACGAAGGGCGCGGCCAGACCGTCATTCTGGTTGCGATTGACGGCAGGTTCGCCGGGTTCATCACGCTGGAAGATCGGATTCGTGCGTCGGCAAAGCAGGCGATAGCCGATCTGAAAGCGCGTGGGATCAACAGCATCATGTTGTCTGGAGACGGTGAAGATGTTGCTTCCTATGTTGCAGAGCAGCTTGGTCTTGAAGAAGGCCGCGGTCGTATCCGTCCGCAGGACAAGGCGCGCGAGGTCGAAAAACTGCGCAAGGCTGGCCGTCATGTTGCCATGGTCGGCGATGGTATCAATGATGCGCCAGCCCTGGCGGCGGCGGATGTCGGTATTGCGATGGGGGGCGGTACCGATGTGGCCATGGAGACGGCGGGCATTACCCTGATGCGGTCTGACCCGGCACTTGTCGAGGGGGCAATTGATGTGTCGATCGCAACACGGCGCAAGATCGCCCAAAACCTGTTCTGGGCGTTTGGTTATAACGTGATCGGCGTGCCGTTGGCGGCGTTCGGTATCCTGAGCCCCGCGATTGCGGGGGCTGCGATGGCGTTGAGTTCGGTTTCGGTCGTCAGCAACTCGCTGTTGCTGCGCGGTTGGAAAGTCCGCGGAGAAAAACCATGAATATTTCCGATGCATCCCGCGATAGCGGTCTTCCGGCGAAAACCATCCGTTATTACGAGGATATCGGACTGGTAAAGCCCGGTCGGCTTGAAAACGGCTACCGGGACTACAGCGACGATGACTTGCACAAATTGCGCTTTTTGCAGCGTTCCCGGGGGCTTGGCTTTTCGGTAGAGGATTGCCGGGTGTTACTGTCGCTCTACGAGGATCGCAACCGTGCTTCGGCAGATGTGAAGCAGATTGCCAAAACACATCTGATCGAAATCGAACGCAAGATCGCAGAACTGCAAAGTCTGCAAAAGACCTTGTCGCATCTGGTTGACGAATGCCAAGGCGATCATCGTCCTCATTGTCCTATCATCAACGATCTCGCGGGATAGCCTGCTTAAATCTGAAGAAGGAAGACATTCGTTGAAGAAGAAAACGATTTTTGCCCTCGGCGGAGCTGTGGCCGTGTCCGCAATCCTGGTGATTGCTGTTGTCGTTTCAGGTGCCTACCCTGAAAAAGATGCGGCGCAGGTTCGCTTGCAACCCGATAATTTGCAACTGGTTGCAATGGGCAAGAAAATCTATGACGCCAATTGTGCGTCCTGCCACGGTCGTGATTTTAAAGGGGAAGCAAACTGGCGCGAACGACGCGACGATGGTTTGCTGCCTGCACCTCCCCATGATGAAACCGGCCATACCTGGCATCACCCGGATGATTTGCTGTTTGCATTGACCAAATATGGTCCGGCGAAAATGATCGGTGATGGTTATCAGTCTGCGATGCCCGGCTTTGAAAAAGTTCTGACGGATGAGGAAATCATAGCATCCCTGTCCTATATCAAAAGCCGCTGGCCCAAAGAAATCCGGATGCGTCACGATCAGATGAACAAGTCGGCCGACCAATAAAGCACAAGGCCTGGCAATGTTCTGCCGGGCCTTCATGTTTTTACGACATAAAACCTAAACGCGGGGCAGGGTGATTCTTACTGTTGTGCCCTTGCCAAGGTCGCTTTCGATGCTTAGTCGTCCACCGTGCAATTCAACCAAAAGCTTGGTCAGCGGCAAACCAAGTCCCGTTCCGGCACTTTCCTTGACCCCAGATGGGTGCAATTGGGAGAATCGAGCAAGCGCACGTGGAATGTCGTTCGGACTCATGCCGACACCATTATCCTGAATGGCAAAACAGATTTCGTCGTCCAAGACCGTCAATGTTACGGAAATCTCTCCCTTGTCGGGGGTGAACTTGGCGGCGTTGCTGAGGATGTTTATCAGGATTTGCTTCAGTTTCAGGCGATCACATGGCATCATCAATGGTTTTTGCGGCAAATTCAGGATCAGTTTGTGATGCCGTTTTTTGATGTCGTCGCTGACTAGTTTTGTTGCTTCCTGCGTTACAGAAACAATATCGTCTTCTGCCAGTTGCAAAGCCATCGAGCCATTTGAAAGCTTCGAGACATCAAGAACATTGTTCACGAGTTCAAGCAGATGCGTTCCGGCCTCGTACACGTCGCGCGCGCAGTCACGATAGCTGTCGGAAATATCGCCCAGCACGCCTTCGGCGATCAATTCGGAATTGCCGATAATCGCATTAAGCGGGGTGCGCAGTTCATGCCCCATATTGGCAATGAAGTCGGATTTTGATGCATTGGCGTCCGAGCGTTCGCGATTCTGTTCCATCAAGGTGCGCTCGGCCTGTTGCTGCCTGTCATTTTCAAGCAGCGTCATCAGGACAGCTGTGCGTGTTTCGTTTTCGCGGAAATATTCCAGCGGGGCGATGGACAGATCGCACATGTGGCTTTCATCGCTGGCATTGACCAGCACGATATCGCCGCGCCATGTCCTACCGGATGCAAAGACATCATCAATGTCATTGAGAAGTCCGGCAGACAGAAAGCCCGCCTTGCGCCCTATCATTCGGTCGCGGGCAACACCGATCAGGTTCGCCATGGCGTCATTGCACTGCAAAACCTTGCCGCTACGCTCGCAGATGACGGCGGCATAGGGCAGTGCGTTCAGAACAACTTGATCTGCCAATGGCGCGGTTTCCGCGTCAATCGGGGAGTCTGTGGTCATGTCGGCCCCTGGTCCCATCGTTATCCAGCAATCAATCGTTTAAAAACGGTCGATACCCAGTCCAAGAAGCGAGATATCGGGTTTGCGTCCGTCAATGAGATCGGCAACAGCCTTTCCAGAACCACAACTCATCGTCCACCCCAAAGTCCCGTGCCCCGTATTAAGATACAGATTATCATATTTGGTATCACTAATAACAGGGGCAGAATCAGGTGTTACAGGACGAAGTCCCGACCAGAACTCGATTGTTGAACGATCACCGGAATTTGGAAACAATTCGAATGCCTTGTCGGCAATCATTTTTTGGCGTCGTTCCGACATTCTAAGATTATAGCCGTCCAGTTCCGCCGTTCCCGCGACGCGGAGCCGGTTTCCAAGCCGCGAATAGACCATCTTCACACTGTCATCAATCAGGGCCACCCGGGGGGCGCCGTTATGGCCAGTGGTATCGATGCTGATCGAATATCCCTTGCACGGGTAAACCGGCAAATGGATGCCAAGCGGCTTTAACAGAAGCGGGCTGTAACTGCCCAGACACATCAGATAACGATCACCGGAAATATCGCCCTGATCGGTGCTGACGGCGGCAATGCGGCCCTGATCCTGTTTAAGTCCGGTGATGGTGGTGTCGAGCCTGAAGATGGCACCGCGTGCACGGCAGCGGTCTGCCAGAAGTTCGGTAAATTTTCGCGCATCCCCGCTTTCATCGTCGGGGGTAAAGCTGCCGCCGATGATTTTGGCATTGCTGTCGCGCAAGGCTGGTTCGATTTCAAGGCATTCGGTGGCACTGACCATGCGACGGTTCAGGCCAAATTCCTGCATCTGGCGGGTTGCCTTTTCGACCGTTGCCAGTTCGTCTTCGTTTCGACAGACGTGAAGAATACCCTGTTCGAGATGGTCATATTCAAGCCCAAGGCTGCTGCGCAGGTCTTTTAGGCAGGCGCGGCTGTATGTCGCAACGCGCAGTGCCTTTTCAAGGTTCACGCGTGCCCGTTTATCGGTGCAGTTGCGCAGGAACCGGAGGCCCCATGAAAACAGTTGCGGATCCCAGCGCATCCGGAACAACAGCGGCGCTTCTTCGCGGCCAAGCCATTTCAGTATCTGTGCGGGGGTATGTTCATTTGCCCACGGTGTGGCATGGCAGGCGGAAATCTGGCCGCCATTGGCAAAGCTGGTTTCCTGACCTGCGGCGTGCTGTCGGTCAATGACCGTAACCTGATGGCCGTTTTCCAAAAGATACCAGGCCGCCGTCGTCCCAATGACGCCAGCGCCCATCACGACAACATGCATACCGGAAAAGCCTCGTTACGGATCGTTAAGTACGCGTTAGTCTCTGACTCGCGATTGCGTTTGCAATATACTGATCGGGAAAACAAATAGCTACCGGTGTCTGTTCGTTTTCCGGATGATCCGGCAAGCACGCCAATGTACCGAATTTGACAGGTGAAAATGTTCGAAGTCCTCACTACTGAACAGATGTACGAAGCCGACCGCAGAACCATTGAAGCTGGCACATCTGGCGATGTCTTGATGGAAAATGCCGGTGCGTCTGTTGTTGCCGAAATCGTGTCGCGGTGGACTGCGCGTGCCGCAACGGTGTTATGCGGGCCGGGGAACAATGGCGGCGATGGCTTTGTCATTGCCCGCCTTTTACGCAATGCGGGGTGGTCGGTACGGTTGGGGTTGCTTGGCGATGTTGAAAAGCTGACCGGGGATGCCGCCCTGAATGCGGGACGCTGGGATGGGGCGGTCGAGCGGCTTTCGCCTGCATTGCTGGTCGGGGCCGATCTGGTGGTTGATTGTCTGTTTGGCGCGGGGCTTGCGCGGCCAATTGAGGGTGATCTTGCCAGTCTGGTGCAGGCTGTAAACGATTCCGGCGTGCCGGTTGTTGCGGTAGATGTGCCAAGCGGGGTCGATGGCAATTCCGGCGAGGTTCGCGGTATTTCGGTCAAGGCGAACGTCACCGTGACATTCTGCCGTCCGAAACCGGGGCACTATCTTTTGCCCGGTCGCATTCTGTGCGGTCAGGTGATTGTGCGTGACATCGGTATCGCCGATCAGACGATCCGCGATATCCGTCCGATGCTTGTATGTAATGAGCCCGGTGTGTGGCGGGCGGGTATCAACTGGCCCGGTGTGGATGGGCATAAATATCATCGGGGGCATTTGCTGGTGATTGGCGGGGCTACCATGACCGGGGCAGGCCGACTGGTGGCAAGGGCGGCGCGCCGTGCCGGGGCAGGGTTGCTTACAGTTGTGGCAGAACCCGCAAGCCTTTCGGTTTATGCCGCGGATAGCCCCGGCATCATGACGGCACCGATTGCGACCCTTGATGACCTGTTAAAGGATTGTCGTCACAACGCGTTGGTGATCGGGCCGGGATTCGGCGTTGGGGATGAAACATGCAGCCGGATCATTACGTTGCTGCATTATTGTCGGTGCACGGTTCTGGATGCCGATGCGCTGACCAGTTTCGCCGAACAGCCCAGCACGCTGTTTTTTGCCATTCAGGGGCCAACGGTGTTAACGCCGCATGAAGGCGAATTTGCCCGTCTGTTTCCTGATATCGAAGGCGACAAGCTAAGCCGGGCAAGGGCCGCAGCCAAGCGAAGCGGTGCGACCGTCCTGATCAAGGGGACGGATACGATTGTTGCCGCCCCAGATGGCCGGGCGGCAATCAACACGATCGATGCGCCGTGGCTGGCAACAGCCGGATCGGGGGATGTCCTGGCCGGGATTATCGGCGGGTTAATGGCACAGGGGATGGAAATGTTTGATGCTGCCTGCATGGGGGCGTGGCTTCATGCGCGTGCCGGGGGGGATATTGGTCCCGGTCTGATTGCCGAGGATATTCCGCATCATCTGCCGGTTCTGCTGGGGCAGCTTTGGCGTGCCGTGCCTAAGTGGTGATGTCTGAATGAGGCGCTGGTTTTATCGCAAATCGGCTGCGTTTGGGCCCCTGAAGCCGATGTTTGATGGGCGAAAATGCTTTTTCTGGCAGTTTTTTGAACCTTCCAACAATCTTGTGAAACGCAGAAAACCGGCCCGTTTCAAATTAATTTTCCACCTGAATGCATCTGTCTAAAAGGCGATGCTTGCATGACATGATCGAAGTTTGTATTAAGGCGCACCCACACCGGTACTTCCGGTGTGTTTGGTATGCTTGTGTGCGGGCGTGGCGGAACTGGTAGACGCGCTGGATTTAGGTTCCAGTGGAGCAATCCGTGGGGGTTCGAGTCCCTTCGCCCGTACCATAAGCTGACCATAAATTAAGACCAGGATGCATATTCGTTTAGTCATATTGACTTTCTGAGGTCCGGACTGCGTCGCGTAACGGACATTATTCGAACCAAGCAAAAGAGTTATCTATGCAGGTTACTGAAACCAAAAACGAAGGCCTGGCGCGCGAGTTCAAAGTCGTTGTGCCCGCCGCTCAGATCGAAGAAAAAGTCGTCGCCAAACTCGACGAGATCAAAGACCAGGTTCGCCTGCCGGGCTTCCGTCCGGGCAAGATTCCGGCGAAACTGCTGCGCCAGCGCTATGGCCAGGCTGTCATGGGCGAAGTTCTCGAAGCCGCTGTAAACGAAAACACCGGCAAGGTTCTTAACGACAATGACCTGCGTCCGGCCGTTCAGCCGAAAATCGAAGTGACCTCGTTTGACGAAGGCAAGGACCTTGAGTTCGCCATTGCTGTCGAAGTCATTCCGGCCATCGAACCGATGGACTTCAAAAAGCTGAAGCTGACCCGCGAAGTCGTTGAACTTGACGATGTGAAGGTCAACGAAACGCTTGACCGTATTGCTGCAGCGCAGGGCACCACCGAGCCGCTCGCACGCAAGCGCAAGTCGAAAGCCGGTGACGTTGTCGTCATCGATTTCCTTGGCAAAATCGGCGGCGAAGCTTTCGAAGGCGGTAAAGCCGAAGATTACGAACTTGAACTTGGTTCGGGTTCGTTCATCGAAGGTTTTGAAGACCAGCTTACCGGCGTTAATGCCGGTGACGAAGTTGTCGTCAAAGTGAAATTCCCGGAAGCCTATGGTGCGGCTGAACTTGCAGGCAAAGATGCCGAGTTCGACGTAACCGTCAAGGAAATCAAGGAAAAGAAACCGGCTGCTCTTGACGATGAACTCGCCAAGAAACTCGGTCAGGAAAGCTTTGACGCCCTCAAAGACGCAATCCGCAAGGATTTCGGTCGCGAGTACGAATCGGTTGCCCGTCAGAAACTGAAACGCCAGCTGCTTGATGCATTGGCCGAAAACCACAGCTTCGAACTGCCGACCAGCCTGGTTGAGAACGAGCTGGAAGGCATCATTGCCCAGATCAAACAGGCACGTGATGCGGGGCAGGAAGATGACGAGACTAAAGGCAAGTCCGAAGAAGAACTGACCGACGAGTTCCGCGAAATCGCAGAACGCCGTGTTCTTCTTGGTCTGCTTCTGGCAGAAGTCGGCCGTAAAAACGAAATCCAGGTTACTCAGGAAGACGTGAACAAGGTCCTTGTTGCCGAGGCCCAGAAATATCCGGGTCAGGAACAGCAGGTTATTGAATTCTACAAAAATAACCCGCAGGCCTTGCAGGCGCTTCAGGGCCCTGTATATGAAGACAAGGTCGTGGATTACATCGTCGAACTCGCCAAGGTAGAAGACAAGACCGTTTCGGTCGAAGACCTTCTGAAACCGGAAGAGGAAGACGAAGCTCCGAAGAAGAAATCGGCTGCCAAGAAGGCATCGGCTAAAAAAGACGCAGACAAAGAGGCTCCGGCCAAGAAATCTGCTGACAAGAAGCCGGCTGCCAAGAAAAAAGCCGATAAATCGGAAGAGAAGTAATCCGTCCGACATACCGGTTTAGGATGCAGCAAGGAGATTGCAGTCGATGATTGAAGCACAGATGAACTCGCTCGTGCCGATGGTGGTTGAACAGACCAGTCGTGGTGAACGGGCCTATGACATCTTTTCCCGTCTTCTCAAGGAGCGGATCGTCTTCATCAACGGCCAGGTCCATGACGGCATGTCGTCACTGATCTGCGCGCAGTTGCTACATCTCGAATCGGAAAACCCGGACAAGGATATCTCGCTTTATATCAACTCCCCGGGCGGGGTTGTGACGTCGGGTCTGGCGATCTATGACACCATGCAATACATCCGTTGCGATGTTTCCACGGTGTGCATGGGGCAGGCGGCTTCCATGGGGTCGCTGTTGCTGATGGCCGGTGCAAAGGGCAAGCGTTACTGCCTGCCGAATGCGCGCGTCATGATTCACCAGCCGTCCGGCGGGTTCCAGGGGCAGGCATCGGATATCGAAATCCATGCCCGCGAAATTCTGGCATTGCGTCAGCGTCTTAACGAGATTTATGTCGAACATACCGGCCGTGATCTCAAGACGATTGAAGACGCGATGGAGCGTGATAACTTCCTTACCCCGGATCAGGCCAAGGAATTCGGCCTGATTGACGAGGTGGTAACGTCGCGTCCGAAGCCGGAGTCTGATGCGAAAAAAGATTGATCGTTGCATAACGATCCGATGAAAACGCCCCGGTGTTTTGCCGGGGCGTTTTTTTATGGCTTGCGCACATTCATCCTCTGGTCATAGACAGGACGTATAAGTAGGTTCTGTGACATTGTTTGGAACATGCGAAATTCCATAACGTTCAGGTGATAATGAACAGGGGTTTCGCATCCTTGGGTGCGCTCCCATATCAAACATGTGGCCATATGGCCGATAAGCGCAGATTAAACGTTGAGATCGGTATCGTTTACCGGCTAACATGGCGATAAAAGATAACGTCAAACGTAATTGGGGTTTGTATGAGCAAATCGAATAGCGGGGACTCCAAGAACACTCTGTATTGTTCTTTCTGTGGAAAGAGCCAGCACGAGGTTCGCAAGCTCATCGCCGGTCCAACCGTATTCATCTGTGATGAATGCGTAGAGCTTTGCATGGACATCATCCGCGAAGAGCACAAAACCCATCTCGTCAAATCGGCTGACGGGGTGCCTTCTCCGCAAGAGATTTGCAAGGTTCTTGACGATTATGTGATCGGTCAGGGCCATGCGAAGAAAGTTCTCTCTGTCGCGGTTCACAACCACTACAAACGCCTGCATCATGCCAGCAAGAACGAGGATATCGAACTTGCCAAGTCGAACATCATGCTGGTCGGTCCGACCGGTTGTGGTAAGACGCTTCTGGCGCAGACGCTTGCGCGCATCCTTGATGTGCCTTTCACCATGGCTGATGCCACGACCCTTACCGAAGCAGGTTATGTCGGTGAGGACGTCGAGAATATTATCCTCAAGCTGCTTCAGGCGGCTGACTACAATGTCGAGCGTGCACAGCGTGGCATCGTCTATATCGACGAGGTCGACAAGATTTCACGCAAGTCCGACAACCCGTCGATCACGCGTGACGTGTCGGGCGAGGGTGTGCAGCAGGCCCTTCTGAAGATCATGGAAGGTACGGTTGCATCGGTTCCGCCGCAGGGCGGCCGTAAACACCCGCAGCAGGAATTCCTGCAGGTCGACACTACCAATATCCTGTTCATCGTGGGCGGTGCCTTCGCTGGTCTGGATAAGGTGATTTCGCAGCGTGGCAAGGGCAGTGCGATCGGGTTTGGTGCGGATGTCCGCAGCCCCGAAGACCGTCGTACCGGCGAAGTCCTGCGCGAAGTCGAGCCCGAGGATCTGTTGAAATTCGGCCTTATTCCGGAATTCATCGGTCGTCTGCCGGTTCTGGCAACGCTTGAAGACCTCGACGAGGATGCGCTGGTCAAGATTCTGACCGAGCCGAAAAACGCGCTTATCAAGCAGTATCAGCGTCTGTTCGATATGGAAGACGTGAAACTGACCTTCCAGCCTGATGCGCTGGTGGGAATCGCCAAAAAGGCGATCGAGCGTAAAACCGGTGCGCGTGGCCTGCGGTCAATCATGGAAGGTATCCTGCTTGATACCATGTTTGATCTGCCGACCCTTGAAAGCGTCGAGGAAATCGTGATCAACCGTGATGTCGTCGAAGGAAAGGCAAAACCGTTGCTGATCCATGCCGAACGACGTGAAGGTGTCGAACACAGTGCCTGATTTCTGATCCCGCACCGGCATCCTATTGCGGTGCGGGGATTTCAGATTATCTTTTGAATGTTCGCGTTACTGGCGGGGCCTATGGCAGGACCCCAGCAACGTTTTGGCTCAGAATAGGGAATAGAACATAATGGTTGAATTGGCGCGTGGCGAAATTTACCCGGTACTGCCGTTGCGCGACATCGTAGTGTTCCCGCACATGATTGTTCCGCTGTTTGTCGGACGTGAAAAATCAGTGCGCGCACTTGAAGATGTGATGCGCGAAGACAAGCAGATTCTGCTTGTTACCCAGAAAGACGCGGGTCTTGATGATCCGTCGGTCAAGGATCTGTACGAAATCGGTACTGTCGCAACCGTGTTGCAGCTTCTGAAGCTGCCCGACGGGACGGTCAAGGTGCTTGTCGAAGGTGGCAAGCGTGCAGAGATTTCCGGTTTCGTCGACAATCCTGAATTTTTCCAGGCTTATGCCGCTGTTCGTGAGGAAGCGGATGAGGACGATAGCGAGCTTGAAGCGCTTGCGCGTTCCGTCGTGACCCAGTTCGAACAGTATATCAAGCTGAACAAGAAGATACCGCCGGAAGTTCTGGTGTCGGTTAATCAGATCGAAGAGCCTGCGAAGCTTGCCGATACGGTGGCGTCGCATCTGTCGCTCAAGATTTCCGAGAAACAGGAACTTCTGGAAACCACCCTCGTCGGGGACCGTTTGGAACGCATTTTCGGTTTCATGGAATCGGAAATCGGCGTCTTGCAGGTCGAGAAAAAAATCCGCAACCGCGTCAAGCGCCAGATGGAAAAAACCCAGCGCGAGTACTATCTGAACGAGCAGCTTAAAGCCATTCAGAAGGAGCTGGGCGAGGGCGAAGATGGCAAGGATGAAGCTTCTGAAATCGAAGAGAAGCTGAACAAGGCCAAGATGCCGAAGGAAGCCAAGGAAAAAGCCCAGGCCGAGCTTAAGAAACTGCGCAATATGAGCCCGATGTCCGCCGAGGCCACCGTGGTGCGCAATTATCTTGACTGGATGGTGTCTATTCCGTGGAACAAACGTTCGCGGGTTTCGCTTGATCTGAAAAAGGCCAAGAAGGTGCTCGACAAGGAGCATTACGGTCTTGAAAAGGTCAAGGAACACATCCTTGAATATCTTGCCGTTCAGGCGCGCGTCAAAAAAGTCAAAGGCCCGATTCTGTGCCTTGTCGGTCCTCCGGGCGTTGGTAAAACCTCGCTTGGGAAATCGATTGCGAATGCGACCGGTCGTACGTTCGTGCGCATGTCGCTTGGCGGGGTGCGTGACGAGTCTGAAATTCGCGGTCATCGCCGGACCTATATCGGTTCCATGCCAGGAAAAATCATCCAGGGCATGAAAAAGGCGAAATACTCCAACCCGCTTTTCCTTCTCGACGAGATTGAAAAAATGGGTTCGGATTTCCGCGGCGATCCGGCTTCGGCGTTGCTTGAAGTTCTTGATCCGGAACAGAATTCGACCTTTAACGACCACTATCTTGAGGTCGATTACGATCTTTCGGATGTGATGTTCGTGACGACTGCCAACAGCCTGCGCATGCAGCAGCCGTTGCTCGACCGTATGGAGATCATCCGGATTTCGGGTTACACCGAAGATGAAAAGGTTGAGATCGCCAAGCGCCACCTGATCCCGAAACAGGTCAAGGAAAGCGGCCTGAGAAAAGGCGAGTGGAGCATTTCGGACGACGCATTGCGGGATCTGATCCGGTACTACACCCGAGAGGCCGGTGTGCGTAGCCTTGAGCGCGAGCTGGCGAAGCTTGCCCGTAAGGCGACCAAGCGCATCATGCTTGAGAACCTGAAAACCGTTCGCGTAACGCCGCGCACGCTTGGCAAATATGCCGGGATTCGCAAGTTCCGTTATGGCGAAACTGAAGGCGAAGATCAGGTCGGTGTTGTTACTGGTCTGGCCTATACCGAATTCGGCGGCGATCTGTTGCAGATTGAATCGGTCACCGTACCGGGCAAGGGCAACATGAAAACCACCGGCAAGCTCGGTGAAGTCATGACAGAATCGATTCAGGCGGCAACCTCGTTTGTCCGGTCGCGCGCCACCCAGTTCGGGATCAAGCCGACCCTGTTCCAGAAACGTGACATTCACGTTCACGTTCCGGAAGGGGCGACACCAAAAGACGGTCCGTCGGCTGGTGTTGGCATGGTGACGTCGGTGGTTTCGGTTCTGACTGGAAATCCGGTTCGCCGGGATGTCGCGATGACGGGCGAAATCACGCTTCGCGGTCGTGTGCTTGCGATTGGTGGTTTGAAAGAAAAGCTTCTTGCGGCATTGCGCGGCGGTGTCAAAACCGTCCTGATCCCGCAGGAAAACGAAAAGGACCTGGAAGACATTCCGGACAACGTCAAACGTGGCATGGAAATCATTCCGGTTTCCCATGTTGACGAGGTTCTCAGCCATGCGCTGGTCAATCCGCTGGTTCCCATCGAGTGGGAAGAAGAAGTGGATGACGTCGCTGTCAAAACCAAGGACGGCGAAGAATCGGAAGTCGGTGGTGTTACCACGCACTGATTGACGTCAAAAAGGTCTGAATTCAAGGGGGGATGGCGCTGTCATCCCCCCTTTTCTGTGGATAACTTTGGCCCAGAATCGGCAATGATCCACAGCCGTGTTGCTGTAAAGGCGAAAAAAATCAAAAAAACGTTCGAAACCGCAGAAAACTGCGACTGTCGCATTGACGGGATGTTGGCTACCTGCTTACACTGCCGATGCAACAGGTTTGGGGCAAACCAAATTTCCTCATAACTCCGAACGTCCAATAAGGGGGCCAGGAAGTGAATAAAAACGATCTCGTTGGAAGTGTAGCTGCTAAAGCCGATCTGTCCAAAGCAGACGCTGCTAAAGCCGTTGACGCTGTTTTCGATTCCATTACCGAATCTCTCAAAGGCGGTGACGAAGTTCGTCTCGTCGGTTTCGGTACCTTCGCTGTCGCTGCTCGCGCTGCTTCAAAAGGTCGCAACCCGCGCACCGGTGAAGAAATCGACATTCCGGCATCGAAACAGCCTAAATTCAAGGCTGGCAAGGGTCTTAAGGACGCCGTCAACTAAGTTTGACGATGTTCTGAAAAAAAATGCCGGTGACAAGCGTCACCGGCATTGCTTTTTCAAAAAAGCATGTTATGTTCCGCCCGCTTCCGCAAAACGGGGCATCAAAATACGGGTGATTAGCTCAGCTGGTTAGAGCATCTCGTTTACACCGAGAGGGTCGGGAGTTCGAATCTCTCATCACCCACCATTCTTGCAAAAGTCGGCTTCGTGCCGGCTTTTTGCGTTTCTGGACCATTTGATTTTCTTTTTGCGAATCAGCGCGCTATTGCAGTGCACCGCGAATCGTTTTCAGGAATCGAACCGCGATGCAGTGGTTGACGCCATAACGCTTGACAGGCAAGCTTGATCAGGCAACACCAGTCAGGAAGACGCCGCGATGACCATGATTTCTAAAATCCCGTTTTCCGCGCTTGTGGCGTCATTGTGTACGTTTGCTACCCATCGGGGTCGGTCAATTGCCCGTGGGGCTCTGGTGGCGGCTATAGCGCCCCTGATGCTGGTTAGCTGTTATCTGCCCGAAGCCTTTACTATTGATCTTAATGTTGAGCAGAATGGCGATTTCCGCTTCAGCTATCGCGGACTGCTGGTGCAGCCGACCATTACCGAGGCCCTTCTGAACAAAGAAATTGATGCGGACGAAGAAAAAGTACGCGTCGATAAGGTGCTTGCCGATCTGAAACGCGATTCCGGAGTCAAGCAGCTGACCTATCAGGGCAATGGCATCTTCAACATTGTCTATGAACGGCGCAGCAACATCATGCGCGATAAAAGCTTTGTGTTTGTTCGGCGCAATTCGCGAATCCTTGAAATGTTTTTCCGCGCAGATTCGAACACTGTTGAAATACGCGGCGGCTTTGTTCCCGATCAGTATGAAGAACGTCTGACCGCACTGGGCTACCAGATGACCGGCAAGATCGAACTGCGCACCACGGCCGGCATTCGCAGCCATAACGCCGCCGAGTTCATTGAGACAGGCGGGCAGAACAGGCTGCGCTGGGAAATCAGATCGATTACTGATCCGGTGCCGAATGTGATCATCGGATAGGGCTGCCGAGTAGAGTATCGGGCAGAGTAGTCAGGCAGGTTGATCGGATCCGAAAGGCCGGAAATTTTCATCGGCTGGGATGCAGCGACTACATTTTTCAATGGCCCTGTTTTCCTGATAGAAATCGATCATCGCACCTGCACACTACAATGGATTTGTATCCTGCCTTTGTCATTGCTTCTCAATTTTGTTCTTGATTTGTTCCTTTTGTTGTGGTAAAGATATTTTATCAACTTGATAATTGCGCCTACATCGCGGGAGAGAGGGGGCGGAATTATCTGATTTCAGGCTTCTGAATAATTTCCCAGACAATTCCGGCATGACGCCGTCACAGGATGTTTGCAGTGCAAACGGAACGGATGGCGCATGTGTTGTTCCAAAAGGAAAGAGGGCCATGATCACGAATGTCGATGACGAAGGGCCGTAATGCCGTCAGGGCACTGGCCGAGGCGCGGGGCAGGCGGGATGCCTGTTGAACTTGCGTTACGAATCCGGCGGGCATGAAGATTTCATGCAGCGGTATATTGGACTGTCATGTGAGCGGAGGAAGATAAAGTCACGGCGCGATGCCAGCCGTCATTCAAGGCATCCGAAACAGGGGCCGCAAGCCCGAAAATGGCAAAAGTCATTACGCAAGTAGTTTGTCAAATTCATAAAATGAAAGACAAAAAAACGGGACGGCAATCTGCCATCCCGTTTTGGGGGCGAATTTGGTTCGGAGCCCGGACCAAATGCCGGGGCTCCGGAGGTCTCTCGGGTCAGAAGACCATTTCGTCTTCACCACTACCTTCGGAGATGACGATCTGTCCCTGTGCGGCGAGTTCCTTGGCGAGCTGGACAATCATCATCTGGGATTCCTCGACATCCGACAGGCGGACGGGGCCGAGTGCCTCCATGTCTTCGCGCATCATCTTGCCGGCACGTTCGGACATGTTTTTGAAGAACAGGTCGCGCATCGCATCGGTCGAGCCTTTGAGGGCCAGTGCGAGTTTGTCTTTTTCGACCTGACGCAGCAGCGTCTGAACACCGTTGTTGTCGAGACGGGCCAGGTCTTCGAAGGTGAACATGAGTGCCTTGATCTTTTCCGCAGAGTCGCGGTTGCGTTCCTCGAGTGCGGTGAGGAAGCGATCCTGGCTTTGGCGATCCAGGCTGTTGAAGATATCAGCCATCAGTTCGTGGTTGTCGCCGCGCGAGCCGCGCGCAAGGTTCGACATGAACTCTGTACGCAGGGTTTTCTCGATATTGTCGAGGACCTCTTTCTGGACGGCCTCCATGCGCAGCATACGCATGATGACCTCCATTGAGAAGTTTTCCGGCAATAGCGACAAAACGGCAGCAGAGTGGGACGATTTTAGTTTCGAGAGCACCACGCCAACGGTCTGCGGATATTCGTTTTTCAGATAGTTGGCGAGAACGGCTTCGTTCACGTTGTTGAGCTTGTCCCACATGGTGCGACCGGCGGGGCCGCGAATCTCTTCCATGATGCCGTTGACACGGTCTTCGGGCAGGACTTTGGACAGCAGGCGTTCGGTCGTATCAAACGACCCGACAAGCGAGCCGGTTGAGGAAAGCTGATCAGCAAATTCGACAAACAGACGTTCAACGATGTTCGAACTGATGGTGCCAAGGCCCGACATGGTCTGGGAAATCTCTTTGATTTCCTCGTCATCCATCATGCTGAACATTTTCGTGGCGTGTTCTTCACCAAGTGCCAGCATCAGAATCGCGGCTTTTTCCGGTCCGGACAATGACCTGTATTCTTCTTTAACGCGCCCCACTGGTGGTCTTCTCCGTCACTGCGTTTATTCGTTTTACGTGAACATGCCTGTCCCCAGGGTACTGCCCCTAGCGGTCGAGAATATATTCTAATTATCAACAATTCTATAAAACCCGTGCACAGGATGCAAAGGTAACCGGCGAAACCATGCATGGAAGTGATTGGAAAAACGATATTTGTCGAGAATCCGGGGGCTGTGACATGTTTCACAGGGTGATGATCTCTGGCGCAATTGACGAGATGGTTGAAAACGCTGGTATCAGCTTGACTTGGCATAGGTGCTGGTCTAACAAAGGCGCGCCAATAGCTGGTCATTTGGGGGCGTAGCTCAGTTGGTTAGAGCGCCGGCCTGTCACGCCGGAGGCCGCGGGTTCAAGTCCCGTCGCTCCCGCCATGATCACCTATCTGTTGTCTTTCGTCGGGCGTTTCGTCCTTTCCGCGATCGCTTTTTCCTGCACAGCCGATGTTGCTTTGCAGGAAAGGGACTTGATCATGGCGTTGCGCAGTCCGATATCGGAGAGCAGGGAATGGCAAAAAGATTAGGAAGTTTCCGGCCTTAGGCGGTGTTAAAACTGCTTACGGGGCTGGAACTTGTGCGGTGCATACGTTATGGTGCGCCGGTATAGGCTGGGTGGGGACCTGGTCGGGTCAAAAGAGGCCTGTTCTTGAGAGGTCAGAGAGATGCAAGAGCTTCTTTCGGAATATCTTCCGATCCTGATTTTCATCGGGATCGCCGTCGGTCTCTCGGCGGTTATCGTCATCGCGTCGCTGGTTCTGGCCAAGCAGGCTCCTGATGTTGAAAAACTGTCCGCATACGAATGCGGATTTGCGCCGTTTGAGGACGCGCGCATCAAGTTTGACGTCAGGTTCTATCTGGTCGCCATCTTGTTCATCATTTTCGATCTCGAAGTTGCGTTCCTGTTCCCGTGGGCTGTGACCCTTGGTGACATTGGCACCTTCGGTTTCTTTTCTATGGTGATTTTCCTGGCTGTGCTGACGGTCGGATTTGTCTATGAATGGAAGAAGGGAGCTTTGGAATGGGAGTGAGCACCAATACAGGCGCACCCCTGGCACCCGGTCAGGATCAGGATACCCTGCTTAAAGGCGTGTTCGACGAGATGAATGACAAGGGCTTTGTCCTTGCCAATCTCGACAAGCTGGCAAGCTGGGCGAGCACCGGTTCGCTGTGGCCGATGACGTTCGGTCTGGCCTGCTGTGCTGTGGAAATGATGCATGCCGCCGCATCGCGTTACGACCTTGACCGTTATGGTCTTGTGTTCCGTCCGAGCCCGCGTCAGTCCGACGTGATGATCGTTGCGGGGACGCTGACCAACAAAATGGCCCCCGCATTGCGCAAGGTTTACGACCAGATGGCCGAGCCGCGCTGGGTGATTTCGATGGGCTCGTGCGCGAATGGTGGTGGGTATTATCACTATTCCTATTCGGTGGTGCGCGGTTGTGATCGCGTTGTGCCGGTGGACGTATATGTTCCCGGGTGCCCGCCGACAGCCGAAGCGCTGATTTACGGCGTGATGCAGTTGCAAAAGAAAATCCGCCGTACCGGTGTCCTGACACGCTGATCCTTATAGGGGGCTTGCATGAGCGAAGTGCTCAGCGATAACAGCGCCGCGCTGAAAGATCTTAAAGATCTAGTGGTGTCCCAGTTTGCCGACAAGGTTCTGGAAACCCAGTACCGTTATGGCGAACTGACCATCGCGGTCAAACGCGATGCTATTCTTAAAGTTCTGACATTCCTTCGCGATGATGCGGGCTGTCTGTTCAAGCAGCTTGTTGACATTTGCGGGGTTGATTATCCCGAACGCGCCCAGCGTTTCGACGTCGTGTATCACCTGCTGTCGCTCAAGCATAACCTGCGTGTGCGCGTCAAGGTCAGCACCGACGAAGAAACCCCGGTGCCAAGTGCCGTTTCCGTTTACAGCGCCGCCAACTGGTTCGAGCGCGAAACGTGGGATCTGTTCGGCATCTTCTTTGATAATCACCCGGACCCGCGCCGTATCCTGACGGATTACGGTTTCGAAGGTCATCCGCTTCGCAAGGATTTCCCGCTGACCGGTTATGTCGAGGTTCGCTATGACGACGAGCAGAAGCGCGTTGTCTACGAGCCGGTGAAACTGGTTCAGGATTTCCGTAACTTTGATTTCGAAAGCCCGTGGGAAGGCATCCAGCATGTTCTCCCCGGCGATGAAAAGGCGGAGGGCAAGGCCTGATGTCGGAACAGAAAATCAAAAACATGACCATGAACTTCGGCCCGCAGCACCCTGCGGCGCACGGCGTTCTGCGTCTGGTTCTTGAAATGGACGGCGAGGTTATCGAACGCGCCGATCCGCATATCGGCCTTCTGCACCGCGGTACGGAAAAGCTGATCGAATATAAAACCTATATTCAGGCGACGCCGTATTTCGACCGTCTCGACTATGTCGCGCCGATGAACCAGGAACATGCCTATTGCCTGGCCATCGAGAAGCTGATGGGTGTCGAGGTGCCGAAACGCGCCCAGTATATCCGCGTCCTGTACGCGGAAATGGGTCGTATCCTGAACCATCTTCTGAACCTGACCGCCTTTGCGCTTGACGTTGGTGCGATGACCCCGCTGCTGTGGGGCTTCGAGGAACGTGAAAAGCTCATGGAATTCTATGAGCGTGCGTGCGGTGCCCGTCTTCATGCCAACTATTTCCGTCCGGGCGGCGTTGCTGCCGATCTTCCGGCCGGGTTGCTGGCCGATATTGATGCCTGGTGCGATCAGTTCCCGAAATTCGTCAAGGATTTCGACCGCATCCTGACCGGCAACCGTATCTTCAAGCAGCGTACGGTTGATATCGGGATCGTTTCGCCCGAAGAGGCGCTGGACTGGGCCTTTACCGGGCCGAACATCCGCGCATCGGGGATGGCGTGGGATCTGCGGAAATCGCAGCCCTATGATTCGTACGAAGATTTCGATTTCGATATTCCCATCGGCAAAAACGGCGACTGCTATGATCGCTTCCTGGTGCGTTTCGAAGAAATGAACCAGTCGCTTCGGATCATGAAGCAGGCCATTAAAGAAATGCCTGATGGTGCTGTTATCGTTGAAAATAACAAAGTGGCGCCGCCGTCGCGTTCAGAAATGAAACGCTCGATGGAAGCCCTGATCCATCACTTCAAACTCTTTACCGAAGGGTTCCACGTTCCGGCTGGCGAATGCTATGCCGCGGTCGAGGCCCCGAAGGGCGAGTTTGGCGTGTATCTCATTTCGGATGGCTCGAACCGTCCGTATCGCTGCAAAATTCGCGCACCCGGGTTCCCGCACCTTCAGGGCATCGACTTCATGTCCAAAGGCCACATGCTGGCCGACGTCGTTGCCAATATCGGGTCGCTTGATATCGTGTTCGGTGAGATTGACCGATGAGCCATTTGAGAAGACCAGCTCCGAGAGAGCTTCAGCCTGTCAGCTTTGCGTTTTCCCCGGAAAACATGGAGCGGGCAAAAAAGATTATCGCCAAGTATCCGGAAGGCCGCCAGCAAAGTGCGGTCATGCCGCTGCTTGATCTGGCACAGCGTCAGACCGATGGTAACTGGGTTCCGACTGTTGCAATGGATTACATTGCCGACATGCTCGAAATGCCGGCCATTCGCGTCTATGAGGTGGCGACCTTCTATACGATGTATAACCTTGCCCCGGTGGGTAAGAATTTCATCCAGGTATGCACCACGACGCCGTGCTGGTTGCGCGGTTCGGCCGATGTTGTCGATACCTGCAAAAAGGAACTGGGCATTGGAATCGGTGAAACCACCGAAGACGGCCAGTTTACCCTGATCGAGGTTGAATGCCTTGGCGCGTGCGTTAACGCACCGATGATGCAGATTAACGACGATTATTACGAAGACCTGACTGCCGATAGCACCAAGTCGATCCTTGATGCCCTGAAAAAGGGTGAAAAGCCGAAAGCCGGTCCGCAGATCGGTCGTCGCGGCTGCGAGCCGATTGGTGGACCCAAGGTTCTGAAGGCATTCTGTGGCTGCGGCGCTGCCGATCAGTCTGCTGATGCAAGCGAAGGGGAGGCCTGAGATGTTGCAGGATAAGGATCGTATCTTTACCAACCTGTACGGTTTTCAGGACTTCGGTCTTAAGGCGGCACAGGCACGTGGCAACTGGGACGGCACCAAGGCCCTGATTGAAAAAGGGCGCGACTGGATCATCAACGAGATGAAGGCATCCGGTCTGCGTGGTCGCGGGGGCGCTGGCTTCCCGACCGGCCTGAAATGGTCGTTCATGCCCAAGGAATCTGATGGTCGTCCGAGCTATCTCGTGGTCAATGCCGACGAGGGCGAGCCTGGCACCTGCAAAGACCGCGAGATCATGCGCAATGATCCGCATACCCTGATTGAAGGCTGCCTTCTGGCAAGCTTCGCGATGAATGCCCATGCCGGATATATCTATATCCGTGGGGAATTCTATCACGAGGCATCGAACCTTCAGCGTGCAATCGATGAAGCCTATGAAGCGGGTCTGCTTGGCAAGAATGCCTGCGGTTCCGGCTGGGATTACGACCTTTATCTGCATCTTGGTGCAGGGGCGTATATCTGTGGCGAGGAAACCGCTCTGATCGAAAGCCTTGAGGGCAAGAAAGGCCAGCCGCGTCTGAAGCCGCCATTCCCGGCCAATGCCGGTCTGTATGGCTGCCCGACGACGGTGAACAATGTCGAATCGATTGCCGTGGTGCCGGAAATCCTGCGCCGTGGCGGTTCATGGTTCACCAGCTTTGGCCGTGAAAACAACCACGGTACCAAGCTGTTTGCGATTTCCGGCCATGTCGAAAAGCCGTGCACGGTCGAAGAAGCCATGAGCATCCCGCTGCGTGAGCTGATCGAAAAGCATTGCGGCGGCGTTCGTGGCGGCTGGGACAATCTTTTGGCGGTCATTCCGGGCGGTTCGTCCGTTCCGCTGATGACCAAAGACATTTGCGACGATGTGCTGATGGATTTCGATGCCCTGCGTGAAGTGGGATCGGGCCTTGGTACGGCAGCGGTGATCGTGATGGATAAGTCCACCGACATCGTTTACGCCATCGCGCGTCTGTCGGAATTCTATCAGCATGAAAGCTGTGGCCAGTGTACGCCGTGCCGTGAAGGCACGGGCTGGATGGCGCGCATCATGGCGCGCATGGTCCGGGGACAGGCCACGCTAGATGAAATTGATCTGTTGTGGGATGTGACCAAACAGGTCGAAGGCCACACCATTTGTGCGCTTGGCGATGCAGCTGCATGGCCGATCCAGGGTCTGATCCGTCGCTTCCGTCCCGAAATGGAACGGCGGATCAAGGAATATCGCGCACGGATCGCGGCCTGAGAGGGGCCTGTTGAGAGGGATTGAGACATGCCGAAACTGACAGTTGACGGTATTGAAGTTGAAGTAGAAGCCGGGGCGACAGTCCTTCAGGCCTGTGAAGAGGCCGGGAAGGAGATTCCGCGTTTCTGCTATCACGAGCGCCTGTCAATCGCCGGCAACTGCCGTATGTGTCTGGTTGAAATGGAACGCGCACCCAAGCCGGTCGCGTCCTGTGCCATGCCTGCGGCAGATGGAATGGTGATCAAGACGGATTCCGATCTGGTCAAGAAAGCCCGCAATGGCGTGATGGAATTCCTGCTGATCAACCATCCGCTGGATTGCCCGATCTGTGACCAGGGCGGTGAATGTGACCTTCAGGACCAGGCGATGGCCTATGGTTTTGACGCGTCGCGTTATGCCGAGAAAAAGCGTGCGGTGAAGGACAAGGAACTGGGGCCGATTGTCAAAACGATCATGACCCGTTGCATTCATTGCACCCGTTGCGTCCGTTTTTCCGAGGAAGTCGCCGGTGTCGGCACCATGGGTGCGGTTTACCGCGGCGAGGATACCGAGGTCGGACCGTATATCGAAGCATCGATCAATTCCGAACTTTCGGGGAATCTGGTCGATCTTTGCCCGGTTGGCGCACTGACATCGAAACCCTATGCGTTTACCGCGCGTCCGTGGGAATTGAAAAAAACCGACAGCATCGACGTGATGGATGCGGTCGGATCGAACATCCGTATCGATTCCCGCAGTGCCGAAGTCATGCGCGTTCTGCCGCGTACCAATGACGATGTGAACGAAGAATGGATTTCGGACAAAACCCGTTATGCGATTGACGGCCTGAAACGCCAGCGTCTGGATCGTCCGTATGTGCGTGTTGATGGCAAGCTGAAAGCGGCCAGCTGGGACGAGGCGTTTGCCGCGATCAAGGCAAAGGTTTCCGAGCTTGATGGCAAGAAGATTGCCGCAATCGCCGGTGATACGGTCGATTGTGAATCGATGACTGCGTTAAAGGATCTGATGGGGACCCTTGGGTCGCCGAACCTTGATTGCCGTCAGGACGGTTCGAAAATTGGCGGTCCGCGTGCGTCCTATATCTTTAACACCACGATTTCGGGCATTGATGATGCCGATGCCTGCCTGATCGTTGGTGCGAATATCCGTGCCGAAGCGCCGATCATCAATTCGCGTCTGCGCAAGCGCTGGCGTGCGACGGCCGGTGATTTCAAGGTTGGCATCATCGGCGAAAGCTGGGACCCGACCTATAAGCACGACTATCTTGGTGCCGGTGCGGAAACGCTTTCTGCGGTGCTGGATGGCAAAAACGATTTCGCCAAGGTGCTGAAAGCCGCCGAAAAGCCGATGATCATCGTTGGCATGGGCGCGCTTAACCGTGAGGACAGCGATGCGGTTCTGGCGACCGTCCGGGCGATTGCCGAAAAATACGGCATGGTTTCGGGCGACTGGAACGGTTTCAACGTTCTGCACACCGCCGCATCGCGCGTCGGTGGCCTTGATCTGGGCTTTGTCCCGGGCGAGGGCGGTCTTGCGACCAATGACATCCTTGATGCCGCGGCAAAAGGCGATGTCGAGGTTGTTTACCTTCTGGGTGCCGATGAAATCGACATGTCGAAACTTGAGAAGGCCTTTGTGGTCTATCAGGGGGCGATGGGCGATGCCGGTGCGCAGGCTGCCGACGTGATCCTGCCCGGTGCTGCCTATACCGAAAAGAACGGTACCTACGTCAATACCGAAGGCCGCGCCCAGCAGGGCTGGCGCGCTGTTTTCCCGGTTGGCGAGGCCAAGGAAGACTGGGCGATTGTCCGTGCGCTTTCGGGCGCACTTGGTCAGGCCCTGCCGTATGACAACATTGATGCCGTGCGTTCGCGCATGGTTGAACTCAGCGCGACTTTCGCCTCGCTGAATGCTGTCACCAAGGCAGAGTGGACCGATTTCGGCAAGGCAGGCGATATGAAGTCTGATGGCTTTATCTCGCCGGTTCGCAATTTCTATATGACCGACC
>NZ_CP004388.1:0-160000 GCF_000300235.2 Thalassospira xiamenensis M-5 = DSM 17429 | reverse complement strand
TGCGGCCAATGTGCCGCTGGTCTGTTATACCGTCAATGATCCGGCCCGTGCCAAAGAGTTGTTTGGCTGGGGGGTAACATCGGTCATTACCGATGATCCCGCAAAGATGATTGCCGCAATCCCGCGTCATCCCAACCCGCAGGGCCGGAACAAATAAGCCGACAGGCAAGATAATAATCACGCGCTACGCGCCACCCACCCGCCATTGCACCGCCACCGCAATGACTGCCGCGCGTCAATAATAACGAGGAAACGAAGACTATGACGATCACACCACCCGGCGCCCCACCGGGTATGCCCCCCAATCATCCGGCAGGGTTGCCACCGAATGTTCCGCCGGTTCCCCTATACCCGCATAATCGCGTTCGGCGTCATTTAAGCGAACTGTTCCGTTTGGCGCTGCCGGTTGTGATTGCGCGGCTTGGCATGCTGATCATGTCGGTTGTCGATACGATCATTGTTGGCAATTACGATAGCGCCAGTCTGGCCTATCTGAACATTGCCCACGCGCCTTTTACATCATTGATGGTAACCGGCATCGGGCTTCTGACCGGGGTGATGATTCTGACATCACATTCGGTCGGACGAAACAATCTGCGCGAAGCCGGGCAGACATGGCGGGCCTGCATGCCCTATGCCATTCTGGTTGGCATTACTTTCATGATTCTTACCTGGAAGTCCGACTGGTTGTTCATGGCAACCGGTCAGCCTGATGACATTACCCTTCATGCCAGCCAACTTGCGATGATCCTGTCGATCGGAATGCCCGCCGCAATGATTTATATTGTGTGCAGCTTTTTCCTTGAAGGCCTTCAACGACCCTTGCCCGGCATGATGCTGATGATCGGTGCCAACTTCCTTAATCTGGTGCTGGATTATGGACTGGTTTACGGCGCATTCGGCTTTCCCGAAATGGGAGCCGAAGGGGCGGCATGGACATCGACCGTCATCCGCTGGGTCATGGCGATCAGTCTGCTGGGATATATCCTTTTGATGCGCAGCCATTCCGATTACGGCATTCGCGACGGCTTTTCAGGCTGGTGGCATCATTCACGCGATGCCCGCCATATGGGATATGCCGCGGGCGCCAGCCAAGGCATGGAAACCAGTGCCTTTGCCGCCATGCAGCTTTTCGCAGGTCGGCTCGGCGTTGTTGCCGCGGCAAGTTACGGTATTACCATGACGATGCTGGCATTGATGTTCATGGTGGCCCTTGGTTTGGCATCGGCGACGTCGGTTCGGGTCGGCATAGCCTATGGCAGGCGCGACCGGCCCGATATGGCATTGGCCGGATGGATCGGACTTTTGACGACCATGATTGTGATGCTGCTTCTGAGCACGCCGCTTTACTTCTTTCCGGGGCTGGTGGCGCATCTGTTTAGTCAGGATGCCACAGTTATTGCCATGACTGCCGGTGTTTTGATCCTGATGCCGATCATTTTCCCGACTGATGGCGGGCAGAACGCCGCCATCAGCGCATTGCGCGGTGCCGGAGATAAATGGGTCCCGACAATCCTGCATCTGGTGTCATATATATGTGTGATGATCCCGACAGGTTACTATCTGACCTTTGTGGTCGGGCTTGGTGTTGCCGGACTGTTCTGGGGTATTGTGATCGCAAGCCTTGTCGCGGTTAGCGGCCTTGCCATCCGGTTTGCGATTGTATCGGGCCGCCCGATCAAAGCATATCAGCAATAGGCAAGCGCCTTATCGCCAAAAGAAAGGTCCGCCGGATACCCTCAGCGGACCTTTTATTTTGAGTGCTTCACTCAATGCAAAGCTAGGCGCGCACCGCATCGAGTTTAAGACGCGGCATCAGCAGATCGCAAAATGGCAGCACCAGTGTATCGAGTGCCGAAGCCGCCCGTGCGGCATCAATACGGATGATGTGCTGCTCTATATCGCGCTGGGTCGCAAATTCACCCAAGGGCGAGAGTTCCGGCAGGGCTTCGACAAGGGCTGCGTAAAATACGACCTGATCTTTACGCGCAGTCCCCGCAGCAAGATTACCGAGATGGTTATAAAGCGCCATCGCAAGGAACCAGCGGCAATAGGGCATCAAGCCTTGCAGAATTTCGGCACGTTGTTGGGGCTGAACATATTGCTGCAAATCGGGATCAAGCCAGACGGCATTTTGCACCCCGGCAATGAACGCATTGCGAAGAGCCGGATTGGCATCATTGAAAAACACCGCTGTTAGCCAGCCAGAAAGATCGTCAAGCGCGGCACGCCGCGTTTCCGGATCTGCTTTGCGATCAAAATCAAGGGCGGGCATCGGGGGCTGAGCCGACATTGCAAGAGTGGCCACCGCCGGATCGATCAGAGCATTGGCAAGCCATGCCTGATGCCAGATTTGCATCGGTCTGAAATAGGGTTCCTTTTCCGCGCCGCCAGCTTCGATCCAGCTTTCAAGCAGGTGCGCCCGCCCAAGCGACATGCCGATACGAAGCGCGTCTTCAAATCCCATACCATCGCGCAAAAACGGATCGCCCAGCATATCTTCAAGCAATGGCAATGCGGCAAACACATGATCGGACCGCAGGCCCGCCCCTATTGGCTGATAATAACCGGCGGCATCCCGATGGCCGATCAAGCTGCGCGCGTGTTTGCCAAATGCCCCCCAGAAGGTCAGACGCACCGGTTCGGCGCGCTTGCGCCAAAGCGGACGGGTCACATGCCAGCTTTCGGTTTCGATCAGAGCCATCGCCATGGCCCCCCCCAGCCGGGCAAGGGGTTTGGCAATAGCGGCATCAAGTTCATCGGCAGAACCGACATGGCCAACAGAAAGCCGCCAACCCGGTTGTTCATGCGGATGGCGATCCAGCCACAAATGGGCAAATCCGTTTGACCCGGCCCGCTCAGCGGCAGCTGCAACCAGATCAAAGAACATGGCAATCGGTGCTGGTAATTCAGGCACATCATGATCGCCAAGCGGATCCCCGACCTTCCAGGTCCGGATCATCACATCCTCTGCATCCGGGCGATCCCGGAAAAATGGTGGCAGGAAACCTGCATACTGATCGGTTGCGGATGTATCAGTCATGGATAGCCTCGCAATCTGGGCGGCGATAGTGGCGCAATGGTTGCTGTCGTGCTGATACCCAAGGAAACCAGACCGGTCAATCGCCGCCGCAATTTAATCAGGCGCGCGTCAGACCGGCATGACCAAGACTGGCTTCGCGATACACCGAAGGAGGCATCCCCACCAGACGACGGAAATCACGGCTGAAATGCGCATTGTCGGTAAAACCGCACCAAAATCCGATTTCACCAACCATCAGGCTGGTGCCAGCCAGAAGGCGGCACGCCTCGCGTACCCGCATCAGACGCAGGAGATCGGAAAAACGGCTGTTGGCCTGTTGCAAGCGACGCTGCAAAGTTCGGCCAGATGTATCTAGCGCATTGGCAACATCTTCAATCGTCCAGCTGCGCCCGATATCATGTTCAAGCACAGCGCAAAGCTTTTGCACGACCGGTCGACTGTTCCCGACGGTCGGCGCCGTTCCGGGCATATTCGCCATAAAGGGATAGCCCGATGAAATCGCGACATAGCTTTGCCAACTGATGCGAAAACGTAAAGCGCGCCCGGCAAAATCGAGTTTCTTGATCAGTTTTCCATTTCGGATCACCGGAATGGAAGGACCATGGCTGGGCAGGATTGCGCTGCTGACATTTTCGACACCGACCGCTTCGAGCAGACCAACCATGAAACCATGCATTAAAAGGTTTTCGACCCGTGCGGGCGGCTGGCCACGGACAGCACCACGATGCAGGGTCAATGATTTGCCGGCGGCCTGATAATCGGTGCGACTGCGGGCATGGGAATAACCTTCAAGCCGATGCCAGCGATCCGCGATCAATTCGGGCGTTGCCCCCTGGCGCAACATGGTCAAAACCGGTTGCTGTTCCTTAAGCGCCAGATGACGCCCCAGCCGCACCAATACCGAAGGCCCGTTAGCTTCTTCAAGAGCAAGCAGAATGCTGCGCAGGCGAGCACTGGTGATGACCGTGCCTTCCGGCACAAGATCATATCCCTTTGGCAACCACGCCAACTGCCGGATCAGGGCGATATGCAAACCAAACGAAACGAATTCCTGCATTACCAATCACATTTTTGAACCGCCACTTGGCGCGATCATACAAACATATGAGATGGCTGTCAGCTTATCGTAGAAAATGTCACGAAGCTGTTACATTGATCATTTGGTGTTTCGCGCAGTTACCGTAGATATCATTGCGCCGAAGGCACCGAATGTGCCAGTCTGGCAAGGTCCCGACCCAACGGAAAGCCTATATCGTGATTAAAGTTCTGTTTGTCTGTACCGGCAATATATGCCGTTCTCCCACCGCCGATGGCATTTTCAAGACCATGGTCGGCAAAGCAGGGATGGATGATGCCATCAAAGTCGATAGCTGCGGCCTTTCGGGATATCACGCCGGTGAACAGGCTGATCCGCGATCACGCGAAATGGCCGCCAGTCGCGGTTATGACCTGTCCCTGATCCGATCTCGTAAAATCACTTCAAGTGATTACAGCGAGTTTGATTACATCCTTGCAATGGATGACGGACATCTGGCCGATATGCAAAACCAATGTCCCACCCAGTATCGCGATAAGCTGGAACTGTTTTTGGATTACCACCCGAACCGTAAAGGACAAAGCGTTCCTGATCCCTATTATGGTGGAGCAAACGGCTTCAAATCGGTTTTTGATATGATTGAGGAAACGTCAGGTGCCTTGCTAACTCACATCAGGGAAAAGCATGGAATTTGAGCGATGGCATCGCCGGTGATTACACAACGGATTAAAGACATTGCCGGAAGCGAGGTTGCGGCCTATCACCAGCTTTCGGGAGGGTGCGTTTCCGATGTGAAGCGGGCCGATCTTCGCGATGGTCGTAAACTCGTCATCAAGCAGGGCGGTGAGGCAAATCTGGAAATTGAAGGCCGGATGCTTGACTATCTGGGCACTCATTCCCCCATTCCATTTCCGGCCGTGTTACATGCCGAGCCCGGGTTGCTGATCATGCATTTCATAGAAAATGATGGTCACATGAATGGTCAGGTTCAAAGTGACCTTGCCGTTCTATTGGCCAGTCAACATCAGGTTACACAAGGCCGGTTTGGGTTGTCCTTTGACACGCTTATTGGCGGCCTTGATCAGCCCAATCCCCTTACGGTCGACTGGATCACCTTCTTTCGCGATCACCGTCTGCTTTACATGGCCCAGCAGGCAGCAAATTGCGGACGACTGCCAGGGCATTTTTTATCACGGATCGAAACCCTGTCGGCCAAACTTGGTGGTCTTTTGCCATCAGACTGCAAACCATCCTTGCTGCATGGCGATCTGTGGGGTGGCAACATTCTGTGCCAACAGGGAAAGATCGCCGGATTGGTTGATCCGGCAGTTTATTTTGGTGATCGGGAGATCGAGCTTTCCTTCGGCACATTGTTTGGTGACCTTACACCTGCATTCTTTGATCGGTATTCGGAAATTTTCCCGATCCTGCCGGGCTTCTTTGAAGAACGCCGTGAACTTTACAACCTTTACCCGCTTCTGGTGCATGTTCGTCTTTTCGGTGGGTCTTATGTCGGTTCCGTGGATCGCATTCTCGCCCGTTTTGGGGTATGACGGATAAAATCAGCAGCCATGCAGGATCGGCTTTTACCTAACTGTTTCCAAGTGGCAGCGACAATGCTGGTCAGTTTAACGATGCATTCCGCAACGTGCTGCAAACCTGCAAATCCTGCCATCAGCAGTTTCGTGCCGACTGAACATAACCGTGCATATGACAAAGGCCACCCCGAAAGGCGGCCTCTATTCATTATATTCGAAATAAACCCTATCGACCGATCATCGCGAAAAACTCGCGCCGGGTGATCGGATCATCGCGAAACGCCCCAAGCATCCGGCTGGTCACCATCGACACCCCGGTCTTGTGAATGCCGCGTGTGCTCATGCATTGATGGTTGGCGTCAATCACGACGGCAACACCCAGCGGATCAAGTTCTTCCTGAATGGTATTGGCGACCTGTGCGGTCATTTTTTCCTGAATCTGCAGGCGCTTTGCGTAAACTTCGACGACACGGGCCAGCTTGGAAATGCCAACGACCCGGCGGCGCGGCAGATAGGCGACATGCGCAACACCGATAATCGGCACCATGTGATGTTCACAATAGGACTCAACACGGATATCACGCAGCACGACCATCTCGTCATAGCCGTCGGTTTCCTCGAAGGTGCGACGTAAAATTTCTGCCGGATCCTGCTGGTAACCTGCGAAAAATTCACCGTAAGACCTCACAACACGGTCTGGCGTTCCACGCAGTCCTTCACGATCAGGATCATCTCCTGCCCAACGAAGCAGGGTACGAACGGCTTCTTCTGCTTCTTCTTGCGATGGGCGTTTAACGGCGCTGGTTTCGCTGCACATTTGGCTTCCTCTTTATAATTCTGTCCTGTGGGTCATGTGCTCCCGACCCTGATCTTGGTTCGTTTAATTAAGTGTGCGCTTGCTATGCGGACTGTCGAGCGAAAATGCCGGGATTTCAATATCAAACCGGTTTCCATCCATGTCAGTCATTTCATATGTCCCAACCATGAAACCGCTTGGCGTCGCCAATGGCGCGCCGCTTGTGTAATTGAAACTTTCGCCACTTGCCAGAACCGGCTGCTCGCCGACCACACCTGATCCCCGGACTTCCTGGGTTGATCCCCGGGAATCGGTAATACGCCAGTAACGGTTCAAAAGTTGTACTGTTTTCGGGCCATGATTTTCGATGACAACCCGATAGGCCCAGACATAACGATGGGTGTCCGGGTCTGACTGTTCGTCAAGGAACACAGGTTGCACGGATACTTTTATGTCTCGGGTCACGGATGAATACATGCAAAACTCCAGGCCAATTCTTATTGCGTTCCTTCTGCCAAGGGCGTTGCGCTTTTTTGCTTTACCTAGGTCATATTTAGACAGTCAATGCCCCAAGTGCCAGATGTCTGCCACCAATTTGCCATCCCGATCACGTATTTTAGCGGCTAAGCAAAAGGCGGCCCGCGCAGATACGGACCGCCTGACATAGGCATATCGCCGAACCTGCTTACTGTTATACGCGCAACGCGGCAGACAGATCTTCTTTCAGATCATCAATATCTTCGAGACCGACAGACAATCGCAGCATGCCCTCGGTAATGCCCATAGTGATCTTGTCTTCAGCCGGAACACGTTGGTGGGTCGTGGTCCACGGATGGGTCGCAAGGCTTTTGGCATCACCAAGATTGTTCGAAATATCAATAAGCTGAAGATTATCGAGCAACGAAAAAGCAGCCGACTTTCCACCGGCAAGCTCGATCGCGATCAATCCCCCACCACGCCCCGACATCTGTTTCATCGCCAGTTCATATTGCGGATGGCTTTCGAGCCCTGGATAGATAACGCGCGATACCTGCGGCTGTTCCGAAAGGAACCCGGCAAGTGCTGTTGCATTGCGAATATGCTGATCAACACGCAGACCAAGCGTTTCGAGACCTTTAAGCAGAACCCATGCGTTGAACGGGCTCATACTGGGACCGGTGTGACGCAGGAACGTTGTCAGGTGGTTATCGTGCCATTCCTTGTCATTGAAAAGGATCGCGCCACCAAGACAGCGTCCCTGACCATCGATATGCTTGGTCGCGGAATAGACAACAATGTCAGCGCCCAATTCCATCGGCTTTTGCAGGATCGGTGTCGCAAAAACGTTATCAACAACAACCTTGGCACCGGCCTTATGCGCCAGATCGGCAACAAATGCGATATCGATGACTTCCAATGTCGGGTTGGACGGCGTTTCAAGGAAAACGGCATCAGCCGGTTTCGACAATGCCTTTTCCCACGCAGCATGGTCTGTGCCGTCCACCAGTTCGGTTTCAACCCCGAACCGGGGCAAAAGGGTCGTCAGGATAAACTCGCACGAACCGAAAAGTGCCCGCGAACCAACAACACGGCCGCCTGCCTTTGTGCACGCGATCAGGGCATTCCAAACCGCAGACATGCCAGATGCGGTTGCACGGCAATATGCGGCACCTTCGAGCAGCGCCAGACGTTCTTCGAACATCCCCACCGTCGGGTTGGCAAAACGCGAATACACAAAGCGTTCCGGGCCGGTACCATCAAAAGATGCTTCAGCCTCGGCAGCACTGTCATAGACATAGCCGGAATTCATAAAAATGGCTTCGGAGGTTTCATTAAACCCGCTACGCGCCGTGCCGCCGCGAACTGCACGGGTAGCCGCACGCCATTTATCAGAAGCCTTTTTTTCGGTTGTCATCGTCTTGCTCCTATATGCCCGGTCATATTGGGATGACCCGGACACAAAAAAACCCTGACCGGCACGATGGGTCAGGGCCGAAGCCACGATTACCCTCTTTAGCGATTTTTTACGTGGTCGCAAGCCGGTCGACAAATCCCACGAAGAAACCCGACGATACGACTTGGTTTCCCCGACGTCAAGCATCACGCACCCGACAATCATACCTGTCCGTCTTTGAATCCATATGGGAGTTTCCTGGTGGCCTCACGCAATGGTGAAAGCAGTTCATAAGCATCTCGTGCTTTTTCGCTCTATTGTTCGGCCAAGACATGCAATCCTTTAAAAGCCGCTTCCCTCAGAGAGGCGGTTAAGACAGTAAAATCAATGACCAAGACACATTCAATGACGTCAGAGCACACGACCAAAGATCATTTCAAGTCCGGGCAAGCCACCAGCGTCAGAACGCCACTTTGGCGCAAATTTCTGCCGGTCTCGATCCTGTTTGCCGGATTGGTGCTCGCGTGGCTATTTGGTGCGGTGGATTATTTATCGTTCGAAACCCTGCGCGAAAATCGCGATATTTTGCAGAATTTTGTCGCAGATAATCCGGTTCTGAGCGTTGCTACCTTTATGGCGGGCTACGCCATTGCCGTTGCCCTGTCGCTTCCGGTGGGGTCGATACTGACCATTGTTGGCGGGTTTCTGTTCGGAGCGTGGCTGGGCACGGGTTATGTCGTGATTGCCGCGACCATTGGCGCAACAGTCGTTTATCTTGCCGCGCGCTATGCCTTTTATGACCTCATGCGTGCCAAGGCCGGAAGTGCAATCCGTAAAATGGAAGCTGGCTTTGCCGAAAACGCATTCAGCTACCTTATGGTCCTGCGGCTTGTACCGTTATTTCCGTTCTGGCTGGTTAATCTGGTCCCGGCTCTGCTGGGGGTAAAATTTCGGTCATTTGTTGTGGGTACGGCGGTTGGAATTATCCCGGGCACCTTTGTGTATGTTTCAATCGGGGATGGTTTGGGTGCACTGTTTGATCAGGGCAAGACTCCCGATCTTGGCATTATTTTTGAACCCCGCATTCTAACCCCGATCATCGGCCTGGCTGTGCTGGCAATGATCCCGGTGGCCTATAAAAAATTCCGTAACCGCGATAGCGGGGCAAACACCCGATGAGCGACATAATCAAAACAGACATCTGTATCATTGGCGCCGGATCAGGCGGGCTTTCGGTTGCTGCCGGCGCGGTCCAGATGGGTGCCGATGTTGTCCTGATAGAAAAGGGCAAGATGGGCGGCGACTGCCTGAATACCGGTTGCGTTCCGTCCAAGGCATTGCTGGCTGCGGCACACGCGGCCGAGAATGCCCGGACAGCATTTCAATTTGGTATCGACACCGGCCCGTTGGCAATCGACTTTGCGCGCGCCATGGATCATGTCCATTCTGTCATCGCTGGTATTGCACCGCATGACTCGGTTGAAAGATTTGAAAAACTCGGCTGTCGGGTTATCGAGGCCAAAGCACATTTTACCGGCCCGAACGAGGTCATCGCCGACGGCAAACGCATTCACGCCAAACGGTTTGTGATTGCGACCGGGTCACGTGCAGCCGTTCCACCAATCGACGGGATTGACGCCGTCCCGTATTTTACCAACGAAACCATCTTTGAAAACCGGATTTGCCCTGATCACCTGATCATCATTGGCGGTGGCCCCATCGGCCTTGAAATGGCACAGGCACACCAGCAGCTTGGCGCAAAAGTCACCGTAATCGAAATGGCAACGATCCTGCCAAAGGACGATCCCGATCTTGTGGCTGTGGTTCGCGATATGATCGAGTCTTCTGGCATAAGCCTGTATGAAAAGGTCAAAACCAAGCGGGTGGAGACACATGGCGATCAGATACGCGTTATCATCGAGCATGACGGTGCAGATATCACCATCGAAGGCAGCCACCTTCTGATTGCGACAGGACGAAAACCGACTATCGATGATCTTGGCCTCGACGCGGCCGGGGTGACATACAGCGCGCGCGGGATCAACGTCGACAAACGATTACGCACCAGCAATTCCAAAATCTTTGCCATTGGCGATGTCACAGGTGGTCTGCAATTTACCCATATGGCGGGTTACGATGCTGGCATTGTGATTCGTAACGCCTTGTTCCGCCTGCCAGCCAAAGTCGATCACAAAGCGGTTCCATGGGTGACTTATACCAATCCGGAATTGGCACAGGTCGGTTTAAGCGAAACCGCCGCACGCGAAAAATTTGGCGATGCAATCAGGGTCGTTACCTGGCAATACGCGGAAAATGATCGCGCACGGGCCGAAGCCCGAACCAAAGGCTTTATCAAAATCGTGACCACAACACGCGGTAAAATCCTTGGTGCCGGTATTGTTGGTCACCAAGCCGGGGAACTTATCGGCCTCTGGTCGCTGGCCATATCCCAGAAAATGAAAATCGGGGCGATTGCCGGAATGATCGCGCCTTATCCGACTCTTGGCGAATTGTCCAAACGCGTTGCCGGGGCGTGGTACACACCCAGCCTGTTTAGCGAAAAGACTCGCAAGCTCGTCCGCTTCCTGCTGAAATTCGGCTAGGACGGTCAAAGTGGGGACAAGCTTCTGAAACACTGTACATTTTTCCCCGTCTCTGGCTAACATTTGTCATGGAACGCCCACATCTCAAACTGCCCCCATGGGCCAAATCGCTGTCGGCACGTTTGCTCGTGCTGACTGTGGGGTTTGTGATGCTTGCCGAAATTTTCGTCTTTGCACCGTCTGTTGCCCGATATCGGGTCGACTGGCTTAAGGCGCACCTTGATTCCGGTTACCTGGCGGCACTGGCACTGGAAGCCACACCCGATCAGATGATCCCCGATGATCTGGAAAAGGAACTGTTGTCCAATGCCGGGATAGAAGCGGTTATTTTACGCCGTGATGATCGCAAATTGCTGCTTCAGCGCGATGATATGCCCGCAAAGGTCGATCATGACGTCGATCTGACGACCTTTTCCATCCTGATGGCATTGTATGAAGGTCTTTCGACCCTGACCCAGCCGCATGATCGTATGTTGCGTGTGGTTGGCATGCCATCCATGGCACCGGACTTCGAAATCGAAATACTGGTTCATGAACACGGTCTGGCAGAAGACATGCGCAATTTCGGCTGGCGGGTGATGGGGTTATCGCTGGTGATCTCTTTCTTTACCGCCGGGCTGGTTTATTTTGCGTTGAACCGGCTTCTGGTCCGGCCGATGCGAACATTAACCAGCGACATGATCCGTTTTCGCGAAAATCCGCAGGATCAGGGATCAGTCATCGTGCCAGACGATCGTGACGATGAAATTGGCATCGCCCGGCACGAACTGGCCAATATGCAGCACGATTTGCAGGCAATGTTAAACCAACGTCGTCGTCTTGCGGCTCTTGGAACCGCGGCAACAAAAATCAGCCACGACCTGCGCAATGCATTGGCAACCTCAATGCTGATGACCGAGAAGCTTGCCCAAAGCGAGGATCAGGAAGTCCGTGCCGTCGTCCCCCGCCTGTTATCATCGATGGAGCGTGCGGTTTATATCAGCGAACAAACGCTGTCTTTTGCCCGTGAAGCACCACCAACACTTGATATCGCGCGATTTACCCTGATCGAATTGATCGAGGAAGTGCGCGATCAGGTGCTGTTGCAGAATGGTGGTGAAAGTCTTCTGGCGCCGGAAAGCCTCGATACGGCCAAGGAGCCCTGCAAGGCCAAAATCCATATCGAGCTGCCGCCGGAACTGATGATTGAAGCCGATTATGATCAGCTTTTTCGTGCCTTCAGCAACCTGATCCGCAATCCGTTAGATGCCGGGGCAACTGAGGTGACCGTCAAACTGGCACCTGCAAATGATCAGAATAAAGAGGACGCGTTTGCTGAAATCCTGATCATAGATAACGGGCCCGGCTTACCTGAAAAGGCAATCAAAAATCTGTTTGTCCCGTTCGCCGCAACCGGCAGGAAAGGCGGAACCGGTCTTGGCCTTGCCATCGCAAGGGAAATGATCCTGGCCCATGAAGGGGACCTTCGCCTGAGCGCGACAGGGCCGGATGGCGCAACGTTTTGCGTGCAGCTCCGGGTCATAATGTGAAGTTGTCGGCTTCCGCTAAAGAATCAATAGTAATAGATTTTTTCTATCGAATTTAAATTTACATTCGATTTCACCAAATGAATTTCATTTGGCATTGTTGGGTCAAGGCGATGCTGGACCAATATCCCGATCCCCGATCCGCTCCTGACCCTAGGTCTGGCATCGCCACCTTCTCTAAAATCACGGCCGTTCAAATTCCCGGCGCGCAGCATCGATTACCGGTCGCATAAAGCATCCTTCTGCATGATCGTTAATCAAGCCCATTGCCTGCATAAAGGCATAGACGGTCGTTGGGCCAACAAACTTCCAACCCCGTTTTTTCAGATCCTTTGAAAGTGCGACCGAAATTTCAGACATGGATGCAGTCTGCGGCTTTGCAACAGAATCCTCCCTTGGCTCGAACTGCCAAAAGTAAGCGGCAAGCGATCCTTCTAGTGCCACCATTTCGCGCGCACGTTTGGCATTGTTGATGACGGCTTCGATCTTGCCACGGTGGCGAATAATGCCCGCATCCCGAAGCAGCCGCTCAACATCACGACCTGTAAACTCAGCAACAAGATCAAAATCGAAGTTATGGAATACGGTGCGGAAATTCTCGCGTTTGGTCAGAATCGTACGCCAACTAAGGCCGGACTGAAAACCCTCCAGACAGATCTTTTCAAATAACCGGCGATCATCACCAACAGGAAAGCCCCATTCCGTATCGTGATAGACATCAAATTCTGGTGCTGCATCACACCATTTACAGCGTGTTTTGCCGTCTGCGCTGATCGTTGTGGTTCCCATACTGCCCCCTCTTTTCTTAGTCCCGGAGATATCACGCCTTCAGGAATTCCAAACGTTCATCCATTCTGGCCGGGGTGATTTCAATGATTTCGGCCTCGACGATTTTTTCGATAACAAACGGGTCGGCATTCAGACGTTCCGTTAACTCTTCCATGGTCGTATTGTGCGCAAGAATTCCCCCTCCCCGACTGGGTTGGAGATTGCCGACCACCAGAAACACGCCCTCATCAAACCCCTGGCTGATCCATCGTTTATGGCCCTCCATAAACTGCGATGCCTTCGATCGATTCTCCGAAAACGTCAGTAAAATGGTGAACATCGTTATTATCCCTGATCATTTGGTTGCTGCATGGTTGTTCCGGGTACGAAGCGACCGCATCTGTCCATCCAGCCAGTCACACATCTGATCGACTTCGTACTGGACGAATTTTTCATCACCAAACGCATTGGCAAGCGCCGCCACACCCTGACTGCGCGCAAGCAAATGCATCGCCATACCGTCTGATCGTTCGGCAAAGCCAAGTCGTGTGAACTGCCGACCTAGCCAGACGCGGAAAAGGGTAAAAAGTCCCGCCGCGTCACTTTGCGCAGCATGATTGAGCTTTGCCAGTTCGGCAGAAAGTGTTCCGACCGGGCATCCGTAACGTCGGATTTTTTCCCCGTTGACGATCAGAATATGAATGAAACTTCGAATGCGGGCGACCGGGTTTTCTCCGGTGGCTTCCCAGTGATCAAGCATCTGTTCGGTATTGGTCAGACGCCGATTGATCACGGCATCAAGAATCTCGTCCTTGGTTTTGAAGTGATAATAGAAATTGCCACGCGATATGCCGACCTCGGCTGCGATATCTGCAAAGGAGGTCGGCTCGAACCCCTGTTGATAAAACAGCTGATCCGCAGCTTCGACAATCCGTTCGCGCGTGCCCTGTTCCACGATCATGTCTGTTCAACCTGAATGATGGGTGCTTGAAACTCGACTAGGACAATTGCCCTATTTGAGATTTAGGACAAATGACCCAATCTGTCAATCAATCAAATCGCAACGGGTTTCGGTGACAATCAACTTAGAAAGAAAAAGAAAACCCCGCACAAAGGCGGGGTATCATGGCAGGCTGGAAGAGTAAAATCAGTCGCGCCAGAAAGCCGGGAACAGCAGCACCAGAACGGTGAAGACCTCCAACCGGCCAATCAGCATACCGATCGACATCAACCACTTTGCCCCGTCTGGCAGGGTTGCGAAGTTACCGGACGGACCGACAATCGGACCAAGTCCGGGACCGACATTGGCAATCGCTGTACCGGCACTTGAAACCGCCGTAATGAAATCAAGACCCATTGCGCCAAGAGCCGCCGCCAGAACCACAAAGCAGAAGACGAACAGGAAGAAAAAGCTGAGCACCGATTCCGTAACGTCTTCGGAAAGCGGTTTCCGGTTATAATAAGCGATGAAAACACCATGAGGCCGCAGCATATGAGAAAGCTGAACCTTGGCGATTTCGTAAAGCACCTGCAGGCGGAATATCTTGACCCCGCAGGTCGTTGAGCCGGCACAGCCGCCGATAAACATTACAAAAAAGAATACCGTAACGGCAAATGGTCCCCAAAGGCCGTAATCGGTTGTGGCGTAGCCAGTCCCCGTCATCACGGAAATGATATTAAACGACGTGTATCGAAGCGCATTCAGGAAGGCGACATCGTTTGTTTGCGAATGCCAGATGGTCAGACCCAGAATGATCGAACTGGCAATCGCAACGAACCAGCGAACCTGACCATCCATAAAAAGCGCCAAGGTCCTGCCACGCAGCATTTGAAGATAAAGGATAAAGGGCAATGCGCCCGTTGCCATACCCAATGTGATGATCACATCAACTGCGGCATTATCAAAATGCCCGACCGATGCGTCCTTGGTCGAAAAGCCACCGGTCGCAATCGTCGTCATCGCATGGGCAATCGAATCAAATCCGGGCATACCCGCCCACCACAAAAGAAACGCCCAAATTATGGTAAAGCCCAGATACAAACTGGCGATACCAATGGCGATCTGGGTTGCACGCGGAAAAGCCTTATCGGACTTGTCAGAGTTTTCCATCCGGAAAAGCTGCATACCGCCAACACGCAGCATCGGCATGACGGCAATTGCCATCACAATGATCCCGATCCCACCAAGCCACTGCAAAAGTGCGCGCCATAGCAAAATGCCCGGTGGGGCAGTATCAAGTCCGACGATCACGGTCGAACCGGTCGTCGAAATCCCCGACATCGCTTCAAAGAACGCGTCCGTGTAGCTCATATCAAGGTCGGAAAACGCAAACGGCAATGCGGATACGGCAGTCAGAACAAGCCAGCTTGTTGTGGTCAGGATAAAAGCCTGTCGCGATGTGATTTTGAGATTCTCGGTCCGGTTCATCATCACTAGCGCACCGCCGATGAACAGCGATACGGCCGACGCGGCTGAAAACACCAACCAATCCCGTTGCCCGTAATACATATCAACCAAGGCAGGGATGAACATCCCGATCGACAGGGTGCACAGCAAAATGCCGATAATGAAAAGGATTGGACGAAAATCGATCAATGAAAAGCCCCGTACCATGTTTTACGCCCGTTCCCATTGAACCGGGCATGACATGTCTTCGCGATTATCCCGACAAGCTGCACTGCATAACCGAAAAACCAGTTCGTTTGCATCATCTTCCAGCAAACGAAGCGGAATTCTTCGCACATGCCCTGCCAATGTCCAGCTTTTAAACGTGTGGCTCCTTGCTTGATCGTAATTTCATGCCTTCAATCATAGAGCTATGCGTATTAGGTCTATCAGCGTTGGCAGAGCTTGTTTAACGCCAATTCCGGGTTGGCACGGCCTGCCAACGCCGGTATATCGCATGCAGGTCAAAATTCATAAACCGAAAGACAAAGCGGAAATGTCCGAACTCGCCAAAACCTTCATCCTGACGATCACCTGCCCGGATACGTTCGGGATCGTCGCCGGTGTCACCAGCTTCCTTGCCGAAGAAGGCGCGTTCGTCAACAAGCTGGAGCAATTCGGCGACCCGCAGAGCAATCGCTTTTTCATGCGCGTGAAATTCGATGCCGGTCGTGCCCTACGCACAAAGGCCGAATTTGCCGATAAATTCGCCACCATCGCAGAAAAATTCACGATGCAGTGGGAACTTCACGATTTCCATCGGAAGCCAAAAGTGTTGCTGATGGTGTCAAAGTTTGGCCACTGCCTGAACGATCTGCTGCACCGGGTTGCCTCAAACAATGTGCATATCGAAATCCCGGCCATTGTTTCAAACCACGAAGACATGCGTGGAATCGTCGAATGGTACGGAATTCCTTACTATCACCTCCCGGTGACCAAAGAAACCAAAGCAACCCAGGAAGCCAAACTGCTTGATATCGTCGACGAACACGATGCCGATCTGGTTGGTTTGGCGCGCTATATGCAGGTTCTTTCAACCGATCTGTGCCGCGAACTTGAAGGTCGCTGCATCAATATTCATCACTCCTTCCTGCCCAGCTTCAAGGGTGCCAAACCTTATCATCAGGCGCATTCGCGGGGCGTGAAACTGATCGGGGCAACTGCGCACTATGTCACAGCCGACCTTGATGAAGGACCGATCATCCATCAGGCCATCGAACATGTCGATCATACGATGACGGCCGAAGACATGGTTGAAATCGGGCGCGATATTGAATCCGTCGTCTTCTCGCGCGCAATTCAGATGCATTGCGAACATCGTGTTTTCCGCAATGGCAGCAAGACCGTCGTCTTCCGTCGATAAAACACAGACGCGAAACCACAATCTCTCATCAAACCGCCAGCTTTAATGACTGGCGGTTTATTTTTTGATATAATTTACTACCTATGAAAGTAATTCGTTAATTCGGCGAAATGGCCGATAGAAAACATGAAAATTATCGAATAAATTATACTTGGGAAAATAAAATTCCCAAAATAACAATAACTTGCAACGAATATCGTTGCCCTGAAACTACCTTGGGGGCTTTCCGTGCCGGGAAAGAAAATCTATTTCGCCGTCGTCTTATGCATTTTGCTCGTTGTCGGATTTCTGACCACGAGTTTTGTCAGCTTCTATGTCGCACGACAATCGCTGGAACAGCAGATTTCCGAGAGCACCCTGCCACTCACCAGTGACAACATCTATTCGGAAATCCAGCGCGACCTGTTGCAACCGATCTTTATTTCGTCACTGATGGCGCAGGACACCTTTGTCCGCGACTGGACGCTTGGCGGGGAAAATGATCCCGAACAAATCATTCGCTATCTCAGCGAAATCCAGATGCGCTATGACACGGTCACAGCTTATTTCATCTCGGATAAAACCCGGAACTATTATCACCCGACCGGCATGATCAAGCAGGTATCCAGAGATGATCCGGCTGATTTCTGGTATTTTCAGGCCCGCGACAATCAAAAACCTTATGAAATCAATGTTGATCACGATACCGCAGACCGGTCGCGCCTGGCCGTTTTCGTCAATTATCAGGTGCGCGATTATGATGGCAATGTCATCGGCATTACCGGTGTTGGCCTATCCGTCAACTCTGTGACCCGCCTGATAGAAACCTATCAGAAACGGTATGGCCGGACGATTTACTTTGTTGATCAGGAAGGCCGCATCACCCTGCACGGCAGTGGCTTTGGCACGTCCGAAACATTGCATGATCGCGATGGCATTCGTATTCATGCGACGCAGATTCTGACGTCTCCGGGCTCTTCGATCACCTACGAGGACCACGGTGAAACCTATTTCGTCAACAGTCGCCTTGTTCCCGAATTCGGTTGGTTATTGCTGGTTGAACAAAAGGAGCATATCGGTGATCAGCAGATTGAAACCACCTTCCTGATCAATATCGCCATATCCCTTCTGATCACGGCAATTGTCAGCATTGCCGCATATCTGACGATCCGCAATTATCAGAACCGCCTGGAAGAACTGGCATCGCGCGATAAGCTGACCGGTGCGTGCAATCGACAGGTTTTTGATCTGGTATTTGAAGGTGTGGCCAAATCCTGCAAACGCCGGGCAGAACCGCTTGGCATCGTCTGTATTGATCTTGATGAATTCAAAGAGGTCAACGATACGTTCGGCCATCCGGGAGGTGATGCAACGCTTAAGGAAGTTGCCACCACCATTCGCCATCATTCGCGGGAATCAGATACGCTATGCCGTTGGGGTGGTGATGAATTTGTTCTTCTTCTGCCTGGACTCAACCGGCAGGAAGCCATGACCAAGGCACGCGAAATTGCTGATGCCATTCGCGAACACCCGATACGTTTCGGACGGGATAACATTCTGGTCACAGTCAGCGCCGGCATCACGGAATATCGTGATGGCGAGGAGTTTGAAACGCTAATCACACGTGTTGATAATGCGCTTTATACCGCCAAAAATACCGGACGGGATCACATCTCTGTTGCCTGAATATGGTGATTTCACAAACAAAAACGGCCCCCGAAATCGGGGCCGTTTTCATTTAGCATCCGTTATATCGCTTAATCCGCGATATAGGCTTCAGCGATCTGGACTGCGTTCAACGCGGCACCTTTAAGCAACTGGTCACCGGCAACAAACAGTTCCAGACCATGATCACCAAAGATCAGGTTTGACCGGATACGACCGACTTCGACGTCATACTGCTTGGTCGCGTTGATCGGCATCGGATAGACATTGTTTGCCGGATCATCGACCAGTTTAACGCCCTTGGCATTCGCCAGTGCCTCACGCGCGGCCGCCGGGGTCACAGCCTTTTCGGTTTCGATCACGATGGACTCCGAATGGGTACGCTCGGTCGGAATACGCACAGCCGTGCACGATACTGGCAGGTTCGGCGTACCAAAGATTTTGCGGGTTTCCCAGGTAACCTTCATCTCTTCGCGGGTATAGCCATTTTCCTGGAAGCTATCGATATGCGGGATAACGTTGAAAGCCAGCGGATGAGCAAACACCTCGGCCGGGACCGGCCTGCCTTCAAGACCTGCGGCCAAACCTTCACGCAGTTCGTTCATGCCCGGCTGCCCCGCACCAGACGCCGCCTGATAGGTGGATACAAACACCTTTTTCAGACCAAATGCCTTGTGCAGCGGCCAAAGAGCCACGGCTGCAATCGCAGTGGTGCAGTTCGGATTGGCAACAAGCTTGGCAGTCTTGGCAAGATCACCATTGATTTCCGGCACGATCAACGGCACATCGTCATTCAGACGGAACGCCGAAGAGTTGTCGATCACCAGCGCGCCCTCGGCAATCTGCGGGGCGAATTCCTTGGCGAAATCACCGGAAACTGCAAGGAAGACAATGTCACACTGCTTGGCTTCTTCAACCGAAAACAGTGCGATGGTCTTAGTACCGTACTTAGTCTCCACGGTCTTGCCTGCAGAACGCTCGGATGCGAACAGGGTGAGTTCACCCACAGGGAAGTTGCGATCAAACATAACATTGATCAGCTCGACGCCAACCGCACCGGTTGCGCCGATCACACCGACATGGAGATTTTCGGCACTCATAATAATTGTCTAACCTCGTATAAAAATTGTTGTCATTCTCGACTTACGCGATTGCTCGCGGGCCGCGCATTATAGGGATTTCTCGTGCGTTGGCAAATGCAGCTTGCTGCATCGCACGCATACACGGCAATCTTGAAACTCAAACGCCACTCTAAACGAGTTGTTCCATTCATTTTTATTCGGGTTTTACGCAAAATTCTGCCCTTTGGCGTTTTTCCCGACATGCGGCAGCCAAAGGGCATCATTAGAGGGTGTCGGGCCAAAGCCCCCATGCAACAGGTAATCGAAGATCAGAAAACGCAATGCTTGGCGAAGTCTGTTGCCTCGTTGGCCGTCCAGTCGCCTTTTGGCTTTGCTTTCATGTCCTCGCACCACTCCTTGCTGCCAACCTCTGGCGAACAGGCACCGAGCGCCCCGGCCACCATCAAAACCGACAAGCCAAGAACGAGTTTACGACCGGGAATGTTCCATTTTGCCATTTGCGTGTCCTTCGTTAATTTGTTCAGATGAAAACGACTGCCCGTATCGGGCAAAACCACGGCAATGCTGCGGGCATTCGTCACTAATGACCGAAATCAGTCCCGCCAGAAGGCTGGCATCAAAAGCACAAGAAATGTTTCAAATTCCAGCCGCCCAAGCACCATCGCGATATCAAGAATCCATTTTGCCGCATCAGGCAATGACTGGAAGTTCCCTGCCGGACCGACAATCGGGCCAAGGCCCGGACCAACGTTGGCAAGTGACGTCGCCGCAGCACTCATCGAGGTCACCAGATCAAGCCCGGTAAAAGCCAATGCGACACTGATCGCGATATAGCTGATCGTTAGCAGGAAGACGTAGACCGTTACCGCATTATAGATGTCAGAAGTGATTTCATGTTTATCGATCCGGCTTACTATTACTGCCGAAGGACTGCGAAGCCGCATGAAATGGGCTTTAAGTCCGGTGAACACGACATAAAGCCGGAACATCTTGAATCCGCCGGCCGTAGAGCCGGAACACCCGCCAATAAATGTCGCAAAGAAGAACAGCATGATCGCCGCTGGTCCCCATTGCAGATAGTCGCCCGACGCGTAACCGGTTGTCGTGATCACCGAAACAAGGTTAAACGCAGCCATGGTCAGTGACCTGAAAAAGCCGTCATCAGAAATATGCATCAGCCTCAGTGTCAAAAGCCCGGTGAAAACGGCAATGACAAGCAGAAAAAGCCTTATTTGCTGATTACTTATTATCGCGCTGATATCGCGTTTGCGAATCAGAACGGCATAGGCCGTAAAAGGCAGGGCACCAGCAAACATGAAAATGATGCCGACCCAGTGCAGCGCCAAACTGGAATCGAATTTGGCAAATGAGAGATCGGATGTTGAATAACCGCCAGTCGCCAAAGTCGACATGCCATGATTGATCGCATCAAACCAGGTCATGCCAAAAATCCGGTACAACACCATGCAGATGATGCTAAGGCCGACATAAATCATCACGATTTGCAGGCACATGTCACGAATGCGCGGACTCAGCTTTTCCGAACGGTCCGAACTTTCCATTTGAAAGAGCTGCATTCCGCCAACCCGCATCATAGGCAACAATGCAAGCGCTGTAACAATAATCCCGATGCCGCCCAGCCACTGCAGAATCGACCGCCAAAGCAACAACCCGGGCGGCATATCATCCAACCCGGACAAAATTGTCGATCCGGTTGTCGTCAGCCCCGAAACAGTCTCGAAGACCGCATCGCAGAAACTGATATCAAGAGATGAAAACCAAAGGGGCAATGCCCCGGTCAGACTGATCGCGACCCATGAAAAAACTGTCAGGACATATCCCTGCCGGGCTGTCACACGCGGGCCCATTTCAGACCGGCAGGCAAGACAAGCCATACCACCAAGCCCGATACTGGTCATCGACGCCTGCGCGAAGATTTTCCAATCCGGGTTACCGTAATACAAATCGACCGCAGCCGGGATCATCATCGACACACCGATGATGATGACCATGATACCTACGACGAAAAAGATGGGTTGCAGTCGAAACAAGAACAGTGTCCGTGCCTAACTCGGGAAATCCGCTTTTACAGCCAAACGACAGCGATTGCATCCTGTTATCGCAGATGCACCTTCACAGAAGGAATCAGAGCCGCAAATTTCCCGATATTGGGGGTCATTATTTTGCCGTTGTTTTCGGCTGTCCTTATCAAAGTCATTTATGCCATTCTGTATCTCGATTGCATCGCCTCTGTCCAATCACCAAACCATCGAGGTCACTTTGAACCGCTTTTTCCGCCTGATTATCCTGCTTGCCATTCCTGTTGCTTTTTCACTTGCCGTCTATTTGCAGGACAAACCGGTTCAAGCGGCAGGGGATGACAAGCAAAAAAGCGATCAAATGGCGCTGGAGGCAGAAGGACGCGATGTTCTGGTCATTGACGGTGATACAATCATGATTGATGGCGTCGTTGCCGATATTGCCGGGATCGATGCACCGGAACTTGGACAGCAATGCCTGCATAACGGTAGTTTTTGGGATTGCGGCATGTCATCGGCCATGCAGCTTCGCAAATATTTCGCCATGGCCCCCTTCACGGTGCGCTGCTGGCCCGGTGATCAGCAACATTCTGGCAAAGGTGACGATTTCCCGATTGTCGAATGCGGCATTGGCGAACGCGATGTGGCCGCAGCGATGGTCAGTGACGGCGAGGCCCTTCCGATCGAAGGATATTCCCACCGATATGACGGTCTTTCGAAAGAAGCCGATAATGCAGGGATCGGCATTCAGGGCGGCGATATGATCCCGCCATCCGAATGGAGATCAGGCAAACGGCTTGATGGTGAAAGCGGACGCTGTCTTTTCGCCACAGTGGTCAATGGGCACTATGTCAGCACCCTGGACCCCCGCTATGAGGAGCTCGTCACGGATAAGGCAAAATTTCTGTGTAGCGATGAACAAGCCCGCAAACAGAACCTTTCTTACGCGCCGATGCAAAAGTAAGCCGATCTGACCGAACGGTTTCTTTAAGCAACCGTCCCTGCACGGCAATCTGGCATCGAAATATGTGGAAAGCTTGGAGCGGGTGAAGGGAATCGAACCCTCGTATGCAGCTTGGGAAGCTGCCGTTCTACCATTGAACTACACCCGCTAAGCGGCGGTTTTATAGCCCGGTTTCAGGATGGGTGCAAGCCCATCCCCGATACCGGAATAATTTATTTAAACCTGTCATGCCCGTGTCATTTCTTTGTCGGAACCAGTCGCCAAACCGCACTGGCGTGGTCGTCCGACACCAGAATCGATCCATCAATATAATGCTTTACGTCTACCGGGCGGCCAACAACTTCGCCGTTGCTGCGCAGAAAACCATCAAGGAACGGATTGGTCGCCACAGGTTCACCATTGCGAAATTCCACCCGCACAACCTTGTAACCATCCGGAATTGTCCGGTTCCATGATCCGTGCAACGCCACAAGTGCATCACCATCGTCAAAGGTAAGACCAAGCGCTGCATTGTGCGCATTAAAGGTAAAGGCAGGAAAGGTAACCTCAGCCGGTGGAGTTTCATCGGCAAACTGCGGGGAACGCGTATCGTTTCCGGCATACCAGGGATATCCATAAAACAGCCCTTCGGCGATGGCATGGTTCAATTCCTCGCGCGGAACATCGTCACCAAGGTTATCCCCGCCATTATCGGTAAACCACAAATCTCCGGTGTCGGGATGGAACGTCAGCCCTACGGAATTACGGATACCGCTGGCATAGATTTTGGGTGCCCCACCGCTGATCGGCATGGAAATAATCGTACCTTCCAGCCCACCAACCTTGCAGATATTGCACGGCGCGCCAACGGCAATGAACAGGCGGCTTTGATCCGGGGAAAGTGCGGCGTATCGCCAGCCATGATGGCGCTTGTCCGGCAGATTGGTAAACAGGATGCGCGCGCGTCCCAATGCTGTTCCGTCAAAATCTGAAAGATCATAGGACACAACCCGGTGCTGATCGGCGACAAACAGGGTTCCGGGCTTATAGGCAATGCCATTCGCCATCTTGAAGTCATCAGCAATCAGATTGACTTCCTCGCCCTTGCCATCCCCATCCGCATCACGCACGAAATAAAGATTGGGACCACGCGTTCCGACGAAAATACCCTTCAGTTCCGGGGCAACAGCAATAGAGCGCGCATTATTTACCGCGGCGAATAATTCAAGCCTGTAGCCGCTTTCCGGCCTTAGCAGTGACATCGCCTTCGCGGTCTGCAGCGGCAAATTATCTGCCAATGCCGGAACAACTGCACCGAGAATACTCAGGGCGCAGAATCCCAGCATAAAAAACAAACGCCCGGCCCATCGGACCGTTAATGACGGTTGACGATAGCAGGCCGGGCAATTTTGATTTTGCATCGTGTCCTCCTTTTCGGTCCAACGGGCCTTGAGAAAGATACGATCAGATCTTCAAGACCGATTAGCGGACGCGTTCGGATATCGGTGCGTTAACCGAAAGCTCCATATCCCAAGGAAAATAAATCCACGTATCCTGGGAAACTTCCGTCACAAAGCTGTCGACGATCTCGCGTCCAAGCGGCTTGGCATAAACAGTCGCAAAATGCGCATTTGGCAGTTTTTCACGCACAGCCTTTGCGGTTTTGCCGGTATCGACCAGATCATCGATGATCAGCATGTCCGTGCCGTCACCTTCGATCCCCTTAAGCCATTCAAGATCACCGCGCGACTTGTCAGAGTAGCTGCGAACGCAAACCGTATCAATCAAACGGATATCAAGTTCGCGTGCGATGATGGCCGCCGGGACCAAACCGCCACGGGTAATCGCAATAATGCCCTTGTACGGACCTTTTTCAAGCAGACGCCACGCCAATGCACGTGCGTCGCGATGCATCTGTTCCCAGGAAACCGGGAAACCTTTGTTATAAGCAGCTTCGCTCACAAGCTTTCTCCTGCGCAAAAAACGGATCGCCTGCTGTCTGTCATACCAAATCAGGAGAAAGACCGGACAGCGGTCGATATTCTTCGTAAATTTAAGGCGCTTTCCTACGCTGAGTCACAGTCAAACACAAGGGGCGGGACCGTTCCTGTCCAAAGAATTGATCAGACAATCGCCCGCTATCGGGCAAAAATATCGCGACCCATCGTTTTGACTATGCCGTGGCACCCAGCCGCGCCTTAAGCAGATTGGCAAAATCAGCCCCCAGCTTTCCAATCGGAGTAGCCCAATCCCCCGGTGTTTCTTGCCGATAAATCCGCATCGTCGGGTACCACGGGCTGTCGGCCCGCCCGACCATCCACCGCCAATCCGTTGTATAAAGCTGCAACATCCAGACCGGTACACCAAGCGCGCCGGCAAGATGGGCAGGGGCACTATCAATTGTGATGATCAGATCCATCGCCTTCATCAACGCGGCACTGTCACCGAAATCATGAATATGTTCACCCATGTCGGTAATCAGGGCATTGGCACCAAGTTTGGCTATGTCACCACGCCGTTCATCGACCTGAAAACTGTAAAAACAGGCCCCTTTCTGAGCCATAAGCGGCATCAACTTTTCAAGCGGGCAGGATCGGTCACGCGGATTAAGTTTGCCTGCCCATATCAGTCCGACCTTAAGCACCGTTCCCGGTGGCGGGCTCAGCCGTGCCTGCTTGCCTTTCGGTGCACTCAAATAGGGTTCGGCAGATACGCGGTGTAATTCCGCTTCGTTGATTTTCATAACATGCGGCAGACTTAGCAACGGTACATGCAGATCAAAGGGCGGCAGTTTTGCGCCCTTTTCAACAATTGTTCCGACACCGGCAACCGTACGCATCACCGGGATCAATTCTGATCGGCATTCAAGGATAATATGCGCGGCCTTCTTCCCGACCATTGGCACAAAACGGGCAAACTGTATCATGTCGCCAAAGCCCTGCTCGGCGCGCAGCAGCAGTCTTTTGCCACGCAAATCAGCCTTGCCGTCCCATTCCGGAGCACCTTCAAGAGGACGGATAGGGTTATCGGCCAGTTTGCGGCGCGTTTCATATCCCGCCCAGCCAGCCTCATATTGCCCCATCGCCAGAAGGGCCAATGCCTTGTCCCAGTTGGCGTCGACATAGTCGGGATCAATCGCCAATGCTGCATCAAAATGCCGGATTGCCTGCTCGAAACGGTTGGTATCTCGAAAAACAAGACCGGCATTAAACGGATGCGATTTGATTGAAGCATCAAGTTCGAGGGCCTTGTCATGCGCGGCCGTGGCTTCTTCAAAGCGCATCATTTCACGCAGGCAGTTGCCCATATTTGACCAAAGCCCGGCATTTCCCGGCCTTAACTCCGCCGCGCGACGATAAGCAACAAGTGACGCATCATGGCGTTTGCTGCGGCGAAGTGCCACGCCCAGATTGTTCCAGACATCGGGTTGATCCGGGTTCTGTCGAAGGACAGCACCATAAAGCGCAATCGCTTCGTCAATCCTGCCCGCCTGATGTGCTTCAAGCGCGCGCGCAAAAAGTTCCGATTTGTCAGAACGGTTAACCGCAATATCCGGTGCCGGTCGGGACGATAAACTTGCTGATCCGGGTTCATCGCCTCGCATTTGATCAAGGGCACCGATTTCGCCTTTGGGCAGTTTTGGACTGTCATCACCCGCGGGCTTGGTCACAGGGCTTTTCACCCCGGAAATAGCCATGGTTTTCCTGTCTTTTTTGGTGGCACGCGATTTTGTTATGGTTCTGGACTTAGCCATTCGGGTTCCCCGTCCCGCAAAAACTGCAGCATCGTGATCGGACAGCATCAAAAACACAAGCCACCATCACCATATGAATAGGCATGTTAGGACCGACGAAGTCAGCCTGCGATTCGCATCACGAGAAACACCGGTTACCCGAACAGCATTATTTACTAAAAACTTGAATGATGCCGGACGATTTTATCGCATTTCGCAAGTTTCCGGTAATTTCAAACAGGCCTATTTTAATTATTTCGGTTATCCGCCGCTTTGCAGTAGCTTTTTTGTGGGGTCCGAAGGAAAGCATCAAAAAGCTTCCCGTTCCCTAGGGAGTTTTACATCAGGGGAAGTCAGAAAGAATAAATATCGTCGCTTTGGCAGGTCCCCGAAATCACCATTCGGATGACAGCCGGAACGATACCAATCCTGATCGTTCATGCCACGACAGCCTCAAATGATCGCTGGCAGACGAGAGGATTTCGAGGAAACAAAAATTCATCAGGCTTCAAAGGACGGGAGACCTTAAATGGCCGAAACCAAACGATCCGGCGGCTCTGTCGGACGCAAAGTTATTCTGGTTGTGGTTGCATTGTTGATTGTCGGCTTCGGCGCAATGATGACGATCCAGACGGTTTCGCAACGCGATGCGATGATCGAAATCATGTATAATGAGTCGGTCGAAAAAACCGAAATGCTGTCAACAGCCGTGCAACCGGGCTTTATTGCCATGGACGGCAACTCGGTCGAAAAAGAATTTCGCAAGATCACCGACAAGGAAGGATCACAGCTGGCATCGCTGGTGGCAGCCAATCCGGACGGCGAACCCATTGCGACCTATCAATCCGAAAACCTTCCCGAACACGATCTGGCTGCACTTGCCGAACCTTATCTGGAGCGGCTTGAAAACAAGGAAGTTGTCAGCTTCATCTCTGACGATGCGGTCATTGTTGCTGCGCCGATTACCAAATATTCCAAACGCCGGGACGAAGATCAATATCGCGGCATGCTGCTGACCGCATGGAGCTTGGAGCGCGTAAATGCCGAGGTAAAACAGGCCGTCATCATCCAGTTGGCCCTTGCGGCGGCAATCCTTGCCGTCCTTCTGGGCAGCACCTGGTTTGTCCTGCGCAATCAGATCATTACCCCGCTTGTTAAAATCAATGGTGCCATGGCGGCCCTTGCTGATGGCAATCGCGACATTCACATCCCTGGCGTTCATCGCACCGATGAAATTGGCCAGATGGCGGCCTCGGTCGAAGTATTCAAGGAAAATGCCAACCGAGTTGCCCAACTTGATCGGGAACGCGAACAGGAACGCGAGCGCGCAGAAATAAAACGGCGAGAGGCAATGAACGGCCTTGCCGGGCGTTTCGAACAGACCGTCATGGGTGTTGTCGACGGTGTATCGGGCGCATCAAGCGAAATGCAGCAAGTCGCCCAGACAATGGTTGCGGCCGTTCATCAGAACGAATCCGGTTCGCAGGCAGTGGTTGCCGCAGTTGAGCAGGCCAATCATAGCGTCGAAACGGTTGCCAGTGCTGCCGAACAGCTATCTGTTTCAATCCGCGATATCAGTGCGCGTGTAAATGACACGTCAAACATTACCGCCAACGCCAGCACCGAAGCCAATCGGGTCAATGAAATGGTTCAGGGGCTTGATGTTTCAGCACAGAAAGTCGGCGAAGTGGTCCAGATCATTCAGGCCATTGCCGAACAGACCAACCTTCTGGCGCTGAACGCCACGATCGAAGCCGCACGTGCCGGTGACGCGGGCAAAGGCTTTGCCGTGGTGGCCAACGAGGTCAAAAACCTTGCCAATCAGACAGCACGCGCGACCGAGGATATTTCAGCCCAGATTTCCGGCATTCAGGGATCGACCCAGGAAGCTGTTGGTGCAATTGATGGCATCACCAGCATCATCGCCAATCTGAACGAAATCGCATCCGAGGTTGCCGCCGCAGTTCAGGAACAGGGACAGGCGACGTCCGAAATCTCACACTCCGTGCAGCAGGCGGTCCAGAGTACGCAGGAAGTCACAAGCCATATCCATGAAATGCAGTCTGCGGCCCGCCAGACCGGCGATGCTGCCCGACAGGTACTTGATGCCTCCGAAAAACTTGGCGCGCAATCAGGAACGCTGCGCAGCGAGGTCGGCAACTTCCTTGATGAAGTCCGCACCAGCTGATTGCGAGATTGCCGGAAACAAAAACGCCGCCCGGTCTGACCGTGGCGGCGTTTCTTTTAAAAGATGTCGGGTTTAATCATACCTAGAGCAAAGGTTCCCGATCATCGGATTCTGCATCAAGCCGCATCATGATCGTTTCATTAAGGTCTTCATATCCATGAAGGCGATAAACCGGTTGCATATCATGTGTCGCCAGCATCCATCGTTTGACCCGCGCAATATCGGGATGAGCATGCAGGGCATCAAGCATCATGGATGCAATGCCCCGACGACGGTAATCGGGGTCAACAAACACATCGGCGATATAGGCAATGGCGATGAAGTCGGTCACGACGCGGGCAAAACCAACCTGCCGCCCGTCACAATAGGCACCAACCGGTACCGACATTTCAACCGAACGGTCAAACTCGCCGCGCGACCTGCCCCGCGACCAATAAGAATTGGCAATGAAATCATAGCAATATCCAAGGTCCAGCCGACCGCGATCACAACTGATCTCAATTTCGCTCATTGCCGTCCTCTATTTGACGAACAGGGCGACTGCAAGTGCTGCAATCGCGACCCAAAGCAGGATGGATTGCTTGGAAACTCCACCGGAACTGCGCTGCCCGTTTGACCGGCCACGCATCGCTGCAACCGTATCAGGATGCAGGCGCAACCCCTGATCGGTAAAGACAGCCGATGCCTGTTCGGCAGCCTCAAGAACGCGCGGCAACCGGCGTAACATGGTCCCTGCCTGTCGGGTGGCTTCGGCAATCTTTGCTTCCGGGCCAAGGTTTTCACGCATCCATTCCTCAATCAGCGGACGCGACAATTCCCACATATTCTCGTTCGGGCTTAAAATACGGGAAAGCCCCTCGGCGACAATCATGGTTTTCTGCAACATCAGAAGCTGCGGCTGGGTTTCCATCCCGAAGGTTTCGGTAATCTGGAAAAGCTGCCCCAACAGGCGCCCGACCGAAATATCGGCCAGTTCCTTGCCCAGAATCGGCTCGCCGATGGAACGGCACGCCTGCTGGAAATTTTCAAGCGACTGGTTACGTGGGACATATCCCGCTTCGAAATGCACCTCGGCGACACGGCGATAATCACGCGTCAGAAAGCCAAGAAGCATTTCTGCGAGGTACAGGCGCGTCTGACGGTCAACACGCCCCATGATACCGAAATCAACGATGCTGACCTTACCGGTTTCGTCGACAAACAGGTTGCCCGGATGCATATCGGCGTGGAAGAAGCCGTCACGGAAAACCTGTTGGAAAAATGCCCCCGCCGCCTTCGCCAGAAGGGCAGAGCGATCAACACCCATGCGATCCAGGGCCTCGACATTGTCGATGCGAACACCTTTGACCCGTTCCATGGTGATCACATGTTCCGCCGTCCGTTCCCAATCGATCTGCGGCACATAATAAGTCGGATCAGCCTCGAAATTATCGCGGAACTCGGATGCTGCCGATGCTTCAAACCGCAAATCCATTTCAAGATGCACGCTGTCTTCCAGCGTCTTGATGGTTTCAACCGGTTTGAGACGACGCAAGCGCGGTTGCGTCAGTTCGGCAATCTCCGCCACCCAGTAAAACAGATCAAGGTCACGGGCAAAGCGCGTCTTGATATCAGGGCGCAGCACCTTGACGGCAACTTCTCGCCCATCGGACGTGGTGGCAAAATGTACCTGTGCGATGGATGCCGCCGCAACAGGCGTATCATCAAACTCGGAAAAAAGGGTTTCAAAAGGCCCGTCAAGCTGTTCGGTAATGATCCGCTTGGCAATCTTGGCCGAAAATGGCGGCAATCTATCCTGCAGGCTTGATAAATCAGCCGCAACATCATCCCCGATCAGATCAGCACGCGTGGCCAGTGTCTGGCCAAGCTTGATGAATGCGGGGCCCAATTCTTCAAGCGCACGGGCCAACCGGCGCCCCGGCCGCAAATCGGATCGACGTGAAAATGGTGCTGTCAGTCGGGCAAAAAACGCCAGAACCTTTCCACCCGGCACAAGGGCAAGTGGAAACAGCGCATCATGACGCGCCAAAGTCCTAGCCATTCCAAGCAGTCGAAAGCTGTTGCGAACGAACCGTATCATTCAGTCGCCACCTATACTCGCCAGCCGGAATGAATGGCGGCAATACCACCGGAAAGATTGCGATATTTCACCCGTTCGAACCCGGCATCGCGGATCATGGATGCAAAAGTTTCCTGATCGGGGAACTGACGGATGCTTTCGGCCAGATACTGATATGCTTCGCGATTCCCGGCAATGAAGCGACCGATTTCAGGCAAAAGCTTGAAGGAGTATGTGTCGTAAAGTTTATCAAACCCCGGCACCACCACCTTGGAAAACTCTAGACACTGGAATTTTCCACCCGGTCGGAGCACACGATAGGCTTCGGAAAGGGCTTCGGTAATCCGCGTCACGTTCCGAATGCCAAAGGCAATCGTATAGGCATCAACCGAATGATCGGGCAGTGGCAGTTTCTGCGCATCGCCAACAGTCCAGTTGATGTTTTTCAGCAACCCGTGATCCACCGCGCGATCACGACCGACATGCAGCATTTCATAGTTAATGTCGCACACCGTGACAGAGCCGCCACCATTCTTCAGGAACCGGAATGCAATGTCCCCGGTGCCACCGGCAACGTCCAGCAGCTTCATGCCCGGACGCGGCTTCAGCTCGTTGATAAACGTATCTTTCCACAAACGGTGTACACCGCCGCTCATCAGATCGTTCATCAAGTCATATTTGGACGCGACAGTATCGAAAACCTCGCGCACCATGGATGCCTTCTGGCTTTCCGGAACATCCCGAAAACCGAAATGGGTTGTCTTTTCGCCGTTTTCGCCCCCGGCTGGGCCTTTGTGCTTGCTCATGGCCGGGAAAATAGCGCAGCAACCGCCATCTCGCCAGTGGAAAGCCACCTAAATTCGCAAATATCCTGTTGGTCGGGATCACTTTCTGCTAGGACCAAATGACTTGGACGGAAGTTTGAATTGGCTACAAGACAGGACACCCCGATGAGCTGCATGGTCAAAATCTGTGGAATCAATAGCGAAGACGCCGCAATGGCCGCGATGAGTGCCGGTGCTGATGCCTTGGGCTATGTCTTTTTTCCACCAAGCCCGCGTCACATATCGCTTAACGGCGCCACTACTTTGACCGAGCGCGTACCGGACAGCATCCTTAAGGTTGGCCTGTTCGTTGAAGCTGGTGACGAAGCCCTTGAAAATGCGATCAAGGCCGGTCGCCTTGACGTGATCCAGATGCATGGCAAGGAAAGCCCGGAACGGGTCGCAGAAGTAAAAGAAAAATTCGGCCTGCGCGTCATGAAGGCCGTTTCGGTCAGTACATCCGATGACATTGATGCCGCTGCGGCAAACTTCGATGGCGTCGCCGATTTTCTGCTTTTTGATGCTAAACCGCCCAAAGAAAGCATTCTACCCGGCGGCAACGCCGTCAGCTTTGACTGGACACTTCTGACCGGGCGCAGTTTCAAAAGCAGCTGGATGCTCGCCGGTGGACTTGACCCTGATAATGTCACCGATGCGGTACGCATTTCCGGTGCACCATGGGTTGATGTATCGTCTGGCGTTGAAAAGACCAAAGGCGTGAAAGACGCGCGCAAGATTGCCGATTTCATTCGCGCGGCAAAGGGTTACTAGTACCCGACCGCGCTGTATCAGCATCCTCTTTAACCATTTCTGAAGCGATCCCCGCAATTATCGGACGATCGCGGGCGGTGTTTGGTGCCCCGTTAGCGTATGGGGTCAAATGGAAAGAACGCTTCGATCAAAAGTTCAGAATTTGCTGCATGGGGTCGACCGTCAATCACGGGTGTCATTGACGGTACATCTGATCCTTGCTTCGCTGATCGTGATCAATGTTATCTGCGTCATTCTCGACACCGTTCATGAATTGGCCGAACAGTTTTTTATACTGTTTCTGGTCATTGAGCTGATCTGCACGGCGATTTTCACAGTTGAATATGTCTTGCGCGTATGGTCGGCCCCCGATAACCCGGAATTTTCCGGAAAATGGGGGCGTTTGCGTTATATGCTGCGACCAATGGCAATGGTTGATCTGATTGCGATCCTTCCGGTCTTCTTGCTGTTTTTCACGTCGATTGATCTGCGGTTCATCCGCATTGTCCGTCTGCTTCGGCTTTTGAAATTCACCCGCTATTCTACCGGCCTTGAACTGATGCTGATGGTGTTTCGTCAGCAGATGGGCATCTTTGGTGCCGCAAGCGCGGCGCTGGCCTGCATGCTGGTTTTCAGCGCCGGCGCCATTTATCTTGCTGAACACGAAGCCCAACCTGACGCATTTGGCAACCTGCCCAGTGCCCTTTACTGGAGCGTTATCACCCTTGCCACCGTCGGTTACGGGGATGTCGTACCAATCACAGCCCTCGGTAAAATCATCGCAAGTCTGATTTCACTAACGGGTATCGGCATCGTCGCGGTGCCTGCCGGTATTCTGGCATCCGCCTTTTCCAGTGAACTGCGCCGCCGCGAGGAGGCCTATCGCCAACAAGCCGCCCATCAGCTTTCGGGAAAACGCCTGACCGAGGCCGTGCGAAAAAGGCTGCGATCACATCAGGACGAACTTGGCATCAGCGATGAACAGGCCCAGTCCATCATATCCGACATCCGCGACATTCATCATAATCACGAAGACGATCTTTTGTCCTGTCCACATTGCCATAAACCGCTTCGTTTCGAAGTTTCCGAACCGGGCGAATAATCGTCTGATCAAAATGCTTGACGCCCGCCTGATCGCTGATCATAGTTTGAAACATGAAAACACACGGCATGAACACAATCCTTATTTCCAATCGTTGGTGGTGGTCCGCATAAGCGGGCGGCCAATTATCATGCCCTGAAACAACCGGCCGCCTGATCTTCGCAGGCGGCTTTGTGTTTTCAGACCTTGTTCCTATCTGCTGAAAAGTCACATTGCTCCTGCGGCAGCGCCCCGCAAACGGAGTATTTGACGTGACCAACCCGACTTCTGAAACCAGTAGCGAATATCGATATACCACCGATGGCGGCATCGCCGTTATTCGCCGCCAGACAGAAATCACCTATGAAAATGCCACCGAAAGCCTGATCGACGCGCTTGATCGGACCAAGGGTGTTTTGCTGTCTTCAAGCTACGAGTTTCCGGGTCGCTATTCGCGCTGGGACATGGGATTTGCCAAACCACCGCTGGAAATCACCGGACGGGAACGCGGCTTTGCAATCCGTGCGCTTAATGATCGCGGCCAGGTGCTTTTGCCGGTGATTGAAAACGCCCTTGCCGATCATGCCCATATCGAAGGCCTGACCAAAGGCGATGACGGGCTTTACGGCTATGTCGGCAAAGCGGCGGCTTGGTTCCCGGAAGAAGAACGCAGTCAACAACCCAGCCTGTTTTCCGTTGTCCGGGCCATTCGCGATCTGTTTGCCCACAAGGGCGAGGAACGTTTGGGTCTATACGGTGCCTTTGGCTACGACATCGCCCTTCATTTCGAACAAATTGCACTGACCCAGGACCGCAGCAGTGATCATAAGGATGTCCATCTTTACCTGCCCGATCAGATGATTACAGTCGACCACGCATCCAAGGTCGCGACCCTTTTTGAATATGACTTCATTGCACCAGACGGGCATAGCACTGCAGGGCTTGACCGCATCGCACAGGATCACCCACCGTCACACGGTGCAAACGGAATCGTCGAAAACGATATGAAGAAAGGCGAATACGCCGCCGTCGTAGATGATACCAAGCCACGATTTGCGCGCGGAGAACTGTTTGAAGTCGTGCCAAGCCGCGTCTTTCGAACCGAATGCAAAACGGCACCGTCGGAAATCTTCCGCCGCCTTAAACGCCGCAACCCGGCACCTTATGGTTTCCTGATCAATCTTGGGGACGGTGAACATCTGATCGGGGCATCGCCGGAAATGTATGTCCGCGTCACCGGCCAACGTATTGAAACCTGCCCGATTTCGGGCACCATCGCGCGCGGCCGCGACGCGATCGAGGATGCGGAAAATATCCGAACACTTCTGAATTCGGCCAAGGAAGAATCCGAACTGACAATGTGCACCGATGTTGATCGCAACGACAAGGCACGCGTCTGCAAACCCGGCAGCATCCGTATTCTTGGCCGTCGCCAGATCGAAATGTATTCCCGCCTGATCCACACGGTCGATCACGTCGAAGGCCGCCTGCGCGAAGGCTTTGATGCACTTGATGCTTTCCTGACGCATTGCTGGGCGGTCACCGTAACCGGTGCCCCCAAACGGGCAGCCATGAAACATATCGAAACAGTCGAGCGCAGCCCGCGGGCATGGTATGGCGGGGCCATCGGCGCGGTTCTGTGCAATGGCGACTTGAATACCGGCCTGACATTGCGCACCGTGCGCCTCAAACAGGGTGTCGCCGAAGTTCGCGCGGGTGCGACATTACTGTTTGATAGTGAATCTGCCGCCGAAGAAGCCGAAACCGTGTTGAAGGCATCGGCCATGATTGATGCCGTAACCCGCGATGCCAAGGACGAAGCCACCATTGATCCGACCATTTCGGGCGTTGGCAAACGCGTGCTTCTGATCGATCACGAAGACAGCTTTGTTCAAAACCTTGCCAGCTATATCCGTGCAACTGGTGCCGAAACATTAACGCTCCGCCCCGGTTTCCCGGATGAGGCGTTTGATGATTTCAAACCGGATCTGGTGTTCCTGTCCCCGGGTCCGGGGCGCCCCGATGATTATGGTCTGCGCCAAAGCATTGAACGTGCCCTTGCCGCGGGGCTTCCGGTATTTGGTGTTTGTCTTGGTTTACAGGGGATTGTCGAATTTTTTGGTGGATCACTTGGTCAACTCGACACACCAATGCATGGCAAACCGTCTAAGGTGAAACTGGACCCGTCTGATCCGTTGTTTGAAGGCCTTCCCGATGAAATCGTTGTTGGGCGCTATCACTCGCTATTTGCCGACCTGGCAAGCCTGCCAGCTGACCTTAAAGTCACCGCGCGCAGCAATGACGGTGTGGTTATGGGGATACGTCATCAAAGCCTGCCGATCAGCGCGGTCCAGTTCCATCCCGAAAGCCTGCTGACCCTGCAAGGAGATGTCGGGATGCGGATGATTGCCAACCTGCTGCGCAATCCGCACGGCATTCTGCCTGAAAAGGCGGAAATTCCCGATGCGGATGAAGGTGACAAAGATGATGAAACAGCGGCAAAAGCCGCCTGAAACCAAATGATGAACCCGATTGCCTGACCCATGCCACCTGCCATCGACCTCCCCCTGTCGATGAAACCGGGTCAGGAAAATGCGACGGCCGCGCCCCTCCCTCGCGGCCGTTGCTTCATTTTATGCCTTAATCGTCGTCGTCATCCAGCGTCCCGTCGATCACACTGTAATCGGGTGGCGGAGCCTGACGAAACTTTTCCGGATCTGCTTTGCGTTTGTCACGCGTGCGCGAAATCCAGCCGCCATAAAAGGCTTCTGGCTTTGGCTCGGTCGGGGCACCAGCACGTACCGGGCGCGGGGCGAACCGGCCCAGACTGATCAGGCGGTCATACATCACGATATTGGCAGCAATCGCGACATTCACGCAGAAGCTCATCGGGATTTTGATGATGAAATCGCACTGATCCTGCATTTCCTGCGACAGATTTCCACGTTCCGGCCCAAGAATATAGGCCGCGCGCGACGGATGTTTGAAACTTGGCAGTTCAATCGCATCAGGTGTCAGTTCGACACCAACCATCCGGCATCCATCGGGCAGAAACAGATGATCGTGATCCGGGAAGTGATAGTAGGGCATCTGCTCGGACGCACGTGATGTGTCGGCCACATTGGCCCGTTCATCACGAAAATCCGCATCCACCGTAAAGGCAAAGCTGGCACCAAACGCATGAGCGGAACGAAACAGCGTGCCCACGTTAAAAGGCTTGCTGGCCCCTTCGATCCCGATCCCGAAATATCCGCGCATATTGTCCTCCGTGCTGCACGCCGATGGTGCGCTCACACACACTCCAATGAAAAAACTGGCTCGGCTATACCCCTCAAAGGCGAATATGGCAAGTCAGCGGGCCGCCCCCCCCTGCCCCGGCAGAGGAAGCAATCCGGGCATCGTGGAACAAAAAACACTCCGAGCCGTTTTATGATCAGGCAACCGGAAAAGCAGCATGCCATTGGCATGCAGATAAAATTTCCGGACCGAACGAGCAAACAACCCGAAAGAAACAGGAGAACACCTGATGAATTGGGACCAGATTGAAGGCCGTTGGAAACAGATGCGTGGTCACGTCAAGCGCGAATGGGGCCGCCTCACCGACGATGATCTTGATGAGATCGAAGGCCAGCAGGAAAAACTGGTTGGCTTGGTTCAGGAAGCCTATGGCGTTGAGCGCGAAGAGGCCGACCGCCAGGTCCGCAACTGGTTTGACCGCCTCTAGGGCTTTCACCCCCACCAGATTACCACACATAACTAAGCCCGCCGGATTATTACCCTCTTGATCCTGGCGGGCTTTGTGTTTTCTATGCAGGCAATCAATCCTGTTACCAGCTTTGGAAAATCATGCCTGTCAAATCCCCCTGCATTGGCGTTTGCGTTCTTGACCCGGCCGCTGGCTACTGCACCGGATGCTTTCGTACGGGCGACGAAATTGGTGCATGGATGGGCATGAGTGACGGCAGCAAGAAACGGTTGCTGGAAACCATCCGCAAACGGCGTCTTTCGACCATTTCCGAACCGCTGATCACGACCGGGGACAAAGGCCTGTAACCCAGCCAGACCAGACATTGCGGACGGCAACAACCAATCCTAAATAAAAACCCTGATCATCAAAGGGGCGTATGCATGTCGAGCCTTGCACAGCAAAACGGAAATGCAGCGGCAGAACTCCGGCGCATGACGAGACGTGCCTTACATGCCGTGATGGCTACAACCGCCTGTGATCACAAACAGGTCGGCGATGGCTGGCCGGTGACGTCAATCGTTGTCCCTGCTGCGCATATTGATGGCAGCCCCATTCTGCTGATTTCCGATCTGGCGGATCATACCCGTCATTTACGACGTGATCCGCGTCTGTCGCTTCTTTTCACCGACGGCAATATCGATGCCGGACAAAGCGAGCGGATCGATACGGATAATGCCAGACTGACGATCTTTGGCCGGGCCGTTGCCGATCACGCACCGGAAACACGCCAACGCTACCTTCAAACCCATCCCGATGCCGCCCAATATGCCGATTTCGCCGATTTTGACTTTTACCACGTTGCGGTAGAGGCGGTTTACTGGGTTGGCGGGTTTGGCAAACAGCGCCGACTAACGGGGAACCAGTTTGTGATTGATGGCTGCCAACCACTGATTGATGGCCATGATGAAGTCATTTTCCAAATGAATTCCGATCATGCCGATGCGATAGCCGACATTGTCGGATATTTCACCGATCAGGATAAGAATGACGGTTGGAAAATGGTCGCCATTGATTGCGATGGAATGGATTTGGAATGCAATTCTGCCGATTCCCGACCTTTGCGGGTCAACTTCACCGAAACAATCCGCAGCCCCGGCGAAGCGCGCGATATTCTGGTCGAAATGTGTAAAAAATCGCGCGGTCAGGTGTCCTGAATTTGGCAACGAAGATTTAATTATCACTTTCGAAAGGTGACTTTTCGCAAACGCAAAAACGTCTACGTTTTCCTTGGTATTGAGCCAAAGGACAGGTTGCTTTTGAGACACCTTTGTAACAATATGTCGCGACGCAAACGGTTAACCCACATACCGATTGTGTAGAATTGACTATTAACCCCCAGACTCAATTCCCACCAGGAGAGATCCGTGCTGCAATCAGGACCCGTTGTCAGCCGTGTAGGCCTTGAAACCCATGGCCTCAAGAATCTTGGCGCCGTTCACTGGAATTTGGACGCTGCCGGCCTCTACGAACATGCAATCCGTCGTCAGGAAGGTAAAATTGCCAAGGGTGGCGCATTTGTTGCGCTGACAGGCGAGCATACCGGACGTTCCCCTCTGGATCGCTTTATCGTCGAAGAGGCAGGCACCAAGAATGACATCGACTGGGGCGACGTTAACCGCCCGGTCAGCCCGGAAGTGTTCGAGCGCCTGTATCAAAAAGTGCGCGCTTACTTCCAGGGCACCGAACTGTTCGTTCAGGACTGCTATGCCGGTTCGGATCCGCGTTTCCGCCTGCCGGTTCGCGTGATCAACGAAAATGCATGGCACAATCTTTTTGCGCGCAACATGTTCATTCAGCCGCAGAAAGAAGAACTTCGCGACTTCGCACCGGAATTCACCGTTCTGCACGCTCCTGGCCTGCAGGCTGATCCGGAAGTCGACGGCACCCGTTCCGAAGTATTCGTCGTCGTTTCGTTCGAACGCAAAATGGTGATCATCGGCGGCACCTGGTATGCCGGCGAAATGAAGAAATCGATCTTCTCTGTTCTTAACCATATTCTTCCGGCCAAAGGCGTCATGCCGATGCATTGCTCGGCCAATATGGGCAAGGACGGCGACACCGCGATCTTCTTTGGTCTGTCGGGTACCGGCAAAACCACCCTGTCGGCCGACGCATCACGCACGCTTATCGGTGACGATGAACATGGCTGGGGCGAAGATGGCGTCTTCAACTTCGAAGGCGGCTGCTACGCCAAGGTGATCAAGCTTTCCAAAGAGGTAGAACCGGAAATCTATGCCACAACCCAAACCTTCGGGACGGTTCTGGAAAACGTTGTGATGAATAAGCAATCGCGCGAGCTTGACCTCGACGATGCCCGTCACACCGAAAATACCCGCTCAAGCTATCCGATCGAATTCATCCCGAATGCATCGGAAAACGGTCGTGGTGGTCACCCGAAAAACATCATCATGCTCACCTGCGATGCGTTTGGCGTTCTGCCGCCGATCGCCAAGCTGACCTCGGCACAGGCGATGTACCACTTCCTGTCGGGTTACACCGCAAAAGTTGCTGGCACCGAAAAAGGCGTCAAGGAACCGACCGCGGCGTTTTCCGCCTGCTTTGGCGCACCGTTCATGCCGCGTCATCCGTCGGTTTATGCCAAGCTGCTTGGCGAACTGATGGAAAAACATCAGGCAAATTGCTGGCTGGTCAATACCGGCTGGTCCGGTGGTGCGTATGGTGTCGGTTCGCGCATGAAAATCGCCTATACCCGCGGCCTTCTGAACGCGGCGCTCAATGGCGAACTCGAAAATGCCGACTTCGCGACCGACCCGTATTTCGGTCTGGCATACCCGACCGCGTGTGGTGACATCCCCGCCGAAGTCCTTAACCCGCGTGAAAGCTGGTCAGACAAGGCTGCCTATGACAAAGCCGCCGCGAACCTGACCAGCCTGTTCGAAAAGAACTTCGCGAAGTTCGAAGAACATGTCGCTGCCGACGTTCGCGATGCTGCAATCCGCAGCAACGCCGAAGTCAAAGCCGCCGAGTAAGGCGACTGACACCCGTTATTTAAGAAAGGCCGGTGCATGCATCGGCCTTTTTGCTGAAAACAGAAAATTGATTCTCGTTTCAACCGACGGAACTGCCCGAGCTGTGCCGTCCTAAAATACGTTGACGTTTTTTCCTGAAGCCAGCGGTCGATCATCCGCTGGCTTTTTGATGCACGCTTTCTGTTGTTTGCATTGCCAGAGCGATCTGCGTGCAACACTGGCAAAGCTGCGTGCGCAGAAAGCCGATTTGACCCAATCGGTGCTTTTGATGGAAGAGATGGGGCAGACGCAAGTGGTTGTCGACTACAATTTTCAGTCGGCGGTAGATGACCCCCACGGACTAATTGCCCATCACGCGGTGACACAGGCGACATCGTACCAGAACGAATTAAATCAACATTCTGAGGGTCAAAAACATCATCGAAAGGCTCTCGCTCTTCCCGGCAAAATGAAAACACTCTCGCTTATGCAAAACCCCGCTAACAATCTAACGGGGTTTTGACACAGGCTCAGAATGGCGACCTTTACGGTGACTAACGGATACTGAACTTACTACCGTTTGGGATCATTAATATTGCGCCAGTAAAGCGTAATGTCCTTTTCGGGCTTACCGAAAAGATATCCTTGGGCATAGTCAAAACCGACCTTGGTGACCATTTCGCGCATGGTTTCGGTTTCGATCATTTCGGCCACGACCTCGACCTTCAGTTCATGACAAAGATCGACCAGCGATTTAAGGAATGCACGGCCTTTGGTTGCCTTCAATGACTGCCGGATCGATTCCCCGTCTATTTTGACATAATCAACATCCAGCGCACTGAGATATCGGAAATTCGATGCTCCTGTACCGAAATCATCCAGACAGATTTCAACACCAAAATCGCGGAACCGTGAAATCCAGGTTGATGCGGTATCGATATCCGTAATCTCGGCCGTTTCGGTAATCTCGATCATCAACTGCCCCATCGTGTCGCGATTGCGTTCAAACAGTGCAATCACAGACCGGCAGAAATCCGGGTTTTCGATGCTATGACCCGAAACGTTGACCGCCACACGGGCATCGATGCCCTCGTCCAGCTGGTTACGGATCCATTTGAGGGTCCGGCGCATCATCGCCAGATCCAGCCTGTGGATCATATTGACCTGTTCGGCAAAGCTGATCAGTCGTTCCGTCGGAATAAGATTACCATCGTCATCATAAAAGCGCGCCAAGACCTCGAAATGATGGATTTCCGCAGATGGCAACCGCACGATCGGCTGATAAACCGCATCGAATTTCAGACGGTCAACCCGCATGCCGAAATCGCGCATTGCCGAAAAGGTATCATTCACCAGATTGGGGGTCTGCCCTATCAGGCGCGAAAATGTAAATCCGTGCTCCTGCCGGTCACAGAACCGGCGGATAGAATAAAGCACCCCGCGAGCAAGATCGCCAGGCGGGATCATTTCGGCCGTAAAGTCGGTAACAGACGTGGAAATCTCCACCCCCTTGCCTTCCGGATCGGCGTCCCGCGCACAATCGGCAATCCGATCTTCAAGTTCGCCAACTGGCACATCGGGCCGGTGCAACATACCGAACTGATTGCCATTCAGGCGGCCCGCAGTATCCCCGGCAACGGAATGCGCCCTTAGAAATGCACCGATACTGGACAGCATTTCATCCCGTTCGATCTGCTCCATGCGTTTGCAAAGCGGATCAAAGGCATTCAATGTCATCAAGGTAAATTTGTGTTCTGCACCGGTTTCGCGTTGCGCCATCAGGCGTTCGGTCACCACCCGGGACAGACTTTCCTCGTCCATCAGTCCGGTTGCCTCATCGCGCCTGATTGATCGCGCCACATCATGGGGTAGCGTATTGATCGCAACGCGCAGGGCAACAAAGAAATGATCGCCAAGATCGGGCAGGAAATAACCACTCATGGAAACCGGGGCGCTTAACTGCTCATCCGGGCGAATAAACCGCACCTGGATATTGTCCATACGGCCGCGACGGCGCGCCACATACAGCATTTCCTGAACCAGCGGCCGGAATTGCAGGGCCAGAACCGATTGCAGACTATGTCCTTCAAGGTCGGCTGCGGACCGGCCCATCATGCCATCTGCCGCCCCGGATGCGAACACGATCCTCAGATCGTCATCCAGTTCAAGCAGAAGATCCCCCCACACAAACGCAAGTGCAGCGAAACGATTCCGTTCGTTCCGAAGTGCCGTCGTTCGACTTTTGAGAAGCTTTTCCAAAGGGTCCTCTTGCGCTGCCTCGAAATCCTTGCGACTTCCTGCCCCCAATTCAGGAAGTCACATCATCCGCAAAGACGAATTCGCCTATCATCTGCATGGCACCCTTAATAACGCCTTTACAGCACCGACAGATTTCGAACTTCGCGAATACATTTCCGGGTGCGTAACGCGCCGAAATTCGGAACATTCCCCTGGCACCGCCCGGCTCCAAACACAGATTGACTATATCTTTGTTCAGGCTGCGCTTTTAAACCCCTACCCCGAATTATTCGATCCTGAAATTGTTGCAAAAACCGCATGCCTACAATGCTGCATTGCGAAATCACCGTCGGCACCTTTGCAAACCGGATGTAATCCCATAATAAAGAATGTCGTGAACGCCGCGTAGCTTTGTGCCGCCATCGCCCATAACCGGAATGCTTCAACATGCCCTCGATCGTTTCTGCCACTGCTGTCATTCCGCGTATTGCGCCGGACAATGTCCTGATCTTTGATCTCGACAACACGCTCTATCCCTCGGCATGCGACCTGTTTTCGCAGGTCTCGAATCTAATCGGACAATATGTGCGTGATACATTACGGCTTCCGGCGGACGAGGCCTATGTGATCCAGAAAAGCTATTTTCACCGCTATGGCACGACGCTGCGCGGTCTGATGACCGAACATGACATTGATCCGGCGGATTACCTTAACAAGGTTCACAATATTGATCTGTCCGTGATGGATCCTGCGCCGGAACTGGCGGCTGCTTTGGATGCGCTGCCATGCCGCAAGGTAATCTTCACCAACGCATCGCGCGGGCATGCCGAACGGGTGATGGATCGCCTTGGCATTGCCAGCCATTTCGAAACCATCTTTGACATCGTCGACGCCGACTATATCCCCAAGCCCGAACGCCAGCCCTATGACCGATTGCTTGCACGCGATGCAATTGATCCAACGCGCGCGATCTATTTCGAAGACATGGCCAAAAATCTGCTTCCGGCAAAGGACATGGGCATGACGACCGTATGGGTCCATACTGATGAGGAATGGGCGCAGGTTGGCCGCGACGATCCCAGGATCGACCACGAAACCAACAATCTGGTGCATTTCTTACGCGAACTGGGCAACGGTCCGGCCTAAAACCGGTTTCAGGTAAATTTGTCATGGTTCCAAGATTGAGCTTGGCGCCGTGATCGGGTAATTCTTGCGCGGGTCAGAATCAGGGCACCCAAAAGCCGGAACTACGTAAACTGGCGGAGTTGACTTCACAGCAGGCTTTGACCATTCTCCGCCCGACATGAAATTAAGGCTGACCGCAAGGACTTCTGAAAATGGACAGAACAGAACTTGAAGGCGTGATCAACGTCGCATGGGAAAACCGCGACGAAATCGGCTCCGCCACCCAGGGTGAAATCCGCAAGGCCGTCGACCAGACGCTTGCCGCACTTGATAGCGGCAAACTGCGTGTTGCCGAAAAGACAGACGGCAAGTGGATTGTCAATCAGTGGGCCAAGAAGGCGGTTCTTCTGTCCTTCCGTCTCAATGACATGACCACCATTTCCGGCGGCCCCGGCGAAAACACCAACTGGTGGGACAAGGTCCCGTCGAAATTTGAAGGTTGGGGTGAAGCTGAATTCAAAAATGCCGGCTTCCGGGCCGTACCGGGCAGCATCGTGCGCCGTTCGGCCTATGTCGCACCGGGCACCGTTCTGATGCCGAGCTTTGTGAATCTTGGTGCCTATGTCGATACCGGCGTGATGGTCGATACCTGGGCAACGGTCGGTTCCTGCGCACAGATCGGCAAAAACGTTCATCTTTCCGGTGGTGCCGGTATCGGTGGCGTGCTTGAACCCCTGCAGGCCGGTCCGGTCATCATCGAAGACAACGCCTTTATCGGGGCGCGTTCGGAAATCGTCGAAGGTGTTATCGTCGAAGAAGGTGCCGTGATTTCGATGGGTGTGTTTATCGGCGCATCAACCAAGATCATCGACCGCACCACTGGCGAGACCTTTGTCGGCCGCGTTCCGGCATACTCGGTTGTGGTTCCTGGCAGCATTCCGGGCAAGCCATTGCCCGATGGCAAACCGGGGCCGAGCCTGTATTGCGCGGTCATCATCAAACGTGTGGATGAAAAAACCCGTTCGAAAACCTCGATCAACGAATTGCTGCGTGACTGATTTCTGTCACCGGATTTTCTAATGATCTATAAGGGGCGAAGCGGAATGCCGTTTCGCCCCTTTGCACATCAAATGTTTCACTTGAAACATCCATGATGGATTTTTAATCCTACTCGTTCATCAAGAAGCCAAGAGAATATCAAATGTCCGCCGCCCTTGATCTTGCCCAATCCCTGATCCGCTGCCCGTCCGTCACCCCTGCGGATGCCGGTGCGCTTGATGTCTTGCAGACAGCCCTTGAAGCACGTGGTTTTGACTGCAAACGAAAAGTGTTTCACGAAGACGGCTGGGACAGCATAGACAACCTTTATGCGCGGCTGGGAACCAAAGGGCGCAATTTTTGTTTTGCCGGGCATACTGATGTGGTTCCGGCGGGCGATGTCGCGGCTTGGACTGTTGATCCATTTGGTGGCGAAATCAAGGATGGCCGTCTGTTCGGGCGCGGCGCGGTTGATATGAAAACCAACATTGCCTGTTTCGTTGAATCCGTTGACGCCTTTCTGGCGACCCATCCCGATTTTGACGAAAGCATCAGCTTCCTGATTACCGGTGATGAAGAAGCCGATGCGGTGAACGGCACGATCAAGCTGCTGGACTGGTGTGACAAGCATGGCGAGAAACTTGATGTCTGCCTTCTTGGCGAGCCGACCAATCCGACATATCTCGGCGAGATGATGAAAGTCGGTCGCCGCGGTTCTATCACCGGCTGGCTGACGATCTATGGCGCGCAGGGTCATGTTGCCTATCCACATCTGGCAGATAACCCGGTACCGCGCATGTTAAAGGTCCTCAATGCACTGACCACGCATGAACTCGATCAGGGCACCCCGCATTTCCAGCCAAGCAATCTGGAAGTCACCACCATCGATGCCGGGAATCCGGCGACCAACGTGGTTCCGTCAAGGGTCAGTGCTGCATTTAATATCCGTTTCAATGACCTGCATCAGGGTGTCGATCTGGAAAAATGGATCCGTGAAACCTGTGCCGCACATGCCGGTCCCCATGACCTTAAAGTCAAGATTTCCGGCGAAGCCTTTGTATCCGAGCCGGGCAGACTGGCAGCCCTTATTTCCGATGCCTCGGAAAAAGTCACTGGCCACCGACCGGATATGAGCACAACGGGTGGCACTTCGGATGCGCGCTTCATCCACAAATATTGCGAAGTTGCGGAATTTGGCCTTGTCGGGCAAAGCATGCACAAGGTCGATGAGCATGCGATGATTGATGATATCGAAAAACTGGTCGTGATTTACGCCGATATTCTTTCGGGGTACTTTGCGAAAGTCTGAGAAAGGCCGGATAGATTTAAATGGATCGGGGGATCAGGGAAATGGCAGAGACACCGAAGGCCGCAACCAGTTCAATTCGGATTGCCAAAGGTGACATTGTCCCGAAAATCGTCCTGCCCGATACCGCCGGACAAACGGTCGACCTGACAGATCAACTGATCGCGGGAAACACACTTGCGCTTTGGTTGCTGGATGAAAAACCGACCAAGGAAACATGGCAGGAAATTGATCGGTTTCTCGATCAGGTCGCGGGTTGCGAGACCCTGACTTTTCTGATCATCGGCGGCACTAAAAGCCCCAGGAAGGCAGCAAAGTCAAACGCCAAGGCAACCGAGCTTTATGACGCGGAAAACGCGGTCAAAAAGCTGTTTGGCGTTACTGGCCCCTCAATGCTTCTGATCGATCCAAATCATCGGCTGGTGTTCAACGCATCGTTTGCGGATGTTGATAACGGCATTGACGTCTGCAAGGCAATCCACGCCGGAAGCAAATCAGACGTGATCAATCGCCAGGCACCGGTCATGTTGCTGCATGACATTCTGGAACCGGAATTGTGTCAGGAGCTGATTTCCTATTGGGAAGCCGGTGAAAAGCGTGCGGATGGTGTATCCAAGGGGACGGAAAACAGCAGCACGGCGAAATCCGACATCAAAAAGCGCAATGACGTTGTCCTTCTGGATGAAGTGCTGTTTGAGAAAGTCAAAAGCCGACTTGTGGGGCGGGTTATCCCGGAACTGTTCAAGGCATTCCAGTTCAGAACGGCAAGCATGGAAGCCCTAAGGATCGGGTGTTATGACGCCGCCGACAAGGGACATTTCGGTCGCCACCGGGACAATCGCACCGCATTTACCGCACATCGTCGATTTGCAGTGTCGCTGAACCTGAACCCGATAACTTACGAAGGCGGGCAGGTTCGTTTTCCCGAGTATGGTCGCGGCCTTTACGCGCCGCCTGCCGGGGGTGCCGTCGTCTTTTCCTGTTCACTGTTGCATGAAGCAATGCCGGTGACCAAGGGACGCCGGTTCGGGATATTTACCTTCCTAACCGATGAAGCCGGTGCGATTGCAGAACAGAAAATGATTGCACAACGCAAAGGCCAGGTTGCACCACTTGCGATGAAACGCTGATCAAGGCCTAGATCGTGTTTTCGGCCGGTCAAAGCGCCGCATCAGTTCCGCTTTTCTGCGGTGATTTAAGCCGCGGCACCGTTTTTCGCACCGAACTGAGGATCAGTTCAGCAGTTTCCTCATCAACCGCACGTCCAAGAACCATTGCACCGACCATCATCGACAGCATCGCGGTCGCATTGATGCGGTATTCCTTGCTGATTTCATCAAGTGGCGGGTTTTCAAACCATTCATCGGCTTCTTCGCGGGTCATCGGGACTATACCGCGTTCTTCGAGTGCGAGTTTTCCGGCAAGCCTGCCACACGCCCCGCGGATCACCTTGGAAAAGGCTTTTTGCGCCCGTTCGCCCGACCGGGCAACTTCGGTTGAAAGCGTCGGCAACGCACATCCCTTGCCGGGATGATTGAGGTGCTGGTTCGACAGATAGAGATCAGCAAAGGCCGTGGTCCAATCAAGGCCGAATTTTTCTGCTCTGCGCAAACGCGACAGGATCGGTTCTGACAAAAGGTTAATACCGCTGTCTACGGTGGCGACAAACAGGTCTTCCTTGTTTTTGAAATGCGCGTAAAACCCGCCGCGCGTCAGTCCCGCATTGGCCATCACCTGATCGATCGTCACATTTTCATAGCCGACCGTTTTGAAAAGCTTGGCTGCCGATCGGATTATTTTCAGCCGCGTCTTTGGTTTGTGATCCGGACTGTAAGGCATGATCTGGCTCCGATTGAGGTGACGGAAAACAAGGCTCGCACATTTTTATAATATGTTCTTGAACATATTATGTCGTGCGTAATCCTGTTGGCAACTCTCGCGCAACGGGGCGCTGATTCAGAGCCACGCAACCGCAACGACACGCCACTACAGATGCAAAGGATTTTGCGATGTCCAAGGTGATCATCTACGGCATGCCGCGCAGCAGTCTCGCGCGCACGGTACGGATTGCCTGTATCGAGAAACAGATTTCGTTCGAGTTCCACACCAAAGGCATTCCATCCCCAGGTGCAGAGCCAACACCGGAATTGCTGCAATTCAATCCGTTCGGCAAGGTACCGGTTCTGGTTCATGACAATCTGGTTCTGTACGAAACCAGTGCGATCTGCCGTTACATTGATGATGCGTTTGACGGGCCCCTATTGCGCCCGGTGCGAAAGGACAAAGTGGCGCGCATGGAACAATGGATCAGTGTCGCCACGACGCGGCTGAATACACAAATCGTACGGCAATTTGTCATCCCGATGGTTTTTGCCGATACAAAACAGCGCAATGACCCGGGTTTTGCGGCCCGCATGAAGCGCATGGGCGATCTTATTGCCCATGACCTTAAAATTCTTGATCCGCATTATGATGATGGCTGGTTATTCGGCCAGCGTTTCACCATTCCAGATATGCTGATCATGCCCATGATCCACTATCTCAAAGCAATGCCCGGGGGACCGGAAATTCTGGCAGAAGTACCAAATCTGGATACGGCGTTCAAAAATTTTCAGGCACGCCATTCTGCGGCTATGACCGACCCGCTGTTACCGGACAGGATTTTGCGGACGGCATAGAGGCCCCACGCACCTTCCTTTTCCTTTCGCCTTTGCGCTAACTGGTTCGCGCATTGGATGTTGCAGCCGCCCCGTTCCGGATTCCCCCAATATATTTTCCGGCATCGGGGCGGTTGCTTTCTTTATCCCCGGAAAATCAGGGCTTCCACGAGATCGGAATATAGCCCGGCAAAGCCGCAACACGATCAAGCCACGCACGGATGCCCGGATATACCGAAAGGTCGATATCGCCTTCTTCAGCGACGTGGGTATAGGCATACAGGGATATATCTGCGATCGACAGTGCGTCCCCGACCAGCCAGTTGTGCCCCGCCAACCGCTTTTCCATCAGATCCAGCGCCTTTTTCGCACCAGCCCGCTTCATCGGCACCAGAATATCTGCATGTTCAGGCATGCCCTTGACACCGACCCATGAGCGCAAAACAGCAATCGTTGGTTCATGATCATATTGTTCAAAGAACAGCCATTGCATGACTTCCGTGCGTTCCCACGCATCGGTCGGCAAATAAGGTGTTCCTTCGGCAAGGTGGATCAGGATCGCATTGCTTTCGACCAGAACCCGGCCATTGTCAAATTCCAGCGCAGGGATTTTGCCATTGGCATTGATGCGCGACAGAAATTCGGGCGTGCGGGTTTCACCCTTGGTGATGTCATGCTCGACCAGATCAAACGGTTTGCCGAGAAGGGTTAACAGCAAACGGATTTTGTAACCGTTTCCCGAAGGTAAAAAATCATGAAGGATCATTTCAGTATTCCTTTGGCACTTGCAAAACAGCAGTGGCCGGCCAGGGGCGATAATTGGTTCTGGCTCGTTGGCAAACAATCGAATAGTTTTGACCAGACTGTTCAAATTTATTGATCATTATTTCTGATCAAAGGATGTTCCATGGATTCCGATCTGCTCCGAAGCTTTGTCGCCTTTGCCGAATGTGGCAGTTTCAACCGTGCTGCGGATCGGATCGGCCGCACTCCATCGGCATTTTCCATGCAGATGAAGCGGTTGGAAGATCTTGTCGGCAACAAGCTGTTTGAACGTGAAGGCCGCAATGTGTTCCTGACATCCGAAGGCATCACCTTTGTCGGATATGCACGACGGATATTGTCATTGCAGGACGAGGCAATGGGCAAAATGCGCGATCACAGTACCAGTCGCCCCATCCGTATCGGTTGCCCGGACGATTACACCCAGAAAATCCTTCCTGTTGTATTGCGTGCAATACAGGCGAGTTATCCAGAGGCCAAGTTTTTCATTTCCGTCAATCCGACGATCTTTTTGCGCCGAATGCTGGATCAGGGCGAGCTTGATTTATCGATCATCAGCCGGTCGGAGAAAGGCGAAGAGGGATATTTCCTGCGTCACGAGGCCGGTGTCTGGGTCAGTTCGCCAGTACACCAGCAGCACCTAAAAGATCCCTTGTCGCTTGTCTTGCCAGAGGAAGATTGCAAATTCCATGCATGGGCGATTGATGCAATTTCAAAGACGAACCGGCCATATAACTTACTTGCCACCACGCGGCAGGCCGCATCGCTTTTGCATCTGGTACGTGACGGACTTGGCGTCGCGGCCCTTGCAGCAGCCAGCGTCACGGACGAGTTTCAGATTCTTGAAAGTCGCGACGGTTTCCCGCCATTGCCCGCGGTCGGTGTGGCCCTGATGCTGTCGGATGCGACGCATCCGCTGGTGGGTCGCCAGCTTGCCGCAACGATCCAGGGTTTTGTAAGCGAATATATCAATGATGATAACTTGACCATCCGCGCAACCGGCTGATTGAATAGGGGATAGAGAAAAAAGGGTCGTCGGAGTTTCAATAAATGACGAGTTTGGCAGCAAAGGTCGATGCGCTTCTAGCGCAGGAGAAGTGGCACGAAGAACGCAAAGCGCTAAGATCAATTATTCTTGAATGTGGGCTGATCGAAGACGTGAAGTGGGGTAATCTTTGCTACACGTCGGAGGGCAAAAATATCCTTATGATTTACGGGATGAAAGATGATTGCGCGCTTGGATTTTTCAAGGGCGCGTTGATGGAGGACCCTGAGGGTGTTCTTGCGAAACCGGGTGAAAATTCGAAGGCAATGCGCCGCATTCATTTTACGTCGGCTGAAGAAATCAGAGCAAAAGAAAATGCTCTGAAGGCCTATATCAAAGTTGCCATCGAAGTCGAAAAATCCGGCCTGAAGATTGATTTCAGCGAAAAGGAAAATCTTGAGCTTCCGGCTGAACTTTTGGATGAATTTTCAAAAAATCCTGATCTTGAAAAAGCGTTCAAGGCCCTGACACCGGGGCGGCAGCGGGGATACAATCTTTATTTTTCTGGTGCCAAACAATCGGCCACACGCAGATCCCGAATTGAAAAATCTGTTTTCGGAATTCTTGCAGGCAAAGGTCTTCAGGGTCGATAGAACCACCAGATGATTGCTTGACCCGATAACCGGCAAGCTGGTTTTATGCGCCTCCGCAAACACCATAATCATGACGGATACCATGTCCCCAAAAGCCCGCCTGAATATCTGCACGACCTGCACCGCATCCTCGACCGAAGGGGCAACGGAGCCACGTCACGGTCGGATACTGTTTGATAAAATGGTCGAAAACGGGGCGTTGCTGGACATACCGTTTGAAATCAGGGCCGTTGAATGCCTGACCAATTGCAAGTCGGGCTGTTCGGTTGCGCTGAATGGCATGGGAAAATGGGGTTATGTTTACGGAAATATTGATCCGGAAAACATGATCGCTGATCTGCAGGAACTTGCCACAAAATACGCGGAAACAGATGACGGCATCGTGCCTTGGCGTGAACGTCCTGAAAGTCTGCGTCGCAATGTGATTGCCCGAATCCCGCCACTAGACTGACGGCAATTGAGGCCAAAAGCTTAACCTGTTGGCAAATTTCCGTGCATATCGCGCCATTCCTGCGCGATATTTCCTTCCCTTTTCACTATCCGGATTAAATCATTGAACTCAGCCAGCGATATCGCCGACTGTTTTGAAAGAACCGCAACCAGCTCGTAGCTGAAATCAGGGCTTGGTCCAATAAATACTCTCTGACTCAGTTCCGGATTTTTTGCATAGGCTCTTGCCAGAAATCCTGCCGAAACAATGCCAACGTCACCTTCTCCGTCCAACAAATGGTCGAACAATTGTTGTTCGTCATAGTGGAACAAAACACCGAAATGATCTTGCAAATACTCAGGATTGGCGTTGAAAGAGGCAAATTTATAGTGGAACCCCAGTACGCAAAGAATCTCATGTCGGGTTATATCGTCGAACCAACCTGGCCCCGGAACGTCGTCCTTGCGGGCAATGAATAAATCATATTCGACAACAATGGGATCAGAAAACAGAACATCCTGATCTCTCCAATCCCAGTCGGGACTTTCCATCAAAATGAGATCGAAGCCCCCCATCGCAAGATCGTTGTAGCGACGACGTGACGATGTTTCGACCAACTCGAAAAAGTATTTCGATTGGATGGCATTGAGGTCTGCAATCAATTCCGGGGTGAAACCTGAAGGTTTATCATTTTCAAAAAAATAGACGACGCCATATTCATAGGCGCCAACCTTAACAGGTATCGCGTTCTTGGTGTCAGCATTGGCCACTGTGGCAACCACCCAACAAACCAATACGCTCGACATATAACAAAACCAACGAGATATCCCCTGCATCAGAAGCCTCTCCCTTTTCGCACACTATAAATTGCCAATGCGCGTCGGCTCCGGATTTGTATCAGGATATGACGCTGGTCCCTTCTATATGCGGCCTTCGCGCCAATTTTCCAGAAGGTAGCGTGCAATTGAAATCGGACGGGGAAGGTTGATGCCCTTTTCGGGGAGCCCGGCAACATCGTCGCGATGCACCCACATCGCAAATTCAATTTCCTTTTCATCAATGACGATGTCGGTCGTTTCTGCCTCGGCGACGAAACCCAGCATCAGTGAACCGGGGAAAGGCCATGGTTGAGATGCAATATAACGCGCACGTTTGATGCGTATCCCGACTTCTTCGAACACTTCGCGCGCAACCGCCTGTTCAAGGGTTTCGCCCGGCTCGACAAACCCGGCAAGCACAGAAACGGTCCCCGGAAGAAACTGTGGTGAGCGCGCCAGCAACACATGATCATTGTGATGGATCAGCATGATGACCGCAGGATCAATCCGCGGGAAATGCGGTGTGCCACATGCCGGATTACTGCATTGCAGACGATAACCGGCTTCCATCACATGGTTGGGGTGACCACAAACACCACAAAAACGGTGTTTATGGTGCCAGTTGAAAATGGCGCGGGCCTGGGCAGCCAAGGCGGCTTCGTCTTCCGAAAGGGCTGCCATGCGGCTGCGCATATCGCCAAATCCACCCCCAAGCCGACGAATGGCATCATCACGGTCGGAAATAACCGGTTCGATATCAATCGCAATGACCGCCTCGCCGCCCTGTCGACCGATATAGATCCAGTTTGCCCGTTCGATTTCGAGATCAAGATGCGGCAAGGCCGGGCCGCCCACAACGACCAATTCATGCTCGTTCATGTCTTCGGGCCAGGCAAAAAGCGGATCACCACCATGGCAAATCAGGATTTTGACGGTTACCTCAGCCAGCAACAGTTCGCGCCAGTTTTCCCGGGTGCGCAACTGGGCATCGCGATCCAGATCTGTTGCTTCATAAAACAGCCTGTCCATTTCGGGGCAATTCCTTGGTTGGATCCACCAGAGACGGGATCGAGTCCCGTAATTCAATATGGTGGGTCAGCATATTCAGGTGACGGGTACCGACATTAGCGCGACCAAACCCGCCGTCAAAGCCACGATCATGCGATTTATCAAAAAATCAAAGCCGGGCCTTGCGTTTTATGGTTCCTTGCGCGATATAGGGGGCGAGAGGCTGGCCGTGGACGGACCGCTCGCCAACCCGGTCAGGACCGGAAGGTAGCAGCCGTAACGAGTTTTTCCGGGTCGCGGTTCAGTCTCTCACCCTTTATATCCCCCAAAAGTCACATGTTTCCGCCATGCTTTGCAGCATCATGCCTGCTATGGAATTTTGTGTGGGAAATTTCCCACTTGGTCTTTCCCATGCGGGGGCGAAGCTGCTAAAACCAAAGCACATTGAAACATGCCGGACCGGATGAATGACGGATCAGATCGACAGCACCGAAACGTCAGCACCAGAAACGCCCGAGGCTGAGGCGCCAGAGCTTGATATGGAACAGGAACCCGCCGCAGCGGCACCTGCATCTGTGACTGCCCCAAAGGCCGAAGAGGCACCCAAAAGCGAATATCAGGTTCTTGCCCGTAAATATCGCCCGAAAACCTTTGACGAGCTGATTGGCCACGGGCCGATGGTCAAGACGCTGTCGAATGCGCTTGAAAGCGGTCGACTGGCGCATGCATTTGTTCTGACCGGGGTGCGCGGGATCGGTAAAACCACGACCGCCCGCATCATTGCGCGCGCGCTGAACTGCATCGGACCGGATGGCAAAGGCAATGCCACCATCGAGCCATGCGGTGTTTGCGAGCATTGCCGCGCGATTGCCGAAGACCGTCATGTCGACGTTCTGGAAATGGATGCCGCGTCACGCACGGGTGTTGACGATATTCGCGAACTGATCGAAGGCGTTCGGTATCGACCGACATCGGCCCGCTACAAGATTTACATCATCGACGAAGTGCACATGCTGTCGAAAAGTGCGTTTAACGCGCTTTTGAAAACGCTGGAAGAACCGCCAGAGCATGTGAAATTCATCTTTGCGACCACCGAAATCCGCAAAATTCCGATCACCGTTCTGTCGCGTTGCCAGCGTTTTGATTTGCGCCGGGTTCAGACTGATGAACTGGCCGCTCATTACAAACGCATCGCAACCCTTGAACATGCCGATATCGAGGACGAGGCGCTGGCCCTGATTGCACGTGCGGCTGACGGATCGGTTCGTGACGGTATGAGCCTTCTGGATCAGGCGATTTCGCATGGTGCGGGCAAAGTCACCACCCAGCAGGTCCGCGATATGCTGGGCCTGTCAGACCGGTCGCGGATTTTCGATCTGTTTGACCGGACCATGAAGGGCGAAATCAACGAAGCGCTGGAATTGCTGGGGGCGCAATATGCACTGGGCGGCGATCCGGCGGTGATGTTGCAGGATATGCTTGATCTGACCCACTGGCTGACGCGTGTGAAGCTGTCACCCGAGGCGGCAAATGATCCGGGCGTGTCGCAGATCGAACGCGACCGCGGCAAGGAAATTGCCGCCAAGCTTGCCATGCCACAATTAACCCGTGCGTGGCAGATGCTGCTTAAAGGGCTGGAAGAAACCCGCATTGCACCAAGCCCGATCCAGGCCGCCGAAATGATCCTGATCCGGCTGGCTTATGCCGCCGAAATGCCCCCCCCGGGCGATCTGATCAAGAAACTGCGCAATGATCTGAACAAATCCGGTAATGCCCCGCAAGGCGGCGGTGGTGGCAATGGCGGTGGTGGACCGGGTCCGCGCATGCAGGTGGTTAATGGCGGCGGGGCGGCGGTTGCCCATGCGCGCCCTGATCCGCTGGGTGAGCCAGAACAGGCCCCGCAGCAGGTTTATGCCAAGCTGCCCGAAACCTTTGCCGAAGTCGCCGAATTGCTGTCGAAAGAGCGGGAAACAACCGCACTTGCGATCCAGCTTAAAAACTATATGCATCTGGTGAAATACGAACCGGGTCGCATTGAATTCCGTCCGGCGCGCGGGGCGCGTGCGGATCTGTCGAGCCAGCTTATCAAAACCCTGAACAATCTGACCGGTCATCGCTGGCTGGTCAGTGTTTCGGAACGCGAAGAAGGTGCGCCGACCCTTAAGGAACAGGAACTCGAGGAACTTGAACAGCGCAAGGCGGATGCATCACTTGATCCGCTGGTCAAGGCGATCCTTGACGGATTACCCAAGGCAAAAATCGTTGCCGTCCATCTGCCACCGGGACAGGAAGAAACCGAGGGCGAGCAGGATGACAGCGGTTCCGTTTACGATGATGCATTTTATCTCGAAGGAGACGACGAGCTATGAAGAACCTTGCAGGGATGCTGAAACAGGCCCAGCAGATGCAGTCCAAAATGCAGGAAATGCAGGAAGGACTTGTTGCACTTGAAATCGAAGGCCAGTCCGGGGCTGGCATGGTCAAGGTCATGTTGAACGGCAAGGGCGAGATGCGCGGCCTGAAACTCGACAAAAGCATTGTCGATCCCGAGGATACCGAAGTCCTCGAAGACCTGATCGTTGCGGCCTATAACGACGCCAAGGTCAAGGTCGAAGCCGCTGTTCAGGACAAGATGAAGGACGTCACCGGTGGACTCAACCTGCCGGAAGGTTTCAAACTTCCATTCTGATCGGCAAAACCGATATCAAATTGCGGTCATGCCGCATAAATCAAAGGGTGGCATTGCGCCGCCCTTTGTTTTTGATACAAGCTATCAGAAACAGTCATCACAAGATCAACCGCAAGACGGGACCATCATGAACGGACGGGAAATCGAAAATCTGATCAAGCTTCTGTCACGGCTGCCGGGGCTTGGTCCGCGGTCGGCACGGCGTGCGGTTTTGCAGATGCTGAAAAAGCCCGAAACCCTGATGATCCCGTTGTCCCACGCGCTGGAAGAAACCGCCAATGCCATGACCAATTGCGGCATTTGCGGCAATATTGATGTGGTCGATCCGTGCCACATCTGTGCCGACCGCAATCGCACCCGCGATGCAATTTGCGTGGTCGAGGAGGTGCAGGATCTTTGGGCGCTGGAACGTGCCGGGGCGTTCAAGGGGCAATATCATGTTCTGGGCGGGACATTGTCGCCGCTTGACGGGGTTGGGCCGGATGATCTGCGTATCGACCAGTTGATCGAACGGGCACGTGACGAGGCTGTGACGGAAGTTATCCTTGCGACCAACGCGACCGTTGATGGCCAGACCACGGCACATTACATCACCGAACGCCTGATCGAAACCGGGGTCAAGGTTACACGCCTGGCGCACGGGGTCCCGGTTGGCGGCGAACTTGATTACCTTGATGACGGCACGCTGGCCGCAGCCCTTCGATCACGCAGCGCAGTTTGATCGCGAACCGTTCCTGAAAACAGAAGGGCAGCATTCAATTCTGCCTAGGATATTGATAAATATATCTTTTTGGTCACGCAGAGCATCGGCCGAGAACTTTTTCCGTTTTTTTTGAAAAAAGTTCTTGATTTGTTCTTTTCGTTATGTCATAAAGATAAAGTCAACAGGACAAATGGGTCCGGAGACAAAACCCGCAAAGCGTGATCCGCTTTTGCGGGTTTTTGCGTTTCGGGCGGCAAAACAGGAATGAGACGATGACAGGGCAGCGATCTGACGGGATGAAACGGCGGGGGCGGCGTCGCCAAAGGGACGTCAATGGCGCATGGAAAAGCCATTACGGCGGTGGTGTGTTCTTGCCGTAAGGCCACGCGAAATTTGCGAAAAACGGGTGTTTATCATGACGGGAGAAATGTGTCCTTGGGGCAAGGGCGTTTGTTCGGGGCTGGGATAGCCGGGGCGAGGCTGGTCTGGTTTGGTCCAGTCCGGTCGATGAAGCGTGACAATGCCGAGAATCAGCGGGCCCAAATTGCGCCCGGATTGCGTCTGCATTGGATCGATTGGCCGGGGGGCCGGGGTGGCTGGCGGGGAGCGGCTGGCAGGATCGGTTGTCAGCGGGCCGATGGTGCGTCGGACATGCCGAAAGGCCGGTCATCGATGGCGGGATTTGTGTGCCTGCCATTCGGCAACGCTGTGGCCCTTGGGGTGAGGTGCGTTTTGGGGCAACCGAGAGCGAGCGTCGTTCGGGGCAGCGGGGGCCGTCCGGGGCGTGGGCCGTCCGGTCGGTGGCGTTTGGCGATGCCGGGGGCAGAGGGGTTGGTTGGCTGGCGGGATTGGCTTGGCGGTTGATCACAATCGTCATTCCGGGCGGAGCAGAGCGAAGACCCGGAATCCATACCCTGTTGCAGGAGACGGGATTGGCGCCCCCGCTTTCACGGGGGCAGGCTTTGCGGGAATTGTGTCTTGAAGGAATGTTATCTGTGAGCTGTTCAGCAGTCCGAGGCAGCATTCAATGCTGCCTTTGTTGTTTCGGACCCGGGCACCATCACCCTATTTGGTCTGCGCAATCTTTTCCGCGGCAAGACGCGTTGCCAGTTCATAGCCATAGGCACCGGCACCGGCCATCACGGCATTGGCAACCGGGCTGATCCAGCTGTGGTGGCGGAATTCTTCGCGGGCATGCGGGTTGGAGATATGCAGTTCGATGATATAGCCATCGAATGTTTTCAGCGCGTCATGAATGGCGGCTGATGTATGGGTATAGGCCCCGGCATTGATGATGATCGCCGCCGATTTTTGCCGTGCATCATGGATGAAATCGACAATGCTGCCTTCGTGGTTTGACTGTTCAAACCGGACGGAAACCCCCAGCGTTTCGGCAAGGGACGCGCATTTATCCGCGATACTTGCCAAAGTGTCATAGCCGTAGATTTCCGGTTGCCGCTGCCCCAGAAGGTTAAGGTTCGGGCCGTTAATGACAAGAATTTCCGAAACGCTCATGGTTTCCTGATCCCCTGAAATGGTTTGCTTATTTCGACGTCTGACTGCGCCGGTTCATACGGGTTTGCGATGCCAGCCGGATGGGTGCATTGGCCGCACCAAACCCGCGATAATCGCGACGTTCGACCAGTTCAAAGAAGAACCGGTTGGCGAAGGTCTTGGTATAGACCTGAAAATACTCGCCGTCATCATCACGATCATAAAGGATGTTGGCAGCTTTCAGTCGATCCAGAAGATCGGGATCAAGCCCAAAGCGCGCCTCGATGTCATCATAGTAATTTTCCGGTATTGGCAGAACTTCAACACCATTTTTCCGGCAAAAATCGACACTCGCAAAAATATCGCCACTTGAAAGTGCGACATGTTGCACGCCGCTTCCAAAGAATTCGCTTAGGAATTGTGAATGCTGGGTATGGGGGCTTTGCGATCCGTTCAGGATCAGCCGCACCCCGCCATCCTCACCCTGAACCACCTGACTTTGCACAAGCCCGCCGGGATCGGGCACATCGACCGTTGGCATTTTGCCAAGATCGAAGATCGAGGTGAAATACAGCACCCAGGTCAGCATTTCCTCGTACTGCATCGAATAGGAAACGTGATCGACCGATTTCAGGTTGGCGTCATTTGCCGGTTTGTCGGCAGTTGTCGATGCTTCGAATTCGACATCCCAGATGCGCGCCAGTTCGCTTTGATCATCAAGGAAATAGACCAGACTGCCGCCCACACCGCGGATGGCGGGCATTTCGATTTCGCCCGGGCCAACGGACTGGACAAAGGGTGATGCCAAAAGGGATTGCGCGCGTTTAAGCGATGCGTTTGCATCATCGACCTTAAGCCCCACCGCGCAAACCGACGGGCCATGCACGATGTTATAGGAATGCGCGAAACCATCCTTGTCGCAATTGATGACAAGATTGATATTGCCCTGCTTCCACCATGTGACGGCCTTGGATTTATGGCTGCCGCGTTTTTCAAAACCCAGCCCGGCAAACAGGGCGGCAAGCTTTTCGGCGTTTTCTTCTTCGACCGCGAATTCAACAAACTCGACATTGCGGGCATGCGCCTTTGGCGGCAGGGCAACCGCCTTTTCCCCGACTTTCACACCCTCTATGCCATCGCCCAGATAAATCAGCGAACGCAAACCATCCTTGGCAACGTTTTTGGTCGAGCTTGAGCGGAATTGATCATTGAAGATTTCAAGTGACAGTGGCCCGTCATAACCGGTCCGGGCCAGATTGCTCATGAATTCATCAAGGGGAAAGTCCCCCTGCCCCGGAAAGCACCTGAAATGGCGGCTCCATGAAAGCGGGTCCATTTCAAGGATCGGCGCATCGGCGACCTGCACAAGAAAGATCCTGTCGCCGGGGATCGATGCAATCGCATCAAGTGGCACCTTGCGCGCCATAATGTGGAAGGTATCAAGCACCAGACCGACATTGGGGTGATTGGCGCGCCGCACCACTTCCCAGCTATCGCGATAGTCGCTGATATGTTTGCCCCAGGACAGGGCTTCGAACGCAATGCGAAGCCCACGTTTTGCCGCACGATCGCCAAGTTCGGCCAGATCTTTTGCCGCACGATCAAGCCCGCCCAGCGAATGCGGCGAGACGTTCGAACAGACCATCAAAAGATCGGTACCCAGTTCTTCCATCAGATCGAACTTGCGTTCGGCACGTTCAAACGCGCGGGTGCGCTGGGGTTCGGGCATGCCTTCAAAATCACGGAACGGCTGGAAGGTTACCAGTTTCAGACCAAGGTCACGGATGGTCTTGCCAACATCTTCGGGGGAGCCATCAAAGGTCAGAAGATCATTTTCAAAAATCTCGACACCGTCAAAACCAGCAGCGGCAATGGCATCAAGTTTTTCCTGAAGATCGCCCGATAGCGATACGGTCGCGATGGAAGTCAGCATTTTATCCCTCCGGGATGGTCGTGTGGCGCATAGGCACCGTCGCGCGGAAGGACTTCCGGGCACGTTGCCCGGCAGGATCGGTTTGATCAGTCCTGCGAACGGCGCCGATATGTTTCAATGTGATCGGTCAGTTTTGCCAGTGCGGCAGTTTTGTCGCGTGCCAGTGCCAGATCACAGATGCCTCGATGTTCATCAATTATCTCCTCAGCCCGGAAGCCGTGCGTTTTCAGTTCGATCACCACGTAACGGCGGAACTGGTCAAAGATTTCACGATGCATCCGCATATGCAGATCCGACCCACAGGCAGAGATCAGGGCCTGATGAAATTCGCGGTCATACTGGCTCCAGCGTACTGTCAGCTCTCGGCTGTCTTCGGTCAGCATGCGTTTTTCGATGGCGGAAAGTTTGTGATGGGCGGCAGCAACACGGCCTTCCCATTCGACATCACCGGCATCAATTGATTTCGCAAGCCCGTTGGTTTCAAGCAGCAACCGCATCGCGGTCAGTTCCTTGAAATTCGAGGGCGATGTTTCGACAACCCGAAAGCCTTTCTGGCCTTCGACAAAAACAAATCCCGACGCGACAAGACGGTTCAGCACCTCGCGGAGCGTGTTGACCCCGGCATTATAACGATCCCGCAACGCATCAAGCTTCAGCTTCACACCGGGCTGGAGTTCGCCATAAAGGATGTCATCGCGGATTTCGTTATAAACGGTCTCGGCAACTGTGCTGCTGCTCATGGACTTTCCCCTTACCCCGTCAATGCCTCGGGATAGGCATTGAAATATTCGATCCGGGCGGCATCCCCGTCGATCTGCGCCCCGCTGAAAACCTCGAACGCTTCAATACCCTGAAAAAAGAACAGCTCAAAGCCGGTCATGACCGAAAGCCCGGCCTTTCGCGCGGAATGAAGAAACGCGGTTTCAACCGGTGTGTAAACCGCATCAAACGCCCATTTCTGTCCGCCCATCAAAGCAGCATCAATCGGACTGCCCGGATACTGGTTCATGCCGACCGGGGTACAATTGATCAAACCATCAGCATTGCGGATCACATCGGAAAGTTCAGGTTCGGTAACAAAGGCAACGTTGGCCCCACCCGCCTTCAGGGTCGCAACCAGCGTATGGCCGCGATCGGCATCCTTATCATGGATAAGGATGCGTTCCGCACCAAGCCCGTGCAACCCGAATGCCGTGGCAAGGCCGACGCCGCCCGCCCCCATCTGCAAAACCGTTCCCGGTGCCTGATCGCCAAACTGCCCGCGATAACCGCGCATGAACCCGACATAGTCGGTATTGTCCCCCCGCCAGCCATCTTCGCGGAACACCACCGTGTTCACCGCACCAAGAGCTTCGGGAAGACGTTTGCGACGCTGGATCAGCTTGCGGGCCTCGGTTTTGTAGGGATGGGTAACATTCACCCCGGCATAGCCGGCCTTGGCACAGGCTGCAAGTTGCCCGATCAGATCGAAATCGGCGATCTTTTCACTGTCGAGATAGTCATAGGTCACATCAATTCCGCACATCCGGCCAAGCAAGACGTGCAGTCTGGCCGATTGGCTGCGTGATATGCCTTTACCGATAAGACCGAGTTTCAACATGGGGCGAAATCCTAAAATCCGAACAGGTTGGGCATGAAAGTGACAAGTTGCGGCACAAAAGTGATCAGGATCAAAACCGCCAATTCTACCAGGAACAACGGCATGATCGATTTGATCATCCGGGCCATACCAACATTGGCGATGGCATCCGCAACAAACAGGCAAAGCCCCATTGGTGGTGTGATCAGCCCGATCATCAGGTTGAAGATCACGACAATGCCGAAATGGGTCGGATCAATACCAAGGCTGATCGCAATCGGATGAAGGATCGGCACCAGAACCAGCATTGCGGCAATGCCTTCAAGCACCAGACCGACACCAAGCAACATGATGTTGATCAGGATCAGGAACATTGTCGGGCTATCTACATAGCCTAGCACAAACGAACTGACCGCCTGCGGAATCCCGGCAAAGGTCATGAACCAGTTCGCCGCGGCAACCGCCCCCATAATGATCAGGATGCTTGAAGAATCACGCATTGAGTTGGCAAAAATACCCGGCAAGTCCGATGGTTTGAGTTCGCGAAACACAAACAGTCCGACAACCAGTGCATAAAAAACGGCAAAGCTTGCGGCCTCGGTCGGGGTCACGATCCCCGCCAGGATTGATCCGATCACGAAGACCGGCATGAAAAGCGGGATCAATCCATCCCAAAGGGCGCGCATCTTTTGGCGCATATTCATCCGGCCACGCGGTGTGGCATAATTGGCCGCAAAGATGCGGACATAAACCGACAACGCAATCGCAAGCAGGATGCCCGGAATAATCCCGGCCAGAAACAGGGCCGGAACCGACACATTGCTGGTAATCAGCGCATAGATAATTACAGGAATACTGGGCGGAATAATCGGACCGATTACGGATGATGCCGCCGTCAGAGCCGCGGCAAAATCGCGCGGATAACCTTCTTTTTCCATCGACGGGATGAAGATACGCCCGATTGCCGATGTATCGGCCACCGCCGACCCCGAAAGACCCGCGAAAATCACCGAAGACCAGATATTGACCTGGGCCAGACCGGCTTTGGCATGGCCAACAAGCGCATTGGCAAGATTGATGACCCGCGACGTGATTCCACTGGCATTCATTAATTCCCCGGCCAGAACAAAAAGCGGAATGGCAAGGATGGTGAAGCTGTCAAGCCCCGCAAAAATGCGTTGGGGCAGAAGATCGATGCTGAATGTCGCACCACCAATGTAGATCGCAATCGCCAGCGCAATCGCAAAGGCCACCGGCGCGCCAATGGCAAGCAGAACAAAAAGGCCAAGCCCCGTGATCATGATTCCTCACCCCCTGAAGATTTGCGGGTGAAGAAAGCAATGAGACGAAACAGTGCCGCAATGACAAGGCAGACCCCGCCAACCGTCATGGCGATTTGCGCCCAATACATCGGAATTCCGATGCCCGATGCCATAATCCCACCGCGCTTGGCGGCAAAGATCAAACCGGCATGGACCAGAATGCCCCCCAGTATCAGCGTTGCGATATCGACACCCAGCGCAAGCTTGCGGCGGATCGGGGCAGGAACGGCATCAATGAATATGCTAAACGTAATCTGTGTACCTTGCAGATAGGCAAAAGCCATTCCGAACATGGTGCCATAGATCATCGCATATTTCGCGACTTCCTCGCTCCATTGCAGAGGCGCGGAAAACAGGTAGCGGCTGACACTGCCAGCAAAGACGACGCCAAAGACGACAAGGATGCTAAATCCCGAAAGCCCGGCAAGCAGATGCCTGAAAGCATTTTCTGCGCGTTGCATAAGTTCCTCTGCATGAACACGGGAAGCCGACAACATGACCGCGACAATTGTTGGTGCCTGTCGCGGATGCGATGATCACTGAACAAAAAGGGCAGGCCGGGCTCAAAGGAGGTCTGAGCACCCGGCCTGCCAATGCCGGTTACATAGAGGCTTCAGCCTCACCGACAGCAGATTGCAGTTTTTCGATCCATTCAGAACCGATCTCGCCCGACAGCCAATTGATAACTGCTGGCTGGGCCACATCACGGAACGCTTTCAGTTGTTCCGCTGTCGGGGTTGTGACTTCCATCCCTTCGGCAGCAAGTTTCGCGACACCTTCGGCCGAGTTGAACTGCTGGACCGCACGACCAACATTCGATGCAATCCCCGCCGCGCGCCGCAGAAGCGCCTGATCGCCTTCGGTCAGGCCCTGATAAACGCTTTCATTGATCAGAATGAAGTCGGTTCCATATACGTGACGGTCAAGCGTCAGGTATTTCTGCATTTCGTAGAACTTGTTGGCATAGATCACGCTGATCGGGTTTTCCTGACCATCGACCGTACCAGTTGTCAGTGCCGTCGGCACTTCGGGCCACGGGATCGGGGTGGGATCACCCCCAAGTGCCTTGACCATTTCGACGAACAGCGGAACCGTCATGACACGGATTTTAAGGCCTTCCATGTCTTTCGGCTCGGCAATTGCGCGCTTGGAATTGGTGAAGTTGCGGAAACCGGTTTCGCCATAGGCCAAGGTGCGCAAGCCCGTTTTTTCAAGGCAATGCTCCGCAAGCTGTTTTCCGAAATCGCCATCCAGAACCTTCCATGCGACATTCGCATTCGGGAACATATAAGGGATGTCGAGAACAGAAGCTTCGGGGCAGACTTTCGAGAACGGACCGGAAATCATCGACATGGCAAGCGTGCCATCCTGGGTATTCTGCAGCAGGTCGGTTTCCCCGCCAAGCGAACCGGCCGGGAAAAGCTGAACTTCGATGCGGCCACCTGATTCAGCTTCGACAATGTTTTTAAAGACCTGTGTTGCGGCACCCTTCTTCGAGGTCGTCCATTCAGCCGGATCAACATGGGCAAAATTCAAAGTGATGTCCGCAGCCTGGGCAGGTACGGCGAAAGAAGCAGCAGCAAGCGAAACAGCGCCCAGCAGCGTGCTTTTGGAAACGAATTTCATTTTTTTCCTCCCGAATGAAAACAATCCCGCTGGCCCGATATTATTCATGGTGTTCTGCATCGGCCCTTATCGGAATAGGGAGACTTTAAAAAATATAGGAGATTTTGTCAAATATTCTAGAATCAATATAATTTAGACCACGTTCAGCAAACCCACATTCCCAAATCCTAACCGCGCCGATGCCTGTTTGATGTTATGCACCTGTCGGTACCAATATCGGCATCACGCCATCCATCTTTCCACGACAAAGACGGATCAATTCGAACTTTTTGGATGCTCTTCCTTCGCCATCCCCCTGCCGTCACAATGGAATTTGCTGTAAAACACTTGCGATGCAGCCGGTATTTCATGCTACTTTGGCCCAGCAATGCATCGATTCGATGATCGAAACGACGCCCATTTCAAAAGTGAACTCAGTGAACAGCGTTACCGGTACTGCAACACCCCAACTGGCCAAAATTGCCTCGCGCATTCTTGCGGGCAGTTTCCTGTTCGAGGATCTCGATCCCGAACTGCTTGCCCAACTTTCGAATCAGGCAAGTGTCCGCCGGATGGACGATGGTGAATTGCTGTTTGAAAAAGGCGCGCCTGCCGATGGATTATACGCTGTCGAAGCTGGGAAAATCCGCATTTCGACCGTTTCAGACACCGGCAAGGAAATCGTTTTGAACGTGTTGGCCCCGGGTGCGGTATTTGGCGAGATCGCGCTTCTGGATGGTGAGCCGCGCACGGCAACCGCGCGTGCTGTCGGCCCGACACGGCTTTTGTTTATTTCACGTGATGATTTCTTTGAAATCTTTGACCGCGAGGCACCGCTCCGCCGTCATATCACGGCTCTTTTGTGCCGTCGCCTTCGTTGGGTCAGCGACCTTTTGGAAGACGCCAATTTCCTTGATCTTACCGGACGACTGGTCAAGCGCCTTTTGTGGCTGGCTGAACGTCACGGTGGCCCCGACCCGGAAGGTATCCGCATCGCCCTTCCGCTGTCGCAACAGGAACTGGGCCTTATGCTGGGTGTGACACGCGAAGCGGTAAACAAAAAGCTGCGCGACCTTGAAAAACGCGACCTGATTACTCGCCGTGACGGGCGTTTGGTGATCCGCGATACAGACGGCCTGAAAAACCTTCTCGCCGATGCAATCAAAAGCTGATCCTTCTCCCAGTTCCCTGTTTGATCGACTGGTCGCCCGCGAGGAAAAGCGTGGCCTGATCCTTGTGGCGTTTCTACGCATATGCATGCTTGCCTTCATCCTGCTGCTGTTTTCCAAACCGGATTCGCCAACAGGTGAGCTGTATTCGCTACTGGAAGTTCTGGGCTGGTTCATCCCGGGTGTTCTGGTTCAGCTTTTTGTCGCCTTTCGCGGCGGCAACTGGCGCTGGTTGCTTTATATTCTGGCAATCGCCGATGCGGCCCTGATCGTTTATGTGTCGGTCGTTCCAGACCCGCTGAACCCATTTGCCGATCATCCGGCATGGCTATACAGCTTCGTCGTTCGGGATCGGGGCGTTGTGTTCTCCATGATCATGATGGCACTGGTCATCATGACCTTTTCACCGCGTCTTATCATCTGGTTCGGGTTCTGGCTGTTCGCCGCATGGAGCACCAGTATTGTCTGGCTGATGACCCGGCCCGGTGTCATCGTTTCGCAGCATTTCGGCGATGACTGGACACCAACCCAGGACGAAATCATCACGACCTATACCCTGCCGGAATTTATCGACATTTCGGCATTGGCCGAGCAGGTCGTGATTGTCGTGGTGTTTACGCTGGCCTGTGCGGTGATGGTTTCGCGGTTACGCGTCCTGATCAATCAGTTTGCCGCCGCCGAACGCGCGCATGGCAATCTGGCACGATATTTCCCGGCGGCCCTTGCCGATCAGCTGGCAGATCGCGATGAGCCGGTTCGCGTTGGCGCACGACGGGAATGCGTGATCCTGTTTGCCGATATCATCGGGTTTTCCGGCTATGCCGAAAAACGCGATCCGCAGGATGTGATGCGGCTGTTAAACCAATTCCATCAGATCATGACGACACAAATCGGGGCCTATGGCGGGATTGTCGAAAAATATATCGGCGACGCCGTCATGGCCAGTTTTGGCGCATTTGACGATATGAATTGTCCGGCGGCAAACGCGTTATCGGCCGCGCAATCCATGGTCAGCCATGTCCGGGACTGGCAAAACGGTGATCTAGCAGATAGCACAACGCCACTTCAGATCGGTATCGGCCTTAATTTTGGCCCGGCGGTTGTTGGTGATATTGGCGAAGGCGAGGCCGTTACGCCCGCTGTTATCGGCGCCAGCGTCAATCTGGCAGCCCGTCTGGAACGTGCGACCAGAACCCTTGATACCGACATCATTATCAGTGACAACTTTGCCCACAAACTTCGGTCCGAGGCACCCTCAGCCACATCCATCCTGATGCGCAGCTTTACCAAACAGGATGCAATTCACGTCAAAGGTTTCAGCCAGGCGATACCTGTTCATTTTCAGCATAAAACTTTAAACTAGAGCCTTCCTCAATCTTGATACGTCCTTGATCCTGCCACTTTTTCGCGTAAAGCTTGTTGAAGAACAATACGCACCAAGCGACACAAGGGATTCGAGATGTCATCAGAATTGCGCAACCGTTTTGCCATGGCCACGCTTCTTAGCGCGGCCCTTTTTGCAGGTCCCGTCATCGAACCGGCATCCGCCCAATCCGGTGACGAAAAAGCGGAAGAAACTGTCACGCTTTCCGGTGAAAGCCGCAGCAAAATGCAGCTGACCGTTTACCCCGGAAATCTTGGCATGATTGCCGAGCAACGAAACGGGACGATCCCCAAGGGAGTAAAAACGCTTCGGATCGAAGACCTGCCGCAAACCATCATGGACGACACCTTCCTGATGGGCGCACAGAAGGATGCCAATCTTGTCTGGCATTCGTTACGCAATACGGCAAATGGCCCAGCGACCATGTATCGCCTGTTGCAAGATCAGGTTGGCAAAACCATTTCCATCCGGCGCAAGGATGACGAACTGGTCGAAGGCACTTTGCTATCGATTGACGGTGGCGCATTGGTTCGCACCCTTGATGGTGTCGAACAGGTTCCTGTTGAACAGATCATCATCTCCGACCTGCCCGGCAACTTCGCTACCAGCCCGGCAATCGAAGCCACCATTGGCTCGGATGCGGCACTTGATCACATCTCGCTTGCCTACCTTTTGGGAGGTATTTCGTGGCAGACGGCCTATGTCGGGCAGTATGACAGTGTGGAAAATGTCCTGAACCTTTCGGCAATGGCACGCATTACAAATCAGACGGGCTCGGCAATCAACAATGCCCAGCTGCGTCTGGTCGCCGGTGATCCCAACCGGGTCAGCTACACCCCGATGGCAAAGGCTGCCCGCGGGGAAATGATGATGTCAGCCATGGCAGATAGCGCACCGGGTGGCGGCGCGCCGGATCGCGAAACCATGGAAAACCTGCATTTATATGGGCCGTTCGACGGGCTTTCGATGCGCAATGGTGATGTCGTGATGATGCCGTTGATCGCATCACAAAGTTTGCCTGCAACCCGCAAGGTCACCTTTAACGGCAGTGCCAATCTTTACTATGCCGGACAAAGTGACGTGTCCGAATTTGTCCGTCCTGACCTTGAAATCGAAATTGAAAACGATGGTGGTCCGGACGAAAAAAGCCCATGGCCCGCAGGAACCGTGCGTGTCTTTGGCCAGTCCAAAAGCGGTGTGACCGGTTTCCTTGGTGAAGACAATCTGTCTTTGACCCCGGTCGGACGCAAGGCAACCATCCGCCTTGGCCAGGCCAGCAATATTTCCGGTACGCGCAAAGTCACGGCATTTGATCGCAAGGCACGCCCAAATCTGCCTGATGAAATCACCGCCAACATGGAATGGTCGATCACCAATGGCGGTGAACGCACCGAAACCGTTACGATCCGTGAAAATGTTCCGGCCGACTGGGTTGTTACCGGCGAGGACCACAAACACACCAAGCCGCAACCAGACCTGATTGTCTGGACCATCGAGGTCCCGGCAGGCAAGGAAGTCAATCTGAGCTGGTCGGTAAAAAGTACCCGATAACCTTTAAAACCGGCCACTTATCCGGTCTGGTTGCTATCATAAAAGGCCTTGGCCAGAGGCAGCAGCAGGACCGGGTCGGGTTTCTCGCCGGTGATGCCGCACAGTTCGGTATAAAGACAAATGAGTTTGGCCAGCAGGATAAACGCCTGCTGGTTTTTCTTTCCGGCAAACACCGCAAGATTAACCAAGGCCTCGCCACATATTTCACGCGCGGTCCCGAACTGCCCGGCCCCTCGCAGTGCCAAAACAAGCGCGCCTTGCGAATATCCAAGATCAAGCCGGGCCGCTTCGCTTTGCTCTGATCGCAACCTTGCAAGCCGATCACGACGAAGTTCAACAGCCTGGCATGCGGCATCAACTGCATCCGCCCATTGTCCTGCACCGATTTCAAGGGCTGCCCTGTTATTAAGGCTATGGGCCAATCCGGCACGGGCGGCATCCGGAGCCGTTTGCAGGTGGGATGCAAAGATTTGATCTGCCTCGTCAAACAGGGAAAGGGCTACCATCCGTTCGGATTTATCGAGTGCGGTTGCCATTTCAAGACAAAGACGTGCGAGCGTTAACGAACCGGGTTCCGTCGCCCGCAGGAATGACAGGCGCGGCAAATATCCGGCAAGTTTGTCCGACATGTCTTTTTCCTGCTTCTGCCTGAATTCCGGGACCAATGTGCGCCGGTTAACAGACGGGCAAGCACCCGTCTTGTGAAGACCGGTCAAACAGGGATAAGCTGTGATTAAGATCCCTGTTCAAGATTTTCGTCCTGCTTATCAGCCCCATTTTATGTGAAACGACGACCCTCCATGACCATGTCGACTGAAACCCTGCGCGCACTTTACGGAACCTGGCGTATTGCACGTGGTGACGCCAAAGGCCTTGCTTTCTTTGATTATTCCATCGAAGCGTTCTGGCGTTCTTTCTTTGCCGCCGTGATTGTCTTTCCGGCCTTTGCGCTATTGCGCTGGCATGATCTCGACACGGTTCCCGATGAATTCCCGGTTGGTCGTTACATGCTGGTGGAAACCATCGCCTATGTGATGAAATGGTTCGCCTTTCCGCTGCTGATGCTACATGTCGCGCCAATGATTGGCCGCGCCAATCGCTATATCGCGTTTATCACCGTCTATAACTGGTCAAGCGTCTTGCAGATGGGCGTTTATCTGCTGGCACTGCTTCTTGGCGCGGCGTTTCCGATGCTTGGCGTTGGTGGATTTGTGTTGATTGCCGTGATCGCGATGCTGATTTACGGGGTTTATATTGCGAAACTGACACTGGCGGTCCCGATTGCCACGGCAAGTGCCATTGTTGCAGCCGATTTCCTGCTATCATTAACCATCACGACAATCGGCATTCGTCTCGCACTTGGCCAGCTATTCTGACACAATCAACAAACAAGTCTTAAAATTCAGGGAGATGCATCAGAATGAAACCGGTTCTCGCCATCACCAGACGCCTGCCGGAAGCTGTCGAAAAACGCGCACGCGAAAGTTATGATCTGCGCATGCAGGACGGCGATGATCCGCTGTCACGCGATCAGATTCTTGACCTGTGCAAAGACGCAAATGCCGCCCTGGTTTCGGTTGGTGATCCGATTGATGCGGCCTTTTTTGCAGCCCTGCCCCAAAAGGTCGGCATCATTGCCACCTTTTCGGTGGGCACCGACCATATTGATCTGGCCGCGGCAAAAGCCAACGGTTTCGTCATCGGCAATACCCCCGGGGTTCTGACCGATGCAACGGCGGATATTGCGTGGCTTCTGATTCTGGGTGCTGCACGCCGCGCCAGCGAGGGCGAGGCCGAAGTCCGCAACGCAACCTGGTCAAGCTGGCGGCCGACCCATCTGATGGGCACACAAGTGACCGGCAAGAGACTAGGCATTGTCGGCATGGGACGGATCGGACAGGCCGTCGCGAAACGTGCGCGTGGTTTTGATATGGAAGTCCATTACTTCAACCGTCGCCGCCTGCCCGAAGATCAGGAGTTTGGCGCGACCTATCATGCATCCATCGATGACCTGTTACCCCATTGCGATTTCCTGTCGCTGCATTGCCCGTCAACACCGGAAACACGCGGTATGGTCAATCGCAATTTTATCGCCAAGCTGCCAGATGGGGCGATCATTGTGAATACGGCACGCGGTGATGTCGTCAATGACAAGGACCTGATCGCGGCACTCAAATCGGGCAAACTGACCGCCGCCGGACTTGATGTTTTTGCCGGGGAACCGAATATCGAGCCGACCTATCGCGATCTGCCCAATACGTTCCTGTTGCCCCATCTGGGATCGGCAACGGTGGAAACCCGCAATGCCATGGGTTTCCGGGCACTCGATAACATCGATGCCTTCATTGCCGGCAGGGAAGTGCCGTTCAAAGTTTGATGATGTTGGAACAAAAGGCGACCAATGGACGCCTTTTGTTATTCCAGATCGCTTTCTTCGCCTGCGGGCAGAATACAGGAAATTTCATGTCCATCCCGGCTGACCTTGACCCGGCCGCCGTGGATTTCGACCACTGCGCGCACCATCGCCATGCCAAGTGCGCGGCGCGCAGATGGTGATTCTCCCTCGCGCAATCCTTCAAACAGCATCGGTTGCGGTGCTTCGTCCGACAGTGAAATGCTGATATCGATATCCTCGCCCCGACGACGGGCAACCACGGAAACCTCACTGCCTTCGGGGGCGGTACGCAGGACATTGGTCACCAGAATGAACAACGCCTGTTTCAAACGACGTTCATCGGCAATCATCCAGCCGATATTGCGCGAACAGTAAAGGCGTAGCGAAACGTTAAGTTCCGCCAGACGCGCCCGCGTCAGTGCTTCGAGCGAACGTAACAAACGCCTTGGATCGACCGTATCAAGTTCAAGCGCGACCTGCCCTGATCCCAGCGTTGCCAAGTCCCGCATGTCATCCACCAGTGCCAGCATGCTTTGGGCTTCGGCCCGGATGGTTTCAACCGACTGCGCGACATTGCCCTGCAGATGGGGGATAAGGCGGTCTGCCTCGCCATTGATATGGTCAAGCGGCCGGGTCAGTTCACGCGACACGGTCGAAATGAAGTCCGACTTCATCTGATCGGCGGTCCGCAGCGCTTCGTTGCGTTCGCGAAGCGCCCGTTCGACCCGGATCGTGTCGGTGACATCGATATAAGACATCATCACCGCCCCGTCAGGCAGCGGTACAATGGCAAAATCGATGATGCTGTTATCGGCACGTTCGATACGACCGCTCATGGGTTCGTGGTTGGTGATACGCGCGACCATCCGGCTTTTGAATTTGTCCCAGTCTTCGCGCTCGTGCCAGTAATCACGGGCTTCTTCGACCACTTCGCTGATATGCGGCGCACCTGAAAGGAAACTGTCTTCGAGGCCCCAGACATCGGCAAAACCGTGATTGTAAAGCCGCAACCGGCCATCGCCGCTGATCACGCCTACCGCTTCATGCAGGTTTTCAAGCGTCTCGCGCTGAACCGCGATCAGGGTGTTGTAACTGCTTTCGAGAACCAGCTTGTCGGTGACATCCTCGAACGCAAACATCAGTCCGCCAAACGGATGCGGCGAAATGAACCGGCGCAAGGTCATGCCGTTCGGCAGATGCATCAAATCTTCTTCTGGCTTGAGAAGATCGGTAAAGCGCTGGTTTTCAATATTGCGGAACTGTGTGAAGTCGGTGACTTCGGGCAATTTGCGCTCATCGCGCATCCGGCGCAGCACATCATCAAGCGACGGTTCCGCCCAGAGCCAGTCCTCGTCCATATCCCAAAGTTTGGTGAACGCGGTGTTAAAGAAGATAAGCCGCTTGTCCCCGCCATAAATCGCAATCGCGGTTCCAAGGTTTTCCAGAACCTCGGCATGGGCACGAATATGACGCGACAGGTCGGATTGCAGTTCCTCGATCGCGGTGCAATCAATCGCAAAGCCGATCAGACCATCAAGGTCTTCGGGCGTTTGTGACGGACATTCGGTAATGCGCAGAAGCTTCCGGTCACCCTTGATCACGATATGATAATCGCGTGTCATGGTTTCGCCGTTGCGCAATGCCGACGCCGCCAATGACTTGCCCTTATCGGGGATCACCCCGCCGCCCAGTTCCGCCTGTCTGGCAAGGGCATCCTTGACCGTGTCGAGTTCCACCGCGGTCGCATAGGCCGCATTACAATCAATCAAACGCAAATCGCCATCGCGCCGCCACACCGGAAACGGAAGACTGTCGATCAAAAGCCGCAACCCGCTGACTTCGCGTTTGAGCGCGGTAAAATCGCCGAACTGGCTTTCGCGTTCACGGGTATGGCGGGTTTCATCACGGAACCAAAGCGCATGGGCCAGAACCGGCGAAGTCCGGTCCTTGCGTGCCATCGCCCCGGTGACGTGGAACTTGCGTTCATCAACCGCAGTTACCCAAAGCTCAAACCGCTCGTGGGTGGATTTCAGGTTTCGCACCCGTTCCTTAAGGGTCCTGGCATCATCATCGCGCAACTGGTCAAGCACATCGGGGAAACGCCCATCCTTGCCAAGCTGGAACGCACGTTTCAGCGACGGGCTTGCCCCCTCGGCAAAGCCGGCCTGGCTCCAATAATAAACCGGGTCCGGCCCGGCAAAGAACAGATGGGTAAATTGTTCGGTCGAATCCGCCAATTCGGATTCGTGATCTTCCGCCTCTTCAAGATGGCGGCGCATGCGCAGCGATAATCGCCACCCGATTCCCCCGGCAATCGCAGCACCACCAATTGCCGCCAAACCAACAACCAGCCAATCGCGGTCACTCAGATCGGCGAAACTGCCTAAAATCGAGGCCGCGTCTGGTACAGCGCCTGCGTTCGGCGCGGCTTCCGGTGCGCTGCCAACACGGAATTTTTCCTGTGCATGCAGGTCGGCTGCGATGAAAAGCGACGTCAGACCATAGCATCCCCATTGCCACAGTCTGGACAAACCAAACCTGTTTGATCCCCCTTTGCGGGAACCAATTGGTTCTTTCCCCCTTTGATGGTTGGATGTAGCCCGTGTCACGTGTTGTTAACCGTTTGTGTTTATGAGCTATTATTATGGTGAAAACGTCTTGCTTTTACCACTGTTTCACGACGTTTTCCCGATACCCGGCCGAACGCCCGTGATCGCAGGAAAATCCGCGATGACATATACCCCAAATCGGGCTATGTCTGCGCTATTGTCGAAACAACAGCTATAACGATCTCGTCATTTCAAAAATGAGTCCCAAACCGCAGCTAGACCTTTTTACGCCGCGCGTGGCCGCCAAACCGGTCGCGCCCCAAAAGGAGTCTGCCGCGGCCAAACCGGCGGGACCGGAAATGCGCGATCTGTTCGACACCAATTTCAGCGCCGATGACATCGCAGAATGGGAACTGCTGTTTCGCGATGCGCCACAATACAACTATCATTTCAAACGTTCGCAAATCGCGTCGGCCTTTGACCGCCCATTGCATAAAAAGCTGATCGCGTCACACGCGTTTGAACGGTTGCGGGAAATTTCGTTCCTTGGTGCCATTGATTACCTGTTCCATCCCAATGGACGCCCGGCCAATATCCGCCATTCCCGATATGATCACACCATCGGTGTTGCCCTGCTGTCGCAGCAATATTGCCGCCTGATGGGCCTGTCAGAAGCCGACCGTGATCTTCTGGGGGCAGCGGCCCTTTTGCATGATATCGGCCATGGCCCGTTTTCCCATACGCTGGAACCGGAATTTGCCCGACGGTTCAACCTGAACCATCACCAATTGACCGAAAAGATCATCACCGGCGAAGTTCAGCTTGATCTGTCAGTCAATCATCTTCTGGTCAAACACGGTGTTGATCCGGACGAGGTCATTGCCTTGTTATCGAAAAAATCGACCCACCCGCATGCCAGCCTGCTGTCGGGTCCGGTCAATATCGACACACTCGAAGGCATCAGCCGGACCAAGACCTATGTGCATCCGAACTATGTCCATTGTCATCCGCGCCTGTTGCTTGAGGCGGCGGTAAAGCTTGATGAAGATGCCCTGAAACGCCTTGATAAGTTCTGGCAGCTTAAAGAAGACATCTATCGCAATTTCATTTTCGGCCCGATGTGTTTTGCCACCGATCATCTTTGCCGCGAATTCGTTGTCAAAAATGCACCCGACTTTGCCGCCAATGATTTCCTTCTGACTGAAAAAGCATTTTTGCAGCGCCATCCGGCTTTCAAAAAGTTTCTGTTCAGTCTGAAAAACCGGATCGAGCTTGACGGTGTTGCCGATGTTATCGATCCGGAAATCAGCGCGGTCCTGATGGATGAAACCGCAACCAAAGTGCCCAAACGCGAATTTCACATCAATACCAATGCCCAGGTCAAAAGCTTTGCCGATCTTGGCAAACGCTATTACGAGGAAAAGAACTCGTTCCTGCGACGTGTCGGCAATCTGACCGATCCGGCACAACAGGCTGCTGCAGCAAGTCTGTTTGACTGATATGCTCGTCCGTCGGACGTAAAAGCGCCGTGCGAATTTCGCTGCATCGGGCAATCCATTGCAAAGGGAGTAACCGATATGGCCCCCAAAACCGAAAAGAAGCGCAACCGAACCTTTGTCATCATCGGGCTTGGAACCGTTGGCAGCACGGTTGCGACCGATCTGGCACGAAGTGGCAATCACGTCCTGGGCATCGACATCAACGAAAAATCCGTCGCCGCCCTTTCGGATATCCTGTCCGAAGCGATCATCGCAGATGGCCGCGATGAAGAAGCCCTTCGCGAGGCCGGGGTCGATAAATATGACGTCGCCCTGATTGCCATTGGCGAAGACCTTGAAGCCAATATCCTGTGCACGATGAATGTCAAAATGCTGGGGGTCAAAACCGTCTGGGTAAAGGCGATCAACAAAACCCATCATCGCATCCTGACCAAACTTGAACCCGACCGGGTCATTTTACCCGAACAGGAAATCGGCCAGCACATCGCCCAGAAACTGCATAACCCCGCCGTACGCGATTACCTTAGCCTTGGTAATGGCATGCATGTCATCAATCTGGAAGTCCCGGAAAGCATGGCGGGGAAAACCATTGAGTCGCTTGATCTTGAAAAGTCCCACGAACTGCGCTGTCTGGGCATTTTGCGCGGATCGGAATTTATCGGCTGTGATACCGGGACCGTCACGATGGAAGCCAGTGACAAGATCCTGATCCTTGGTCGCCGCCAGAATTTGCGCGACTTCAGCGACGGCATCTGAGCCATGCCCTTTTATTTTCCGAACCGCACCGGAAAACCGATCCGAATACCACCGCCGCTTTTGCTCGCCATCCTGTATCTGGCCTTGATCCTGATCGGTGCGGTTGTTTTGGTCCTCCCTGTTGCGGTCACCCATCCGATCAGCTTTTCCGACGCCTTGTTTACGGCCACGTCCGCCGTCACCGTCACCGGCCTTGCCGTGGTTGATACCGGGTCAAGCTTTACGTTGTTCGGGCAAGCCATGATCCTGATCCTGATCCAGCTTGGCGGTCTTGGTCTAATGACATTTGCAGCCCTTGTTTTATCCGCACTTGGCTTGCCAATTGGTCTGCGACATCACAATTTCCTGCGCGAAGATTTGAACCAGACATCGCTGCATCAGCTCGTGGGTCTGGTCAAAACGATCCTTGCCGTTGTGCTTTTCTGCGAATTGATCGGCGGCATCCTGTTGCTGACCGTTTTTGTCCCCGATTTTGGCTGGGCACGCGGAACGTGGTTTGCGGTATTCCATTCGGTATCGGCCTTCAACAATGCGGGCTTTGCCCTTATGCCCGACAGCCTGAGCCGATGGGCCACAAACCCGGTGATCAACCTCACAATCCCGGCATTGCTTCTGATTGGCGGGATCGGGTTCAGCGTGATTTCCGATCTGTGGATTCATCGCGGCTGGCGTCATTTATCCCTGCACAGCAAATTGATGCTGACCGGATCTGCCATTCTGATCGTCTGGTCTGTCACGATGTTTGCCATCCTTGAATGGCACAATCCCGACACGCTCGGGGCTTTTGCCAGCCCGATCGACAAACTTCAAATCAGCTGGTTTCAAGGCCTGACAACCCGCACTGCCGGGTTCAACACGGTCGATATCGGGTCCATTCATGATACCACCGCGTTGATGTTCATCCTTCTGATGGTGATCGGGGCGGGCAGTACATCAACAGCCGGCGGGATCAAGGTCACCACCTTTATCGTACTGGTTCTGGCAACCATCGCCTTTTTCAAACGCCATAATCAGTTACATGCCTTTGGGCGCAGCATCGGCCTTGAAGAAGTGATGAAGGTGCTGGCCCTGACGATGATTTCAATGTTCGTCGTCATGAGCGGTATCTTTCTGATCACCATGTCCCACGACGGCGATTTTCTTGATCTTGTCTTTGAAGTGACGTCGGCCTTTGGCACGGTCGGTCTTTCGCGCGGGACGACCGGGGAGCTCGATACACTGGGCCGGATCGTGATCGAACTGATCATGTTCATTGGCCGTGTCGGCCCGCTGACACTGGGATTCTTCCTTGCCCGTCGTGTTCCGCCGCGCATTTCCTATCCGTCAAGTCAGGTGTATCTGGGGTAATTCCCAAAACCGTCAGTTCAGTCAACGACAAACAATGTGGCACCCGGCTCTGTTGAAGAACGATGGGCTTCGGCGTTATCAGCCACCTGATAACTCATGCCCGGTTTAAGGGTGAAAACCCGCCCGTCTTCCAGTTCGGTGACCAATTCACCTTCAAGACACAGCAGGATATGGCCCTTCTTGCACCAATGATCGGCAAGATAGCCCGGCGTATATGTCACCATCCGCACCCGGATCGGACCAAATTGCTGTGTGCGCCAATATGCCATGCCGGTATCGCCGGAATGCTCGGTTGGCGTGATTGACGACCAGTCGGTCGTGCCGAACGGGAGATTGGAAATTTCCATGGTAATCTTTCAAGAGATATGTGGGGCAACTGCCACCAGGAACCGGATAACAATTTCATGACGCTATCGCGTTTCCAAACTTTCCGTCAACACATCCAGCCAAAGACAAAGCCCGGCACGCGGACCGGGCTTTTATCAATCTTCGTAAAATGATTTACCGGTTTTCCAGCCCGTTTTCTTCGCGCTGCTTGCGGATTTCATCTGCCTTGGCCACGATCATTTCACGCAACTCGTCCAGTCCGGCGCGCTCGGCAGTAATGACCTGTTCGCATTCGGCTTTGGCGACATAGCCATTGGCATGCGCGGCATCCCATTCAAGGACATCCTCGATCGTGCTGCTCAGTTCATCCACATCCCCAAAGGCATATCCATTAAGGGGGCGACCGACGGTTTCGTTCAGGGACGCGAACAATGCCGGGTCCTGATCCGGTGCAAGGTCGGGTTTGCAGCCCAAAAGCGTGCGATAGCGCAACTGGCCGGTATAGAACCAGAAAACCGCGTCATCACGTTCGCCTGCATTAAACTGCTTGGCTGCCAGAATGTAATAGGCCGATGGATGGCGGTTTTCGATCCCGTCGTGCAACGCATCGGGTTCCATATCCTTCATCTCCTCGGGCGATTTCATGTCGGCGGACTGGGCAAAGGCAGGCATTGCCATCAGGCCAAGAAGCGGAACGGCAAGCAGGGTGCGATGAAGATTTTTGATCGGACTTCTCCATAATCCAGGGTGATTTCCAATCGGGGAAATATGCAAAAGGTCTTTTGGCCAACGGCCCCGACAAACGACATATGGCACAGGGTTATTCGACTTTAAGGCCGTTTTATCGGCAAGTAATGGCAATTATGTGCCAAGCCTCTGCCGGATTGTGAAATCCGGTCCGGTTTTACAAGGGACTCCGCAGTTATCCCATAAACCCGGTTTTAATCTTTCACCTTTAGGTCGATACTGAATTAATTGCCGCATTCAACGGAATCATTTCAATCTTGTTGCCAGATACCATCGCCAGCAATCAGGCCTATACCGCAAAGCGGCTCGACGAGATGCGAAGCGCACTCGCCAATCAGCTGCATGGCAGCGCTTTCTGCGTTGTCGTTACCGGGTCGTTCGGTCGGCACGAGGCATCAGAACAATCGGATCTGGATTACTTCATCATCGGCCGTGAAGTTGACCGTGATCTGGCCCCCCACCGTGACGTTTCCGAAATTCTTGGTGCCATGGTGACCAAAAAGGCGGCCGTTAACGGCCCGTTTTCATCCTATGTCCCGGCCGAGGAACTGGTCAACCGCATCGGCCTTGATGGCGACACCAATTCGATCACCACACGCCGCCTGCTGTTTCTGCTGGAATGTGAATGGCTTTATAACGAAGTCGGCAAACGTGCCTTCTTTGACGAACTGATTGCCAACTATGTCACCGAAACGGTTACACGGGAATCCATCGCACGCTTTCTGGTCAATGACGTCATCCGCTATTACCGCACCATCAGCGTCGATTTCGAAATCAAAACCCGCGAAGGCGACGCCAGCAAGGCATGGGCACCCAGACGCCTTAAACTCGTCTTTTCGCGCAAGATGCTTTATTTCGGCGGCATTATCGCAGCCGCAGAAACCGCAGGTCGTGATTATATCGGCAAACGGGCGAAACTATCGGAACTTTTGCAGTTACCGCCTATCACACGTGTTCAAACGGTTTTTGGTGACAAAAGCCTTCCCGCACTCGAACTCTATGACCGGTTTCTGCGCGAACTCAGCGATCCGGATGTCCGCAAACGGCTTGAAGAAGTTGGCCCGAATGATCGCAGTGACACCGAACTCCGTTCCCTGCTGGATGCAGGCAAGCAGTTTTCGCGCGAGCTGATCAAACTGATGAATGATCGTTACGGCCCCGATCACCCGATCCATGAAGCACTTTTGATGTAACTGCCAACCCGATCGGGCCGTCAGGCATTTGTCACATGCTTGTGGTAATTGGCCCGGTCCAGATCATGTACTTCGACCGTAAACTGTACATCGAAATTCCCGACCAGATTTTCCAGATGCGCCCGCACGGTTTCAAGTGCGATGGCACCAACGGCATGTTTGACATCGTCAGAGCGCCCCGACAACAGTCGCACATCAAGATGCACCATGCCATGCTTTGGCCCGCCATCGGCAATCACGACATTTTCAAGTGGCGATAAACGTGTTTTGAAACTTTCCAGATCGGCATCGGCTGCCTTGGCAATTTCACGATGCAGGCTGATCGCCAACCCGCGAAGCTGTTCGGTGATTGGCAAATTGGCGGAATATTCGATTTCAAGCTGGGGCATGGCTTGCTTCCCTGTTGTGGTGTTGTCTTTCTTACCCGAACGCGTCTTCGCAAAACACAAAAAAGCCGGTCCGAATGAACGGACCGGCTTTGATGCAAAACGCGATTGCGCTTAGTAGCGGTAATGATCCGGCTTGAACGGGCCAGCCTGCGGCACGCCGATATATTCGGCCTGTTCGTTCGAAAGCTTGGTCAGTTTCACGCCAAGACGGTCGAGATGCAGGGCTGCAACTTTCTCGTCGAGGTGTTTCGGCAGGACATAAACCTTGTTTTCGTAGTTGGCGTGGTTTTTCCAAAGTTCGATCTGGGCCAGCACCTGGTTGGTGAAGGATGCCGACATCACGAAGCTCGGGTGACCGGTTGCGCAACCAAGGTTGACCAGACGGCCTTCGGCCAGAACGATCAGACGCTTGCCATCCGGGAATTCGACTTCGTCGACTTGCGGCTTGACGTTGTCCCACTTGTAGTTACGCAGCGAACCGATCTGGATTTCGGAATCGAAGTGACCGATGTTGCAAACGATTGCACGGTCTTTCATCGCACGCATATGGTCGAGCGTGATGATGTCGATATTGCCCGTCGTGGTGACAAAGATATCACCAACCGGTGCAGCGTCTTCCATGGTGGTGACTTCGTAACCTTCCATCGCGGCCTGCAGCGCGCAGATCGGATCGATTTCGGTCACAAGAACGCGGGCACCCTGGCTGCGCAGCGACGCAGCCGAACCTTTGCCAACATCACCAAAACCGGCAACCACACCGATTTTACCGGCAACCATGACGTCGGTTGCACGTTTGATGCCATCAACCAAGCTTTCGCGGCAGCCATACAGGTTGTCGAATTTCGACTTGGTGACCGAGTCATTGACGTTGATCGCCGGAACCTTGAGCGTGCCCTTTTTCGCCATTTCATACAGGCGATGCACACCGGTGGTGGTTTCTTCGGAAAGACCTTTGATGTCTTCAAGAAGTTCCGGATATTTGTCGTGGATCAGCTGGGTAACATCGCCGCCGTCATCCAGGATCAGGTTCGGTTTCCAGCCGTTCGGGCCGGTGATGGTCTGCTCGATGCACCACCAGAATTCTTCCTCGGTCTCGCCCTTCCAGGCAAAGACAGGAACGCCGGTTGCCGCAATTGCCGCAGCAGCCTGATCCTGGGTCGAGAAGATGTTGCACGACGACCAGCGAACTTCTGCACCAAGTGCGGTCAGGGTTTCGATCAGAACCGCAGTCTGAATGGTCATGTGCAGGCAACCGACGATGCGCGCGCCGGCAAGCGGCTTGGCCGCGCCATATTCTTCACGCAGCGCCATCAGGCCCGGCATCTCGGTTTCGGCAATCGCGATTTCCTTGCGGCCCCATGCGGCCAGCGAGATGTCTGCGACCTTGCAATCGGTAAAGTTCGACATGTCGTCTCCAATCAAACAAAAACAGCGCAACTGCCGACCAGATGGATCTTGCAGATACGCCCGAAAATTCCTGTGCGACGGTTTGCCCGTTCGCGATAGAAGACATATAAAGATTTCTTTATATCGATTTCAAGTCTTTTCTTCGATGAATTTTCAATGCCGGAAAAATACGCGCACAGTCAGAGCGCCCATGCTGTATGGGCCCATTTCATAACCGATTGATTTATTAGGTATTATGATCGCCGGTCAGGCAAGATCGTTGAAATCATCCAGCATCATGGCGATGCGTGCTGAATCCCATTGTTCCATCACACGGGCTGCCTGCTGTTCGGAATTTCGCGTATCCAGTCGGCGCAGGCGTTGTTTGACCGGTAAAAGGCTGACCGATGACATCGAAAGATTACGTAATCCAAATCCGATGAAAAGCGGCGTATATCGCGGATCACCGGCCATTTCACCGCAAACACTGATCGGGATGTCACGATCCCGCGATGATTTGATAACGTCGCGGATCAGGCGCAAAACCGATGGATGCAGCGGGTCATAAAGCCCGGCCACCTGATCGTCGGTACGATCAATCGCCAGCGTATATTGCGTCAGATCGTTAGTCCCGATGGCAAAGAAATCGCTTTCACGTGCCAAGGCATCAATCGCAAGTGCGGCGGCCGGTATTTCAATCATGGCACCCAATGGCGGCAGATCATCCGGAATGGCATGACCTTCCTTGCGCAGTCGCTTTGCGACCGATTGGTAAATCTGGCGTACCCGGCTCATTTCATGAACGCTAACCACCATCGGTATCAACACCCGGACAGAACCATGGAGGGATGCGCGCAGGATCGCAGCCAATTGTGTTTCAAGCAATTCGGGCTTGCGCAATGACAACCGGATACCACGCAGCCCCAATGCCGGGTTCGGGCCGGATCCGATTTCTGCCTGCAATGACACCGCAAGCTTTTCACCACCGATATCAAGGGTGCGGATCGTGACCGGCTTGCCATTCATCCGGGTCACGATATCGGCCAGTTCGGCATATTGTTCGTCTTCGTCCGGCAGGTAGTCCTTGTTCATGAACATGAACTCGCTGCGCAAAAGCCCAATGCCGGTCGCCCCATTTTCCAGTGCCGCCGACAGTTCAATCGGCAGTTCGATATTGGCATGAAGATCAATTTCGACCCCGTCGCGGGTCGCCGACGGGACATCGCGCAGGCTGGCCAGTTTGGCGCGTGCCGCCCGCCAGTCTTCGCGACGCTGGCTATAATGGGCCAGATCATCCTCGGTCGGACGCAGGATAACTTCACCCCGACCGCCATCAACAATGATCAGATCACCGCCCGAAACCCCGTGAATGATATCGGCCGCGCCCAAAATCGCAGGAATGCCAAGCGACCGGGCCATGATCGCGGTATGACCTTCCGCCCCGCCAAGCGCGGTGACAAACGCTGTAATCTGGCCGGGTTGAAGGCGCGCCATATCGGCCGGGCTGACTTCCTCGGCGATCAGAATGGCACCTTTGGGCGCAGTTTCAAATGCCCGGTCAGTTTCCCCGATCAGGCACCGCATCAGACGCAGGCCAACCTCGCGGATGTCGGACGCGCGTGCTGCGATGTAACGATCATCAATACCGGAAAACTGGGTCGCGATGGCATCAATGACCTCGCTGACCGCGTGTACCGCATTCATATGGCGCGTCTGGATCAGTTCTTCGGCCCCGCGGACAAGGCGCGACTGGGTGAGCATATGAACGTAGGCATCCAGCAGGAATCCAAGCTCCTCGGATGCGGCACCGCCGACATTGGCCGATTGGGATTTGAGGCGTTTAAGCTGTTCGATACTTTCCGAAACGCCTTTGTGCAGGCGTTCGGTTTCGGTCGGGATGGCCGCCGCATCGATACGTGTGCGACTGACATCGACATATTGCCGGTCCATGACAAAGGCCCGACCGATTACAATCCCGCCCGATGCCCCAAGCCCTGTAATTACCCGGCGGTCGGACGGCGACTGGTCATCGATTGTGGTCTGGTCTTTTGGTGGAACTTGCAAGCCTGGTTTGCTGCCAACTCGTTCTTGTTGTTTCCAGAAATTCCCGTTCCCGCCTATGCGGAAATCCTATTCATTCTGCGTCTTATTCTTCGTGGAACTTGGCATCAACAAGTTCGTTAAGCGCATCAATCGCCTTTTTGGCATCCGGGCCTGATGCTTCGATCTCGATTTCCGTGCCAGTCGATGCTGCAAGCATCATAAGCCCCATGATCGATACGCCCGAAACCTCTGTTCCGCGATTGCGAACCATGATCCGGGATTCGAATTCACCGGCAAGTTTAACAAATTTTGCGGCCGCCCGCGCGTGCAATCCGCGTTGATTGCTGATGGTTACGATCCGCTTTTCCGTCTGCGCCATATTTGTCCCGCCTTAGTCCCGACTTCAAGTCCCCGTCGGTAAACTTTCAAAAGATCCGGGCCATCCCCGATCGCCCGACCTTCTGTTTTTGTTGTTTATTCCTCGCCGCTTAGCAGGCGCGACGCCACATTGATATATTTCCGGCCCGCTTCCTGCGCTGCATTGACCGTCTGGGCCAGCGTGCCATCGATGCGCACCGAAGCCAGTTTGATCAACAAAGGTAAATTAACCCCTGCGATTACTTCGACATTGGCCTGTTCCATAATGGAAATCGCCAGGTTCGACGGGGTCCCGCCAAACATGTCGGTCAACAGCACAACGCCCTTGCCATCATCGACAGCCTCGACACTTGCAAGGATGTCGGCACGGCGTTGTTCCATATCGTCGTCCGGCCCGATGCACACGGCGGCGATATTTTCCTGTTCACCGACAACATGCTGCAAGGCCGACACGAATTCCTTCGCGAGATCGCCATGGGTGACGAGCACCATCCCGATCATGCAGTTTTCTCCATCAATTCACTCCCCCGGTTTTGGTTCATCTGGCTTGTCGCGATGGCTGAGATGAACATCATATCCCAGACCGGCAATCCAGTCGTTTAGCATGCGCGCGATATAAACGGAACGATGCTGACCGCCCGTACAACCGACCGCGATGGTCAGATAGCTTTTCCCTTCCTGCGCATAACGCGGCAGAACAGGGCCGATAAGGCCTTTTAACCGATCCATGAAACCGGCGAAATCCTGATCCGTTTCAATATAGGCACCAACCCGGTCATCAAGCCCGGTCAGCAAACGAAGCTCGGGATCATAATGCGGGTTACGCAGAAAACGAACGTCAAAAACAAGATCGGCTTCACCGGGCACGCCCTGACGGAACGAAAAGCTTTTGACAAAGACCGCCATCGCATCCTTTTCGCCAATGGCAAACTGGTCCTGAAGGATCTTGCGAAGCTCGGCCGATTTAAGCCGTGAGGTATCGATAATCATGTCCGCCGTCGCGGCAATCGGCGCCATCAGGCGTTTTTCATGTTCAATCGCATCGACAAGTGGCCGGTCATGGGTCAAGGGATGAGGACGTCTGCTTTCGGTAAAGCGGCGCTGCAAAATGCCGGTTTCCGCGTCGACAAAAACCACCATCGGATTGACACCGGGCTGCTTGCGCAAAGAGCTGACGATGTTGACAAACTGATCGACACCAAAATCGCGTGTACGGATATCAAGGCCAATCGCCAGCGGCTGATCAAGGTCGGTCCCCCCGCTCAGCAGAGCTGGCAACAACCGCAACGGCAGATTGTCGACCGCGTCAAAGCCGAAATCCTCAAAGATTTTCAGCGACGTCGTTCGTCCGGCACCGGAAACCCCGGTCACCAGGACAAGTCGCGTATCCTCGCCATTCTCGCCGGTGCCGCCATCGGTGTTCATCGGTCCTATTGCATTGTCTGCATCGGTCATGTTTCGAGCTGCATCTCACCTGTTGCCAAGGACAAGGCGACCTCAATCTTGGCGTCGACGGCCATATCGAATGGCCAGATTTTCCAGGACGGAATCGAAATACCACAAAACGTTTCTGATCGGGGTTCAGGCATCCGTTCGACCCCGGCCGGGTCGGCCACCAGATCAAACAAAACCCGCACATCGCCTGCCGCCTGATGGGCAAGCCCGCGGACGATACCAATCCCGCGCACTTCGCACAATCGTGCAATCTGTATCGGCGCGCTGGCAATCAGTTTGCCCTCATGCGCCACAAGATCGGTTCTGTCATCGGAAACAAGCCGCCCGCCAGCCCGGACAAGCCGCAGAGCAAGGTTGGATTTGCCGCTGCCAGATGGCCCGCGCAAAAGGATCGCATGAGGGCCAAGCGCGACACAATTTGCATGGATTTGTGTCATATCGGGCAAAACGATGCGCGGGTCATCCGGCCTTGTCAAATCGGAAACATGCATATCTATCCTCACGGATAGAAATTACTGCCAATCGGGGGAACTCATGCACCTTCTTCAAGCGGCAGGCGCAGGGTAAAGATCGCCCCTTTGACCTCGCCGTTGAGGATTCGGTTTGTCGCCGTCAGGTCGCCGTTATGCGCTGCGGCAATCCGTTTGGAAATCGAAAGTCCAAGACCGGAATGCTGACCAAATTTTTCGCCTGATGGGCGTTCGGTATAGAACCGGTTGAAAATCGCCTCTTCCTTGCCGGGCGGAATGCCGGGTCCGTCATCTTCGACCGTGACCACCGCCTGATCCTTGTCCCGCCATGCACGCACCCGCACCGACCCGCCTTCGGGGGTAAAGGTGATCGCGTTTGAAATCAGGTTGCGGAACACCTGCACCAATCGGCTTTCAAGGGCCGGCACAATGAGGTTTTCAGGCACCGATACCTTGACCGGCGGGCCATCCGCATCGGCGTTATAAAGCTCGCAAAGGGTTTGCAGCAAAACACGCAGATCAACTTCTTCGGTTTCTGCACGCGACAATTCGGCATCCATGCGCGAATAATCGGAAATATCGCTGATCAGGCGATCAAGGCGCTGAACGTCTTCGGCAATGATTTCCATCAGACGGCGCTGGCGTTCCGGGTCTTTCAGACGGGTCGCGGTTTCAACCGCACTGCGAAGCGACGTCAGCGGGTTCTTGATTTCATGGGCGACGTCGGCGGCAAAACGTTCAATCGCGTCCATACGATCCCAAAGCGTTTCGGTCATGTCGCGAAGCGTCGTCGAAAGATCGCCGATTTCATCGCGACGATCCGAAAGATCGGGGATGGTAAACTGACGGTTCTTGCTGCGCCGGACCCGTTCGGCCGCACGCGCCAAACGGTTTAACGGGCGCGTAATCACCCCGGCCAGATAAATCGACAGCAGAACCGTAATACCAAACGCAAAAACAAAGATTTTCAGGATATCAAGCCGAACCGCATGCAGGGCATTTTCAATCGCATCACCATTTTTGGTCAGCATGATCGACGCCAGAACCTGCTTGAAACGCTGCACTGGCACCGAAACCGACAAAACCCGGCGCCCCTGGCTATCCACCCGGACCACGCCGCGTGAATATCCGGCAAGGGCGGCACGTACTTCCGGATAATCACTGGCACTTGCGACCGGGGGATCGACATAAAGCGGAAGCGGCTGCTCGCCTTCAAAAAGCGACAGAATCCCCTCGGTCAGTTTGCGCATGATTTCGGCAAGCTGGTCATCTTCACCCGGTGCTGGCAGCTCTTCTGCCTGAACCGCACCGCTGCCAAATGTCCGGACATTGCGGCTATCAGCGATCAATTGGCCATTCGCCCCGAACAGCCGTGCCCGTGCCCCGGTAATCCCGACAAGTCGGCGCACCATTTCGCGCGCGACTTCAAGCTTCACCCGATTGGTTGCATCATCACCCTGCCCGACGGCAGACGTCGACAATGCCGCAGCATACATTTCCGCCTGCACGGCCATGGCTTCAAGTTCGGAATGGATCAGTTCCTGCTTGTAACGGCCAAGATAAAGGATACCCGCGACCAGCACAAAAAGAGCCAGCGCATTCACCGCCAGAATGCGCCAGGTTAACGGGGAAAAAAGCCCGTGGCGTTCCTCTATCCGCGCAACACGGGTTTCGTGTTGCGGCACGGATTGCTGTTCAGCCGAGGCAGGTAAATCGCTCATTCAGACCCGCAATTCTGGCCGGGCCAATATCGGCCCGGCACTGCGACAAGAGTGTTCAGGACTTCAACTCGCAACAGTCGCTGTGTCGCGGTAACGATAACCAACGCCATACAGGGTTTCGATTTCTTTGAATTCCTTGTCTGTCTCGCGGAATTTCTTGCGCAGACGTTTTATGTGACTGTCGATGGTACGATCATCAACATAAATATGTTCGCCGTAAGCCGCATCAATCAGCTGATCACGGTTTTTCACGTGGCCCGGATGTTTTGCCAACGCCTGAATCAACAGGAATTCCGTCACTGTCAGGTTCACATGCTGGCCTTTCCAGCTGCACATGTGGCGTGATGGATCAAGAACCAGTTCCCCGCGCTGAATAACGTCTTCCGAACCGCTCGGGCGAACACCGCCTGCGCGCATGATTTCGGCACGACGCAGCAAGGTCCGGATACGCTCGATCAGCAAACGCTGAGAGAACGGCTTTTTGATATAATCATCTGCCCCAAGTCTCAGACCGGTCAGCTCGTCGACCTCGTCATCCTTGGATGTCAGAAAAATCACCGGCATCTGGGTCTTTTTGCGAAGATGCGTCAGAAGCTCCAAGCCATCCATGCGCGGCATCTTGATATCGAGCACGGCAAGATCGGGCTCTTCCTTGGTCAAGGCATGCAGCGCTTCAGACCCGTCGGAATATGTCTGGACCTCATACCCTTCTTCTTCAAGCGCCATCGAAACCGATGTCAGGATATTACGGTCGTCATCAACAAGTGCGATCTTACTCACCTGAACCTCGTCAGTTAGACAGATTAAAATTTGAAACAAGCCTAACAAAATACATCCCATTGTGGCGAAAAAATAACCACTTGAGGCATATTTGAGGCTTTGTTCATGTACGACACCAAGACCCTACCTGATTTCTGCCGTTCCACCCCATGGGAAAGTGACATTCATTACTGGTATTGCCCTGCGTCTTTATTGACTCCCCGTCCCGATGCCACATAACTATCGTGCACCCGAACAGGAAGCCGGAAACCCCCGCCAACAGGCCGGACGCCAAAACGCCCTGTATGAAGCAAAAGACCAAACTCTAACGCGCGAGAGGCAGGATTGTTCTACTGGTTAAGCACCTATAGTCGCGCGTCGTTGAGTTTTGCCGGGATTATCATCGCCGGACTGGTCGTCTGGCTTGCTGTCAATTCGACCGAAACCCTTGCCATCAGCCAGTTACAGCAAACATCCCAGGCCCGCCTTGCACTTTATGAAAGCACATTGCGCGCCGCTGTCGATCGCTATCGATATCTGCCCTATGTCGTTGCCCGAAATCATGAAATCGTCAATGTCGTCACCGGAAACGGCACTGTGGATATTGCCAACCAATATCTGCAAAAGGTCAACGGCCGGTCGGGCGCGGCCGCACTTTATGTCATGGACCGAACCGGCAAAACGGTCGCGGCAAGCAACTGGGGAACGCCCGACAGTTTCGTGGGTCAGGATTACAGTTTCCGGCCCTATTTCACCGAAGCTTTCGCCGGGCAGGAAGGATTTTTCTACGGGATCGGCGTGACCACCGGGCGATCAGGCCTGTTCATTTCCCATCCGATATCGAAATCCGGCGAAATTGTCGGCGTGGTTGCTGTCAAAATTGAACTCGATGAGCTTGAACGGAACTGGCAGGACGGGGGCGAAACAGTCTTTGTTTCAGATGCCGACGGTGTGATCATGTTAACCAGTCGCGGCGACTGGAAATATCGCACCATTCGCCCGCTGACCGAAACCGACCGTGAGCGCATATTGCGCAATCGCCAATATTCCGGTCAGGAACTCCGGTCACTGAACATTGCTGAAAATCCTTCTGGCGAGGATGGCTTGCTTGAAATCGGTAATGAACGCTTCCTGTTTGACATCAAACCGATCAGCGGCAGTGAATGGAATCTGTTTTATCTGACACCGATGGACTATGTCGCAGAGCGACGCACAAGCGTCATGCTGATCACCCTGATCGGGTCGGGATTGATCATCCTGATTGTGCTGTTCCTGCGCGAACGTGAATTGAAACTGGCATCCCAGCGCAAATCCATGGAATTTGCCCGCATTCAGGCGCTTAACACCCGTCTTGAACAGGAAATCACCGAACGCCGCAAGACCGAGGCCGAATTGCGCGGTACACAGGATGAACTGGTTCAGGCGGGTAAACTGGCCGCCCTTGGGCAGATGTCCGCCGCAATCGCGCATGAAATCAACCAGCCGATTGCCGCAATCCGAACCTTTTGCGCCAGTGCCAGATTGATGCTGGAACGCGGAAAGCCGGAAAATCTGGGCACCAATATCGAACAGATTTCTGCCCTGACCGAACGCATGGGATCGATCACCGGGCAACTTAAAACCTTCTCGCGCAAATCAACCGGCGTGCTTGAACCCGTCAACATCCGGGCTGCCCTTGATAATGTGATACAATTACTGTCATCACAGCTGCACAATGAAGGCTGTGTGCTTGAACAGTCGGCATTTGACGGTGATCTGATTGTCCATGCCGATCTGGTTCGGATCGAACAGGTTTTCGTCAATATCATCCGCAATGCCCTTGATGCCATGGCCGAAATACCGGGAACGGATAATGCGAACGGCAAGACGGAAAAACGCATCATCGTCGATCTTACGCAAACCCGGGATAAAGCCACCATTCGCATTTCCGATACCGGTCCTGGCATCGGCGAGGAAAGCCTGGCTTTGCTGTTTGACCCGTTCTTCACCACCAAGGACCCGGGACAGGGTGTGGGGCTTGGCCTGTCGGTCAGCTATGGAATTGTTCGTGACTTTGGTGGAACGATCCGCGCCTATAACCGGGCGGGTGGCGGGGCCTGCTTTGAAATACAATTGCCATTGATGCGGGGGACGCAGACGTAATGCCGCACTCGAAAATCGATACCACCAGCGCAAAACCACAAACGGCACAGGTGATCATCGTCGATGATGAAGAAGCCCTGCGCGTTTCCCTGTCGCAATGGCTTGACCTGTCAGGCTACACCATCTGTGTTCATGCCGACGCGATTTCAGCCCTTGAAGATATCACACCCGATTTCGCCGGCGTCATCCTGACCGATGTCAAAATGCCAAAGCTTGATGGCATCGCCTTTACCAAATCGGTTCTGGCGATCGACCGTGACATTCCGGTGATCCTGATGACCGGTCATGGCGATGTCCCGATGGCGGTCGAAGCGATGAAAAGCGGGGCCTATGATTTCGTTGAAAAACCGTTTGAGCCGAACGACATCCTCGAAAGCCTTGAGCGCGCAATTGAAAAACGCAAACTTGTCATCGAAAACCGTGCCCTGCGCACGCAAATCGCCCAACATGGCACGCTTGACAGCCGCCTGATCGGCAACAGCCCGTCGATGCGTGCGTTAAAGGCCGAAATCGCCAATATCGCCCCAACCGAAGTTCCAGTTCTGGTTTCCGGCGAAACCGGTACCGGCAAGGAACTTGTAGCGCGCGCCATCCATGATCTGAGTGTCCGACATGATCGGCGATTTGTTGCCGTCAACTGTGCGGCCATTCCTGAAAGCACTGCCGAAAGCGAACTTTTCGGTCATGAAAAGGGAGCCTTCACCGGTGCTGCCAGCCGCCGGATCGGCTGGATCGAACATGCCGATAATGGCACCCTGTTTCTTGATGAATTATCAAGCATGCCGCTGGCCTTGCAGGCCAAGCTTCTGCGCGTCATTGAACAGCGCGAAATCGTCCGACTTGGGTCAAACACCCCGGTAAAGGTCAATTTCCGGCTGATCTGTGCCACCAACGAAGATTTGCCGACCGCCGTTGCTGATAAGCGTTTCCGCGAAGACCTTCTGTTTCGGATCAACACATTCGAACTGGAAATCGTACCGCTCCGCCAGCGTAAGGATGACCTGCCGCTGCTGTTTGACATTTTTGCCGAACGGGCGGCCGAAAATTTTGATCGCCCGTATGAAAAACCGCCTGCAAAACTTTGGGGCGGACTTCTGGCTCATGAATGGTCGGGAAATGTGCGCGAACTTAAAAACCTCGCGGAACGCTATGTGCTCCTGACCGGCAACGCCGAAGAACGCTGGGCACGTCTGTTTGGCAACAGCATTGGCAATGGTGCCGCCGACCCTGCCGACAAAACCGGATCACTCGCAGATCAGCTTCGCCATTTCGAACAGCACATCATCCGCGATGCTCTGACGCGCCATAACGGCAACGTCAAAACAGTAATGGACGAACTCGACATTCCGCGTCGCACCCTGAACGAAAAAATGAAAAAGCTGAACATTCGCCGTGATACCATTGAAGAGCGATAATTTGTCCCGCAGCTTTAAAGTGTTAGGATATTTGTGAATCGGGTCTATCGGCAAAAATCCGCCGAAAAAGAAATGGTACATCGGCAAGATTCCGCCGACATGATCGGGCTGATTTTTGTATCTGCTTGATATATAAATAGAAAAATAGAATCCCCGGTTGGCATGATGTTTGCCAATCATTAGGGCAAAACAATAAACAACATTCGTCAGGGAGAATAACCAATGTCCGGGAAGGCATGCTTTTATCGCATGACGCTTGATCGGCCCGATAACGGGTCAATCGCATCTGAATGCCACCGCATTTTGTCGGATTTCTGACAGCATCCTTGTGAATCAGTTTCACGGGCGATTTGCGCGTGCCGTATTTGGCGACCGGATCGGACACTGCTTTATTATCCCAACGACCTGTTAAGTGCCCACCCGACACCATATTCGTTAGAGAACAGGACGACCAACAACTGAGGAGATACCAAAAGATAACTGCCAATATTTCTTTATTGACCGTTTCTGTTGTTATCAACGCAGTAAACACTAATCCTAGGGAGGACTAAGTATGAAATTGCGGAATCTGCTTTCTGCAGCGGCAGCACTGATGATGTTCGGTGCCCCGGCATTCGCCCAAAGTCAGCTTTCCATCGCAACCGGCGGTACCGGTGGCGTTTATTATCCGTATGGCGGCGGTCTTGCGGAACTGATCAGCAAATATGTTGACGGTGCGACCGCAGTTGCCGAAGTCACCGGTGCATCTGTTGAAAACATGGGCCTTATTTCCCGTGGCGACAGCGACATTGCAATCGGTTTGGCCGATACTGTTTATGCTGGCTTCACCGGTACAGGCAAATTCGAAGGCCGCAAACTTGACAATGTTCGCGCCTTGGCTTCGATCTATCCGAATGCCGTTCAGATCGTGACAATGGCAGATAGCGGCATTACCGGCCTTGCCGATCTTAAAGGCAAACGCGTTTCTGTTGGTGCGCCAGGTTCGGGCACCGAAGTTTCTGCCAAAACCCTGCTTGAAGCCAACGGCATTTCTTATGATGACATCGAAGAACAGCGCCTGAACTTCAACGAAACCGCCGACGCACTTCGTGACGGCGATATCGATGCAGGTTTCTGGAGCGTCGGCCCGCCCACCAGTTCGATCCTCAACCTCGCAACCACCCGCGAGATCAAGCTGATCGCTCTCAGCGACGAGGAAATCGTTGCAGCCCTTGATGCCGAACCGACCTTCGCACCTTATGCGCTGCGCAAAGGGCTCTATGACGGTGTAACCGCACCGGTAAACACCGTTTCAACCCCGAACGTTCTGTTCGTGAATGCAGAAATGGATGACGAACTGGCCTATCAGATCACCAAGACCCTGTTTGAAAAAGTTGATGAACTGATCGCCATTCACCCGGCTGCCAACGACACCACCGTTGATTTCGCTCTGAACTCGACGCCAATTCCGATGCATCCGGGTGCCCTTCGTTACTACGAAGAAACCGGTTCACCGATTCCGCCTAAGCTTTATCCATGATTTCACTAAATTGGGGGCGGCCAGCATTGGCCGCCTTTACCCTTCTGATATCGGCATGTAGCGGGCCAGCTCGTCATGCTGAAACCACGCCGGGTACGGCAACGGACCATCTGGAAGTCATTGCCGCTGACGGATCGGTTTTGGCCAGAACACGAATTCCACGCCAATCTGGCTGGTGCCTTTACTGGAACCATTCGGTCACTGGTGACGGGGTTATCGATTGTTATGTCGATGATCTGGGCAGGATGGTCCTGCATCGTACATACCAACCCGATTTTGCAGCAGGTCTTGGCCATTATCCGGGTCGTGGAGTCCTGACCAGCGCCAAAGGTGGCGGATACTGGATCGAGGACATCGACGAACCTGTGCCGGGCAATGCCTATGCCCTGCGCGTCGGAAGTCTTGCAGTCGACCATCGTATCGTCACGACAGAGGGTGACGAAATATATCTTTCAAAGATGGCTGAACACACCCGTGTCACCATCCGCCTTGATACCGGGGAATAAGTTTCATGTCTGAACCGGCACCGCTTCCGTCCTTGGCGGACAAACTGCCACAGCCAAAACTGGTTGTACTGGCAATTTCTGTTGTCGCCGTTGCACTTTCACTGTTCCAGATGTATGGCGCTGGGATCGAGCCGCTTGGCCTGTTTTATCAGCGTTCGATCCATCTGGCCTTTGTGATGTTTCTGGCCTTTCTGATGTTCCCCGTTTTTGGATCGAACCGCAAACGGGGCGTTCTGGGTTGGGTTATCGATCTGGGATTTCTGGCTGGTGCGTTCATTACGGGGTTCTATCTGTCCTTCTATCTGGACGAGATTTTCAACCGTGCGGGTTTCTGGACCAGTACCGATCTGATCATCGGCATCATTGCGACCGTCACCGTACTCGAAGCCAGCCGTCGTGCTGTTGGCCTTGGCATGACTGTGATTGGCATCGTTGCAATCGTCTATGCACTTTCCGGTCCACGTGGTGCATTGCCATGGCTTGGTGAATGGCTGCCCGGCATCCTTAGCCACCGGGGCGCTGATGTGGATCGCCTAGTCGGTCAGCTTTATCTTGGTCAGGAAGGCATTTATGGCCTGCCGATGGGAGTTGCAGCGACCTACATCTTCATGTTCGTCCTGTTTGGCGCATTCCTTGAAGTGACCGGTGCGGGTAAATTCTTTATCGACATGGCCTATGCGGCGACCGGCAGAAAGGCTGGCGGTCCCGCAAAGGCCGCGGTGCTGGCGTCTGCCGGTATGGGATCAATCAGCGGTTCGGCGATTGCCAACGTTGTCACCACCGGGGCCTTTACCATTCCACTGATGAAAAAATTGGGTTATCGCCCCGCACAGGCCGGTGGTATCGAAGCCGCTGCCTCGACCGGCGGCCAGATCACGCCACCTCTCATGGGGGCAGGTGCATTCCTGATTTCCGAGTATACACAAGTTCCGTATCTTGAAATCGTCATGGTCTCGATCTTCCCGGCGATCCTGTATCTCGGCACGGTTTATCTGTTTGTCCATATCGTCGCGCTGAAAAACGGTATGCGCGGCATGCCGGTCGAAGAACTGCCCGATTGGAAGCAGGTGCTTAAGGAAGGCTGGCAATTCATTCTGCCGCTTGGCGTTCTGATTTACCTTCTGGTGCTGAACATTTCACCGATGCGTGTCGGTTTCTGGGCGATCATTTCCGTCCTTGCGGTTGCCGCCCTGCGATACGTGATCTGGTTCTTCTATGTCGCGCCGCAGAACGGCGAAAAGGCAAGCCATGATCGCCTGAAGGTTGCCCTTGCCAATGGTGTCAGGATTACAATTGCCGCCCTTGAACTCGGTGCAAAAAATGCGGTTGCGGTCAGCATGGCCTGCGCTGTTGCCGGTATTATTGTCGGCGTCGTCGGACTGACCGGTTTGGGTCTGAAATTCTCGTCGATGATGATCGCTTTCTCGGGCGGCCATATTGTTCTGGCACTGGTTCTGGTGTTGATCGCCAGCCTGATTCTCGGCATGGGCCTGCCGGTGACGGCATCCTATATCGTTCTGATCGTTCTGGTCGGACCGGCACTGTCCAACGAGTTCGGCATTCCGTTGCTGATCGCTCATCTGGTGGTGTTCTGGTATTCTCAGGACAGTAACGTGACCCCGCCCATTGCGCTTGCCGGTTTTGCCGGGGCCGCGATTGCCGGGGCCAGTCCATTGGAAACCAGTATGCAGGCCTGGAAATTTGCCAAGGGCCTCTATCTGATCCCGGCCTTCATGGTGTTCAATCCGGAAATCATCACTGGTGGTCCGCTGCCGCTTGTGCTCTGGACCGGCTTTACCGCGATCCTGTCGCTGGCAGCCTTTGCCGCTGCACTCGAAGGCTTCATGTTTGCCAAGATTGATCTGGTGTCACGCATTCTGATTGTTCCAGCGACAATTGGCATCTTCTATCCTGACATTCGGGCAGAGATCGCAGGCACGGTCGTCATTCTAGCGATACTGGGCCTGAACTGGTGGAAAAGCCGTCATTCGGATGGTCCGGCAGCCAAAATAGCTGCCTGATTTCCCCGCTGAAACGACTTACTTTTGATCCGAAAGCCCCCGCAAGACATGTTCTTGCGGGGGCTTTTTCACTTTATGCACGCACATAATACCTATGCATTCGGGCAGTAGACGCTTTTCACCGCCCTAGATAATATCGCCGGAAGAATTCCTCATACTATTGATTGAACCTCATGCAATTCCTCAGTCTTTTGCGTCAGGCACCCCGCCCGTTGGCATTCGGGGCGCTTCATAGTTTTGGCTCGTCATTCGGCCAGACCTTTCTGGTCGCCCTTTTCGTTCCGTTCATCGGGGCCAGCCTTGCAATCAATGAAACCGAGTTTGCCAATATTTATGCCGGGATCACCATCGCAAGCGCGCTCTGCCTGCCTTTCATCGGGCGATTGATCGACCGCATCGATATGCTGCGCTACAGCCTGGCGAGCATGGTGTTGCTGACCATCGGCTGCCTTGTGATTGCCGCCGCACAGTCGGCCTGGATGCTGATTGCGGCCCTGTTTATTCTGCGTCTGGCTGGGCAGGGATTGATGAGCCATGTCAGCATGACCGGCATTGCGCGTTATTTTGACCGCAGTCGTGGACGTGCCCTCGCCATTGCAAGCTTCGGCTTTCCGTTGGCAGAGGCAATCATGCCGGTAACCCTGCTGGCACTTATTGCCGGATTTGGCTGGCGGGCCACCTATGCCGGGGCCGGTATTTTCATCGTGGTTATCCTGATGCCGATTGCGATCCTGCTGATCCGCGATAACGCGAAATTCCGCGAAGCACCGGGCAAAATGGAAAACAACAGCAAGACCGCTAGTGCGAATCAGGAGGTCGCCCGGGATACGTCACCCACAGACAGCCATCCACGCCTGTTCCGGTCACGCTATATCTGGTTCTGCATGCCGATGCTGGCCGCCCCGCCGCTGGTGATGACCGCCCTGTTCTTCCATCAGGGATCGATTTCAGCCAGTAAAGACATCGACCTCACCTGGTTTGCAGCGGGCTTTACGGTTTTCGCCATCACATCGGTGATCGGGGCCTTTGGCAGCGGACCGCTGATTGACAGCCATACCGCTCGCAAGCTGTTCCCCTATCATCTGATCCCGGCCATCGGGGCGGTATCGTTGCTGGCGATCACCGAAACCCCGGTCATGATCCCGGTTTATATGGGGATGTTGGGGATCACCACCGGCTTTGCCACAACATTACGCACCGCGATTATCCCGGAACTGGTGCCACTGGATGAAATTGGTGCGGTTCGAAGCACTTTGACTGCGGTCATGGTTCTGGCATCGGCGATTGGCCCGGCGATCTATGGCTGGATGTTTGCCGCCGATATTGATATCGGCACGACGCTTTGGATCACCATCGTGGCAATGGCGGTGGTTTCGGTACTGTCATGGATGTCGGAACGGCCGGGCTTCTATATCCCGCCGGGCGTCGCCCGCCAAACCGGTGAATAAGGCGGCGGGATTTCAAAGCCGGTCGACGATGAGACAAAAAAATGGCCCGGAGCTCAAAAGAGCCCGGGCCAGTCGGGAAAACAGCGTCGTCTAGGGAGGAAGACGCTAGAAAAAACGCAGTAGTCCATCGCGGGAGCGTCGTTTGGGGAGGAAGATCAAACGTCGCTCGACCGCGAGGTCGTCAATTAGGCAGCACCGCCAACGGTGCCAGCCGGATGCTTGATGTCGGCGGACTTGTCAGAGCCTTTGAACAGGCTGCGGAACAGGCTACCGATATATTCAGCGCGGAGCTGTTGGCCTTTGCGCACGCCAGCTTCAATCTCGCTGGTTTTGATGTTCAGCTTGGTGATGTCAGCATAAGTGGTCATGGCAGACCTCCTTTAAGAATTTGGTTCATTGCGACAACGTGTCGCGTTTGATGAACCCAATCTAATTTCCTTTACGGCAGAAGAGAATTACCTCAATATGCACATTACTTGTGAATATGCGTCATAAATAGGAAACATGCCGATGGATCGCGCCGCAGAAATGGAAATCTTTGTCCATGCCGTTGAAGAAGGCAGCTTTTCAGCTGCTGCACGGACCATGCGTCTGTCACCTTCGGCGGTTTCAAAATACATTTCGCGCCTTGAAGACAGACTTGGCGCGCGTCTTTTGATGCGCACCACCCGCCAGCTTAGCCTGACCGAAGAAGGCCGTGCCTTTTACGAGCGCGCCCGCACGATCCTAAACGAGATCGAGGAAGCCGAAGAAGTCGTGACCCAGCTTTATGCCGCCCCGCGCGGAACGCTTCGCATCAATGCTTCAGTGGCGTTTACCAAGTATCAGGTCGTGCCGCTGATTCCGGAATTTCTGGCGCGTTATCCCGATGTAAGGATTGAATTGACGCTCGACGACAAATTCACCGATCTGGTCAACGATGGTTACGATCTGGCGATTCGCCTGTCAGCCCTTGAAGATTCATCGCTGATCGCGCGCAAATATGCGGTCAACCGCCGCATGATCGTCGCATCGCCGGAATATCTGGAAAAGAACGGTATTCCGCGCAAGCCACAGGAACTTGAAAATCACGACTGTCTGCATCTGTCTTCGCGCGAAAGCTTCAACGACTGGCATTTCGACACCCCCGAAGGCCATGTTTCATTTCGCGCACAGGGCAGTTTTTCCGCAAATGACGGCGACGCATTGCACGAAGCGGTGGTCGCTGGCCTTGGCATGGCGAGACTGGCAGAGTACCTCGTGCATGAAGATATCCGGGCAGGTCGCCTGACGCCGGTTCTGACGGAATATGTTCACGATCTGGCATGGATTTCGGCGGTGTATCCACACAAACGCCACCTGTCGCCAAAGGTTCGTGCCTTTGTGGACTTCCTGGCCGAAAAATTCACCCCCATCCCGCCATGGGAGCTTGGCCTGCGCGATGCGCGTTCGGTCCGCAAACCCGAAGCCGTTGCCGAAACCAAGGCCATAGCAGCCCCGGTAACCGGGCAGCAAAGCTGAGTTCGCAAACGGTCAGGTAATCCGAAGCAGAACATCGTTCGGTGGAGCTTTGAACCGGTATTCCGACGAGGCACTAAGATCATCAAGAATGCGGGTTTCGCCAGTTCGGGTGAACCCGCATTTTTCATAAAAGCGATGTCCGGCTTCAAACCGTGTATCGGTCCACAGGACAAGTTCGGTGCAATCAGGATGGGTTTGCACCAGCCAATCAAGCGCCTTTGTCAGCATGCGTTGTGCAACGCCCTGCCCGCGGGTGGCACGATCCAGATAGACCTTGTGCAATTCCGCCTGCTTTTGCGCCGGATCGTATTTGATGCCAAGGCATCCCAAAACACGCCCATCCCCCTCGACAACCCAGATACAACCATTCCCGGCGGTGAAATCATCGGCAATCGCATCAAGTTCAGGAAACTCGCCCGCACGGTCAAAGATACAACCGGGATAGTCAGCAAAGACCGCATCAATCAGGATTGCGATTTGATCGCCGTCCCGGTTAGTGGCTTTGCGAATGTCGAATACCATTTCCATGGACTTAGCCCTGTAAAACCACGCCCTTGGCAAGCTTGTCATAGCCGCGCAACACCGCATCGGTATCCATAACTGCCTTGCCCGGCCGTTGAATGCGGGTCGGGCGCAATGCACCGGTGCCGCACGCAATCGTCAGATTATCGTCAAGGATGGTGCCCGCCGGACCGGTCTGGTCGGTAACGATGGCGGCCTGCAGCTTGATACGTTCCTTGCCAAATTCGAAATAGGCACCCGGCCATGGGGTAAATGCGCGGATCTTGCGTTCAAGTGCCGCAGCATCATCGGTGAAATCAAGCTTTGCCTCGGATTTTTCAAGCTTGGCAGCGTAGGTCACGCCGTCTTCAGGCTGTTTGGTTGCCCGGAATCCACCGACCGGAAGCTTTTCAAGCGCCTCGACAATCAGTTTGCCCCCCAGCTCGGCAAGATCGTCATGCAGGGCATTGGCATAAGTTTCGGACGTGATCGGAATATCACCGACCAACAGCATGTCACCGGTATCAAGCCCGACATCCATCTGCATGATGGTCACACCGGTCTTGTCATCCCCCGCCAGTATGGCGCGCTGGATCGGGGCCGCACCACGCCAGCGCGGCAGAAGAGACGCGTGGATGTTCAGGCAGCCATATTTCGGCGCATCGAGAATAGCCTTTGGCAGGATCAGGCCATAGGCCGCGACCACCGCAACATCAAGATCAAGGTCGGCAAAGGCCTGTTTCTGGTCATCTGATTTCAGGGAAACAGGCGTGCGGACCTCGATCCCCTGTTCTTGCGCCCATGCATGAACCGGGGTCGGCGTTTCCTTTTGCCCGCGACCGGCCGGGCGTGGCGGCTGGGAATAGACGCAGACAATATCATGACCGGCTGCGACCAGTTGCTTTAACGCCACAAGGGCAAAATCCGGAGTTCCCATAAAGGCAATGCGCAGCTTGGTCATCGGTCACGTCCATTCATCACAATGTCGGGGGTATTTTTCGATTACTGGTCGGCAATTTGGCGCTATCTTGCGGAAATGACAAGCCAAGCCTTTCCCGAGCCGCGCAAATACCCGGTCGAACATATATGGCATGCAGACTGGAGCATATCTGCCAAATCCCGATGGGTCGCCAAAGCACGCCGCAATACATCCGGGTGGCTGATTTATGCGATCGAGCCGGTCGGACTGTTAAACCAGTTTCGCCAGTCACTTTCACAATACGGTCGGGACCACGCCCTTTGGCTTGGTCTTGATATGCCGGTCGGCTTTGTCGATCACTGGTATGATGGCGCAAATATTCAAGATTTTAAATCTTTGCTGGATATTATTTTCACTGGCAAATGGGATAGCTTTTCCGACGTCTGCACAAACCCGGACGAAATCACCCATCACAGACCGTTCTATCCCAAAACAGCCCGCGTAAAAGGCAGTGTAAAGCGTGGACATCTTGTAGATGCCCTTGGTGTATCAAGCTTTGATAAGCTTTATCGCCTGTGCGAAGGGGCCACCTATCACCGCCCCGCCGCCTGCCCGTCTTTCTGGACCCTTGGTGCCAATCAGGTTGGCAAAGCAATGTTGCACGGGCTCGAACATCTGATCATTCCCGGCTATCGCGATGGATTTAACATATGGCCCTTTACCGGTGATATTTCGACATGCTGCCAACAGAACGGCGTAACCCTGATTGAAACCTATCCCGGTGAAATCTATGGCTGGCTCGGTATTGATGAGGTGACCAAATCAAATCATAAAAGCCGTACTCTGGCTATTGCGGCCCTGATCGACTATGCCGTGGGAAATGGAATTGAAATAAACACCGCAGTTGTGGCCGACATCAAATCAGGTTTCGGCCCTGACGAGGGCAAGGACGATGCGTTTGATGCGCTGGTCGGAGCCCTGGGACTGATCCGCATTGCCGATGGCAAACATCCCGAATATCTGCCTGATCGCCCGATCATCCGCAAACGCGAAGGCTGGATCATCGGAATGGATATCGGCTCCCTCAAACCGCGCGCAAAATGAAAGGGCCGATCATACGGCCCTTCTTAAGACTGAAAACTGATCGACTCAGGCAGACTTTTTCGTCTTTTGCAGCTTCTGCACCTTTTTCAGGATCATATTGCGCTTAAGCGCACTGAGATAATCCGTGAACAGAATGCCATCAAGGTGATCAAGTTCATGCTGGATGCAGGTTGCGAGAAGGCCGTCGGCCTCAATTTCATGCTCCTTGCCGTTTTCATCCAGATAGCGCAGGCCAACTTCGGCAGGGCGTTCGACATCGGCATATTGTTCCGGGATCGACAGGCAGCCTTCCTGATAGACAGATGTATCCTCGGATTCCCAGATGATTTCCGGGTTCACGAGTTTCAGCGGCTGGGGCTTTTCCTTGTCATCGGACACATCCATGACAACCACACGCTTCATCACGCCGATCTGGGGCGCGGCAAGGCCGATACCCGGTGCCGCATACATGGTTTCAAGCATGTCATCGAGCAATTCACGGATTTCGTCATTCACCTGTGCCACCTCTTCGCATTCCTGCTTAAGGCGGGGGTCGGGAACAATGAGAATGTCGCGCAGGGCCATGTGTCTTCTGTCCGGTCTGGAAATCTATGCGTTCATCGCATTATAGCGAAATCAGCGCTTCGAGATAAGGTTTCGTCGCAGCTTAGTCAAGCAACAGCCCCATATTAACGCGATTAACGTGCAACTCAGCCATGATCGGTACCGGTATGGGGCGTTTCATCGTCATCATCATCGGTTTGGGCCGTCAAAACATCAGAAGGTGCGCCAAGCAATTCGGTTTTGGTGATTTCACGCACATGGGTTTCAGCATGAAGTGGTTCTTCGATGGCGCGGTCGTCGGCAACGATATGCTTTTCCTTGAGCTTGCGCGCTGAAACCAGAACCGTTCCTTCAAGCGTGCCAAGAGTCTTGTTGTAGTTTTTGACCGTGCTTTCAAGCGACTTGCCCATCAAGGCAAAGTTTTTGGCAAGGGTCCCCAGACGATCAAAAAGCTGCTGACCGATTTCGCTGATATCGCGGGCATTTTCGGCCAGGGCTTCCTGACGCCAGCCATAGGCCACCGCCTTCAGAAGTCCCAACAAGGTTGTCGGGGTCGCCAGAATGACACCATCGCGGAAGCTGTCTTCGATCAGGCGGGGATCGCGTTCAAGGGCCGCCGAAAAGAAGCTTTCGCCCGGCAGAAACAGAACAACAAATTCGGGCGAATCGACCGATTTCCAATAGGATTTTTTTGACAGGTCGGAAATCACCTTGCGCACATTGGTCACATAGGTGCCCATCAGGGCCTCGCGACGGATGTCGTCGTGCTTTTCATCGATCGCCTCAAGATAGGCCGATGTCGGGGCCTTGGCATCGACGACGATGTTTTTACCACCCGGCAGATGAATGACCATATCGGGCTTCTGCGCGCCTTCGTCGGTATTGAAATGCACCTGTTCTTCGAAATCGCAATGTTTGAGCATGCCGGCCAGCTCAACGATCCGGCGCAGCTGCAATTCACCCCATTTGCCTGATACCGACGAACTAGACCGCAGGGCAGAGCTTAGCGTCTGGGTTTCCTTGGACAGACGGGTTTGCGATTCAACCAGCTGGCCGACCTGATTGCGCAATTCGCCATAAGCTTCCTTGCGCGAATTTTCCAGTTCATTGACCTTGGTATCAAACGCCTGCAAACGTTCCTGAATCGGTTTGACGAGGCTGTCGATGGCCTGCTGGCGTTTTTCCAGATCGCCTTTGGCCCCTTCCTGCATGCGCGAGAAATTCTCACGCGCCAGCTTCATGAACTCGTCATTGTTGACTTTAAGCGCGTCAGACGACAATGCCTTGAAGCTATCAAGCAGTTTGGTGCGCGCATCATCAAGCATCGCGAGCTTTTCGGTGGTGGCTTCGCGCTCTTTTTCCAGTCTGGTTTCGGCAATGGCGCGCTTTTCGGATTCTTCGGAAAGCCGGTTACGCGTGGTTGCCAATTCGTTTGCCAGTTCACGCCGGGTTGCATCGACCTGATCGAGTTGTGCTGCCAGCAGGGCGGTTCGCGACTCTGCCTCTGCCATCACGGCTTCTTTGGTGCGTTTGACCATCAGCACACTGAAAACCAGTGCGACGACAAGTGCCGCAATTGCGCCCGCTGCAAGAGAGATCGGATCCATATTCCCACCGTTTGGTTATAGCCTGATTTCTTTGTATCTGTTTTGTTCCATTAAATCCAGAACGCAACCGATTTGATATATCGCTGTGAAACGTCGCAAAACGTCAGATCGTGACTGGCGAAATCGCAATAATATCACTATGTTTCAATTACCTACTTCAGGGAATGCTCGTTTGTCAGCATCCAGACAGGATTGCTGGGATGGATTGGTTGTGTTGCAACAATGCATCCAAACGCAAGGCAGGGAAATCAGAACGGTGCCGCGGCAGTTGCGCGCCATTTTGCCCCCCGTCTTAAGTTGTATTCCCTGAAATCCATCAGCGCACTAGCATAGGGCGCAAGCGACAGGAACCGATTTACGCCATATCGACCGGATGATCTTGTATCGCCCGTTCGGTTGTCCCGCACCAGTTATTGCGACTGCGAAAACCGGTACCTGAAACGCACAAGAATATCGCACCGGCCCAAAGACCTTTCAGCGGGCAGGTAACCGGTGCGAACGTACAGACAACAGGAAACGAACAAGAGGCCACATATGTCTGCGAACGTTTATCCCGTATCCGACGACATCGCGAAGGGCGCGCTGATCGACAAGGCAAAATACGACGCCATGTACAAGCAGTCGGTCGAAGACCCCGAAGGCTTCTGGGGCGAACATGGCAAACGCATCGACTGGATCAAGCCGTTTACCAAGGTCAAGAATGTCAGCTTTGACACCAAGGACCTTTATATCAAATGGTATGAAGACGGTACGCTGAACGTTGCGGCCAACTGCCTTGATCGTCATCTGGCAAAACGCGGTGATCAGACCGCGATCATTTTCGAAGGCGACGATCCGTCCGTTTCCGAACATATCACCTATAAAGACCTGCATGAACGTGTCTGCCGGTTTGCCAACGCGCTTAAATCGATGGGTGTCGGCAAGGGCGACCGCGTTGTCATTTATCTGCCGATGATCCCGGCCGCAGCGGTTTCGATGCTGGCCTGCGCGCGCATCGGTGCGATCCATTCCATCGTATTTGGCGGCTTTTCGCCCGAAGCATTGGCCGGCCGCGTTGAAGATTGCGGTGCGAAGGTTGTCATCACATCGGATGAAGGCCTTCGTGGCGGGCGCGGTGTGCCGCTGAAACGCAATGCGGACGAAGCGCTTTCGCATCCCGGTGTCAAATCCGTCGAAAAGCTTGTTGTCGTCAAGCACACCGGCAAGGACATTGCGTGGAACGATGCCCGCGACGTCTGGTATCACGAGGTCTGCGAGGCAGCATCCCCTGATTGCCCGCCGACCGAAGTCAATGCCGAAGACCCGCTTTTCGTTCTGTATACGTCGGGTTCGACCGGCAAGCCAAAGGGCGTTTTGCATACGTCGGGCGGTTACCTTGTTTACGCATCAATGACCCATCAGTATGTCTTTGATTATCACGAAGGCGATATTTACTGGTGTACGGCCGATGTTGGCTGGGTCACCGGGCACAGCTATATCGTTTACGGACCACTGGCCAACGGGGCAACGACCCTGATGTTTGAGGGTGTGCCGAGCTATCCGGATGCGTCGCGTTTCTGGCAGGTGTGCGAGAAGCACAAGGTCAATATCTTCTATACCGCGCCAACCGCGATCCGTGCCCTGATGCGCGAAGGCGAAAGCTGGGTCAACAAGGCGGATCTTTCGTCCCTGCGTATCCTTGGTTCGGTGGGCGAGCCGATCAACCCCGAGGCATGGGAATGGTATCACGAGCATGTCGGTAAACGGAAATGCCCGATTGTCGATACCTGGTGGCAGACCGAAACCGGCGGCATCCTGATTACGCCGCTTCCGGGTGCGACCGACCTTAAACCGGGGTCAGCGACGCTTCCGTTCTTTGGTGTGCAGCCCGCCCTTCTGGATAATGAAGGCAAGGAACTTGCCGGCGCAACCGATGGCAACCTTGTGATCAAGGATAGCTGGCCGGGGCAGATGCGCACGGTTTATGGCGATCATGAACGGTTCATCCAGACCTATTTCAGCACATTCGCCAATGTCTATACCACCGGTGACGGTGCACGGCGGGACGAAGATGGTTATTACTGGATCACGGGCCGCGTTGATGACGTGATCAACGTTTCAGGCCACCGGATGGGCACCGCCGAGGTTGAAAGTGCACTGGTCGCACATTCCAAGGTGGCCGAGGCCGCCGTGGTCGGTGTTCCCCACGACATCAAAGGACAGGGCATCTATGCTTATGTCACGCTGAATGCCGGTGAAGAACCGACCGAAGAACTGCGCAAGGAACTGGTTCAGTGGGTGCGCAAGGAAATCGGCCCGATTGCCAGCCCCGATTATATCCAGTGGTCGCCGGGTCTTCCGAAAACCCGTTCGGGCAAAATCATGCGCCGTATCCTGCGCAAGATTGCCGCCAACGAATATGACCAGCTTGGCGATACATCGACCCTTGCCGATCCGGGTGTGGTTGATGATCTGATCGAAAATCGCCAGAATCGTAAATAGAATTTCAGGCCCAACCTGTTGATGCACAAAGACCCCGCTTTGATTTAAGCGGGGTCTTTTACGTTGGATCACAGCACTTTACCCGCAGCCTTCCAATATTGTTGGTTGTGCCGGTTCTGGAATTCCTTTAAATAGGCTGCGTTGCGACGCAGCAAAACTTGTTTATCCTTTGACGGACACGGGGCCGATGTAAGAACTGTTTCGATAATTCCTGCTTGCGACCGGGCTGTATCAACAGCGCCGATGTTATCGCGTGGCAGTGACGAAACAGCTTTCCGCCCCACTTTTTATTCCCTGATCATATAACAGAAACCCGTCTGCCGGATTGCTGGCGGACTGCGAGACTGGAGTTAAGCCTGTGAACACCGATTTCCTTCCGCAATTGCGGACCGAATGGTTTGGCAATATTCGCGGCGATATCCTCGCCGGGATTGTCGTTGCCCTTGCCCTGATCCCCGAGGCCATCGCCTTTTCGATCATTGCCGGGGTCGACCCGAAGATCGGACTTTATGCGTCCTTCTCGATTGCCGTGATTACCGCAATTGTCGGCGGGCGACCGGGCATGATTTCAGCCGCGACCGCCGCGACTGCTGTACTTATGGTTACGCTCGTGCGCGATTATGGTCTTGAATATCTGCTGGCGGCTACCGTATTGGCCGGGTTGTTACAGATCGGGGCCGGATTGCTTCGGCTGGGTTATGTCATGCGGTTTGTCTCTAAATCCGTGATGACCGGTTTTGTCAACGCCTTGGCCATCCTGATTTTCATGGCACAGTTGCCCGAATTGACCAATGTCACCTGGGTGACTTATGTGATGGTTGCGGGCGGACTTGCCATTATCTATCTGTTCCCGCGCATTACCAAAGCAATCCCGTCACCCTTGGTCTGTATCGTTGTACTGACGGTGATTTCGCTGTTTATCAATGCCGATCTGCGAACCGTGGGTGATATGGGCGAACTGCCTTCGACCCTGCCGGTCTTCCTGATCCCCGACATTCCGCTGAACCTTGAAACCCTGATGATCATTCTGCCCTATTCGGCGGCTGTTGCGGTTGTCGGTTTGCTCGAAAGTCTGATGACGGCCCAGATCGTCGATGATCTGACCGATACACCGTCCAACAAGAACCGCGAATGCATCGGCCAGGGCATTGCCAATACCGCCACCGGCTTTATCGGCGGCATGGCGGGCTGCGCGATGATCGGGCAATCCGTGATCAATGTGAAATCGGGCGGGCGCGGACGTTTATCGACCTTTGTTGCCGGGGTTTTCCTGCTTTTCATGATCGTCGTGTTAAGCGATATCGTCAGCATCATTCCGATGGCAGCCCTTGTTGCGATCATGATCATGGTCTCGATCGGAACATTCAGTTGGTCCTCGATCAAAAACCTTCGTGACCATCCGAGAAGCTCGTCCATCGTGATGCTGGCAACCGTGGTAACGGTCGTCGCGACCCATAACCTTGCGATTGGCGTTTTGATCGGGGTTTTGCTGTCCGGCATTTTCTTTGCGTGGAAGATTTCGCAGATTTTCCGCGTGTCCAGCACACTTTCACAAGACGGTACGCATCGGACCTATAACGTCGAAGGGCAGGTTTTCTTTGCCTCTGCCGATGATTTCACCGCGGCATTCAATTTCAAGGAAGCGCTGGACAAGGTCACGATTGATGTCAGCCATGCGCATATCTGGGACATTTCAAGTGTTGCGGCCCTTGATATGGTCGTGCTGAAATTCCGCCGTGAAGGGGCCGAAGTCGAATTGATCGGTCTCAATGAAGCCAGCGAAACAATTGTCGATAAACTGGCCATACATGACAAGCCCGGCGCTTTTGAACGCCTGATGGGCCATTAGGGAAGGGGACGATCAATGACACATCTGATCGCACTGATCGACGGATCGAGCTATTCGCAAAGCGTTCGCGACCTGACCTGCTGGGTGGCGGAACGCACCGAGGCATCGGTTGAGCTGATGCATGTGCTGGGCCGTCGCGGCGTGGGCTCCGAACCCGCCGACCTTAGTGGTAACCTCAAACTTGGTGCACGTAGCGCACTTTTGCAGGAACTGGCCGACCTTGATGAACAAAAGGCCAAGCTAGAGCTAAAACGCGGGCGGCTGTTGCTTGAAGAAGCCAAATCGGGCCTTGAAGAAGCCGGACTTTCATCCGTTACCTCCAAGCTTCGTCATGGCGATCTGATTGATGCAATTGGCGAGTTTGAAGGCGATGCCGACCTGATCATCATTGGCAAGCGGGGCGAGGCCGCCGATTTTGCCAAACTGCATCTGGGGTCAAATCTTGAACGGGTTGTCCGGTCTGCGACCAAACCGGTTCTGGTCGCATCGCGCGCATTCAAGCCGATCAACAAGTTCCTGATTGCGTTTGACGGCGGCGAAAGTGCGATGAAGGCCGTGCGCCACATTGCGGGTGGCAAGCTGTTTACCGGACTTCCGTGCGTCTTGCTGTGCGTTGGCAAACCAACAGATAGCCTTCAGGAAAAGCTTGATGACGCGGCGACCATTTTGCGCAAGGCAGGATACGATGTTGACGCCGGTTTCGAGGCCGGTGAACCCGAAGACGTGATCAAAAACCGGATCGAGGCGGATGGCATCGACCTTCTGATCATGGGCGCATACGGCCATTCGCGCATCCGCAACCTGATCATCGGCAGCACCACCACCGAAATGGTTCGGTCCTGCCATGTGCCGGTAATGATGTTCCGCTAAATGACTGATCGGGCAGCAGCGAACGCAGTCGTTGCTAAGCGCCCTGTTCTGGCCTCTATCACCGGCCCGGATGCCGGACCGTTTTACACAGTCCGGCATCCGGTATTCGTCAACCCGTCCCGGCCTATGCCGGGGTTGTTAGCTGTTTGCGCATTTGATCGGCGACCGGGTGCAAGAGGTCATCGGAAAGCGGTCCGACCACACTGTAACCCGTGCCCATCGATGCCCAGGAAAAACCGGTGACACCATCGGCATGATGTTCCTGCATCGGGGCATTCTGGTCAGCCTGCATCGGTCGGGCCAGCATCACCAGACGCACCCCCTGATCATCATCATACATCAGCATTGCCGCCGGGCCGTGATCGGTAGCGACAACCCGCCCGCCCATAAACCGGTATCCATCCGCCGTCAGATCGGGTACATGCAAATTCATTCCGACCCGATCACTGATCCAGCGCAGCAAATCATCGGTTTTATCCGCCCGGATTTCGACCGGCCGGTTGCGATCTCGGGCATAGGCGACATAGCTGGCCGATGCCTCGCGTGCTAAAGCACCGATCCCTTCAGACGCCGACAATGCCGTCAAAACCGGCACATCGGGATTTTGCACAAATCCGTGCAATCCCCATCCGGCCCCGCCACCAGCACACAGCAAAACAATCGCGGCTGCCGCTCCCTGCCAACCGCCAAACCACGCAATCCGGCCGACCGCATTCCCGCCCTGAAATCCATCCTGACGGTGATCGGTTACCGACTTGCCGTCATGACGGCGGTTTTCGATCAGGTGATGCAAATTCAATTGCGATGGCACCGGTTCATCAGCCACCGGGGCAAAAGCCACGCGCATCAGGTCGCGATGCCGGGCATAGGCATCAACCCGTCTGGCAATATCGGGATGCTGCGCGATATAGGCCGCCACCGCATCGTGGCGCGCCCCATCAAGCGCACCATCAACAAAAGCATGCAGATCGTCTTCTGAAATGGGGCTGTGGCTCATTTGACCCTCCGCAAATTTGGGGTGCTTTGACGATCCCCGTTGTTCCGCCTGTCACCATCCAGAATCTGGCGCAATCTTTCTCGCCCGCGTGACAGACGCGACATAACCGTCCCTAACGGTATATCCAGCACCTTTGCCGTTTCTGCATAGGACAGATCTTCGATCGATACCAGCAGCAGAATGCTGCGCTGATCATCGGGAAGGGTTGCAATCGCGCCCATCACATCCTGATAATGCAGGCTGTTTTCCTGTGTGCCGTCATGGGCAAATGCGGTTTCGACCGTATCATCAAGAGCGATATGCGGTCCGCGATACCGGTTTTGGCGCCAGTAATTGACCGCTATATTATGCAGGATGGTAAACATCCATGTGCGTGTGTTGCCATCGTCGCGGCGCTGGTGCCAGCGGCTGATGGCGCGTTCCAGACAATCCTGCACCAGATCATCGGCCTGCGCGCGATCACCGCAAAGGGCACGCGCATATCGCCGAAGGGCCGGGATCAGCGGTTCTATCCGCCGGATCATGTCGTCATGCATTCCTATCGTCCTGTGACAGGGGCGTGTTGTGGCACTGGTAATTCTTGTGCTGGGGCCAGACACCTCCATTGCCAATACGGTGCCGGGCATCTGGCAATGAAGGACACCAAACGGATTGCAGGACAAATAATGCAATCCGTTTCGTATATAATCCGTTTCACCCCGGCCCGCATCGGAACCGGGGTGAAATACCATATCGGGTCAGTCGGCCTGAACCTGCACCGGTGCGCCAATACCATCGGCGGTTTTCGGAGCCACTACCAGATAACGTTTGGGCTGCTCATCCTCGCCCTTGACCAACTGGCGGATCGGACCAAGCGCATTGACAATACTTGCCCCGGTCGGGTTGGCCTTGAAATTCGACAGGGCCTGCAATGTGCCGCTGCCATCCGGATTGCCCGCCAGTGCAAGGACGTATTCCTTGCCTGGTTCCAGACCGGTGACCGAGGCCTGCACCACCTGTGTCAGGCCCTGATCAAACAGCGACACGTTGCTGGGTGCCGAACCATCCCTGGCCCCGCCAACCGCACGCAATGACAGTTGCACCGAATTGTCCGTTGCCTTCAGCGGTTCCAGATTGTCGGTTCCCGCCCCTTCGGTTACCGCACCGGGGACATAGGCAATGGCCTGCGGGGCCTGACCGACAGGAATGGATGCAATCACCTTGTTGGTGGCGGTATCAATCGCCATCAGCTGGTCATCGTTTTCAATCCCAACATATACCCGCGATCCATCGCCAGATGGCCACAGACCATGGGGCAGCCGCCCGACCGGAATGGTCGCCACCTGTTCAAAGGTTTCCGTATCAAACACCTTGACCTGATTAAGGCCACCAATCGTGACATAGGCAAAATTACCCTTGGCCGTGCGGGCAAAGTTTACATGGTTGGTGATCGGGCCGGTATCAATCGTCTTGATCACATCAAAGGGCGGTTTGGCATCAAATATCTGTACTTTGCCAATATCTTTAAGGGTGAACCACACCTGACTGCCGTCGGGGTTGGCGGCAATGTTCGGGCAGAACGGGCTGGCCTGCTTCACATGGCCGACGATCTTGTGATCGGCCACCGAAACCACGAGTGTTTCCGGATTGAAAGACGAACAGATATAGCCATATTTCCCATCGGGCGAGAAAATCTGCATGCCCGGACCGGCAGGGGTCTGGATACGGGTTTTGGGTTCGAATGTCTTGGCATCCAGCACCTGAACATAATCCTCACCGCGGATGGTCACCCAGATTTCACTACCATCGGGTGTGAAAAAGGTTTCATGCGGGGACCGGCCCAGATAGGTGGTGTGCAGGACAGTGTTGTCATGGGTGTTGATAAAACTGATGGCGTTGCTGCCGACCGCGACAACCGCCAGCGTTTTGCCATCGGGCGAAAATCCCAAGCCATGCACCAGCAACTGCCCGCGATACAGCGGGCTGAGGTTGCGCGGCTGCGGATCGCACGCCCAGCAATTTATTATCGGCAGGGTCAATCACCGACACTGTATTTGAAAACTGGTCGGCGGAATAAACCCGATCCTGATGGCCCAGCACCCGGTCGGGGCTGGCCGCCGGATAGGGGGCCTGTCCGGCAAGAGCGATGGCGGAACTGCCCGCTAAAAGCGTACAGACCATAAGGGTTCTGGCCATAAGGGTTCTGGCAAAAATATTCTTCATGGGTACTCCTTGGCGTAAGGCGACTTACCCTGCCCTTGGTTGCTTCTGACCCGGGGCGGAGATATGGCGCACGGAAATGCAGCAGGCGTAGAAATATATCGAAGAAAGGCGATAGGCAGGTAACAGGCGGCCAATGTTAGACGGTGAACGGTTGCCACTGCGCAGGCATGGGCATTCGTGGTTAACGAGTCGATGCCGGGGCCGAAGGCGGCAATTCCGCCCCGATGGCGAGATACATCGCAACAATTTCCTGTTGCTGGGTCACAATGATTTCCTGACACAGGCGTTTGAGCTGCGTATTGCCGGCATAAGGCAGATAGGCCGCGCACATATCAATTGCCCCCTGATGATGCGGGACCATCATGACCACAAAATCCCGATCAATATCGCCGGTCGGCGCGACATTCATATCAGCCATCATCTTGTCCATGGCGGCCGCATTTTTTGCCAGAAACGGCTTTTCATGTTCGGGAATATCAGCCGATGCGCTTTCGGGCATGGTATGCCCGCTATGGGCTTCGTGATCATCACGGGGCATTGAACCCTGTTTGCTATGATCAACACCGTTATGGGCATTGGCGACAATAGCCATGCCGACAATTCCGGCAACCGACATGCAGGCAAATACACCAAACGCCATGATGCGGCGCGCAACAAAGGAACGGGGCGAAAACGAAGCGTGGGACATCGGGGGACCTCTATGTTCGATGACGACATAAAGGTTAGACAGCTGGCAGGCCCAATTATTCCAAGATGCTGGAAAAAAATTTTGAAAAATCAAATCATCATATAAAAACCCCGACAGCCACAACGCTATCGGGGTTTTGTGTAGGGATTTGAAAAAGCCGGAAATCAGCGCAACAGGAAACGTCCGAGATTGGCATTGATCTGACGTTCGAGTTCACGATCTAGGTCCATCAGGAGCGTTGCGGTTTCGTCATAGACCGCCTTTTCACGTTCGGCGACGGACATCGATTCCGATAGGGTCCGGGTGCGAACTGCGGTTGCAGCAACTTCACCCTTCTGGGTGCCGTTCGGATCAAGGACTTCAAGCTTGGCCGAAACTTTCATTTCGACCTTTTCGGACTGATCATCGGTAAAAACACCCGAAAAACCCTTCTTCGTCTTAAGCACGCTTGAGGTAATGGATGCCTCCGTCACGCTATAACGCAAAACATCACTGGTGCCTGCCGTCTGGATGCGGTCATCAGGCCAGTTCATCGCCATCTTGCCAAGGCTGAACGGCAGATAGCTCTCAAGGTTGTTGTCACCCCCGGCCGGATAGGCCGCCACTTTTTCAATCGGCCCGGCTGCAAATACAATCGGGTCGAGATGGCGCCAGGTCACATCGGGATAGGTTTGCACCGGTGCGCTGGTACAGGCCGCCAGAAGAGCGACAACCGCACCCGCCAGGGCCATGCGCATTCCATTGATGGACAATGCCTTCATCAAGTCTTTCTCCTGCCTCAAATAAAAACGCCACCATACCTTTGTGTGGGCATGGTGACGTTGCTTGATGATTAAGGCAAGGCTGTGACGATCAAAAACCGCCCCGATGCAGAAACTTATGCATCCTCGCCGGATTTGAGCGCACGCAGATCGGCCTCGTTAAAGCCGTATCGCGTATTGCAGAACTGGCAGGAAACCGCGACTTCGCCGCTGTCGGGTTCGCGCATATCCAGAAGTTCTTCAAGCGGATAGGATACAAGCGCGCCTTCGATCTTCTGGCGCGAACAACGGCATTTGAACTGCAACGCTGTCTGATCAAACACACGCGGTTCTTCGTCATGGAACAGACGCCAGATCAGGTCATGGGCGGATAGCGAAATATCGACCAGTTCGTTTTCGGTCGCACTTGCCATCAGGATCTTGGAGCGGTTCCAGTCCTCGGTGATTTTTTCTGCTTCTTCCGGGGTTGCCGCATCGCCCGAAGCACTGGCCGGGAGACGCTGCAGGAACAGACCGCCAACCCACCAGTCATTGGCCTGTTCACCCTGATGGACTTCAAGCTTGAAGGAAGCTTCGATCTGTTCGGACTGACGGAAATAGGCCTCCGCACATTCCGCAAGCGTATTGCCTTCCAGCGAGACAATACCCTGATAGCGTTCATGATCACCGCCCTGATCCACGGTGAAAGCGATATGGCCATGCCCCATCAGCTTGTGCACCTGTCCGCGCAGGGCGTCTTCACCGCCGTCTTCGGCTGCAATCATGGTGCTGAGGCGGTCTTCGTCAACACGCGCACAGGCGCGAATGTTGCCATCGCTATCGACGTCGACAACCATCATGCCAATCGGACCATCAGACGAGGTCTGAAGGGTGAAAAGGCCTTCGTATTTCAGCGCCGAGGACAGCAGGACAGCCAGCCCGATGATTTCGCCCAGCAGATGATTTGCAAGCGACGGATAGCTGTGCTGACCGATGATGGTCTGCACCGTCGGGCCAAGCCGTGCGAAACGGCCGCGAATATTGGAATGATCCAGCGTGAAGGGCTGACAAAAATCGACAGCGATCTGCATTTTCGGGTTCCGCGTTTTTACGTGTTCCGGGGCGTATAACAACAGCAGAACCGCATTGTCCAGCCATGTCACGCCAAAGCAAAGGGGCGAACATCACTGTCCGCCCCAAAATTCTGATGCCTATTTAGTCTGCACCGTCAGGAAGGCAAGCCATTAAAGCAGTATAGCAGAACCCCTTTCTGCGCATGCAGACGGTTTTCGGCTTCGTCAAACACCACCGATTGCGGCCCGTCGATCACATCGTCGGTGACTTCTTCGTTACGGTGGGCAGGCAGGCAATGCATGAAGATCGCATCCTTGTTTGCCTTGGCCATCGCGGCGGAATTGACCTGATAGGGGGCCAATGCTTCCATGCGGGCATCGGCGTCCTCGTCCCCCATCGAAACCCAGCAGTCGGTAACGATGACGTCGGCCCCGTCCAGCGCACTGTCCATATCGGTCATGCGAACCTTGCCACCCTCCGCATTAGCGGTTTCGATCAGGCCCTGATTGGGGCGATAACCCGCCGGACAGGCCATATCAAGCGAGAACCCGAATTTCGGCGACGCATGAATAAAGGACGCCGAAACATTGTTGCCATCCCCGACCCAGGCGAATTTAAGTCCTTCAAGGCGGCCCTTGTGTTCCTTGACGGTCATAAGGTCGGCCATGATCTGGCAGGGGTGGCTTTGATCGGTCAGGCCATTGATCACCGGAACGGTGGCATATTTCGCCAGTTCCAGCAGTTTCGATTCATCCGTGGTACGGATCATGATCGCATCAACAAACCGCGACAGGACACGCGCGGTATCGGCAATGGTTTCACCACGGCCAAGTTGCGAACTTGCGGCATCAAGGATTACAACGTCACCGCCAAGCTGTCGCATGCCGACTTCGAAAGACACACGTGTACGTGTTGACGGCTTTTCAAAGATCAGGGCAAGGGTTTTGCCCGCCAGCGGTTTGTCACCAAACGGTGCCTTGCCTGCCTTTTCCACCGCTCCAAGTTCAAGAATATCGTTCAGCGTTCCCGCCGACATTTTGTCGAGATCGAGAAAGTGCCTGATATCAGTCATTTCAGTCTTCCTTATTGCGCCAAGGCTGCCGCGGCGGCATCGATTGCTGCCAGCGCCTCGTCGACATGGGTTTTGGTGATGTTAAGCGGCGGCAACAGGCGCACCACATTATCGCCTGCCGGAACGGTCAAAAGACCCAGTTCACGCAACTTGGCGACAACATCAACATTGGTCGGCACGGTTTTCATGCCCAAAAGCAGGCCCATGCCACGAACTTCCGCGATAAAGCCCGGATGTTTGCGGGCAATGGCCGCAAGGCCGTCACGGATCAACTGGCTCATGGCAAGAACATTGTCCATGAAACCGGGTTTAAGAACTTCGTCGAGGACCGCATTTGCAGCCGCCATGGCAAGCGGGTTACCGCCAAAGGTTGTGCCATGCATACCCGCCGTCAGGGCCGCCGCCGCCTTTTCATTGGCAAGCAAAGCCCCGACAGGGAAACCACCGCCAAGGCCCTTGGCCGACGAAATGATATCGGGAACCATGTCCGCCCATTCATAGGCGTAAAGTTTGCCCGTGCGACCAACGCCGGTCTGAACTTCGTCAAACATAACCAGCAGGCCGAACTCGTCGGCAGCCTTGCGCAGCCCTTCAAGATACCCTTCGGGGGCCTTGCAGATACCACCTTCACCCTGGATCGGTTCGACCAGAATACCGGCGGTCTCGGGCGTGATCGCATCGCGCAATTCGTTCAGATTGCCAAATGCAACGCGGTCGAAACCATCTGGCATCGGGCCAAAGCCCTCACGGTATTTATCGCTGTAACCAGCCGTCAGGGTGCCCAGAGTCCGGCCGTGGAAGGCATTGGTTGCCACCAGAATCCGGTTCTTTTCGGCATGGCCGCTGACATACTGGTAGCGGCGCAGCATCTTGATGCCGGCTTCGTTGGCCTCCGCCCCGGAGTTGCAGAAGAACACGGTGTCGGCAAAGGTATTTTCAACCAGACGTGCCGCCAGCTTTTCCTGCCCCGGAATCCGGTACAGGTTCGACGTGTGCCAAACCTTTTTGGCCTGTTCGGTCAAGGCTTCGACCAGATGCGGATGCGCATGGCCAAGGGTATTCACCGCAATACCCGACCCGAAATCGAGGAATCGTCGGCCGTCCTGCGCATAGAGATAAGGTCCTTCACCTTTCTCAAAGGCCAGATCGGCCCGCGCGTAGGTCGGCATGACGGGAGTAATCACTTCTTCATTCCTCAATCAGGGGTAAAAAATCATTCCTGACCAACAGGTCAGCTCCGGCAGAATACCGGGAAGCCGCGGAGTATCAAGAGATTCCTGACCTCTGTCAACGACGCAAAACCCCTTAGATAGACAGGGCTGATATGAAAAAGGGCAGCATCCAATGCGGAATGCTGCCCTTAAACGGAATTTAATGCTGAAATCCGCCCTGTTTTGGCGATCAGGCCTTGAGCTTGTAGCCGCTTTTGATCATGCGGTAGCACAGAATCCAAAGCAGGACATTGACCACGGCCAGCACCACAACTCCGGTCATCACCGTGCCGTCCGAAACCCCGGTAAAGCCATAGCGGAACCCGTCAATCATGTAGAAGAACGGGTTGTAATGGACCAGTACCTTGCCGGCTTCGGGCAGATTTTCGGCGCTATAGAATGTGCCCGACAGGAAGGAAAGCGGGGTGATGACAAAGTTGGTAACAACAGCAATGTGATCGAATTTCTCGGACCAGACACCACCGGCAATCCCCAGAAGCGACAACATCAGCGATGCAGAAATTCCGAAATACAGGATAGCCCAGATATTATGGATGCCGACATCAACAAAGAACGCCATGACAATGGTGGTGGCGACACCCACCATGATGCCGCGCGTAACCGCGCCGAAGGCAAAACCGGCAACCATTTCACCGGCCGAAAGCGGCGGCATCAGAACATCGACAATATTGCCCTGTACTTTCGATATGATGATCGAGCTTGAGGTATTGGCAAATGCGTTTTGGGCCATGGTCATCATGACCAGACCGGGGGCAAGGAAGGTGGCGAAGGGAACGCCATTGACCGTCTCGACCGCGCGCCCGAGTGCCAGAAGGAAGACCGCCATGAATAACAGGCTGGTAACCACCGGGGCCCCGATGGTTTGCAGATGAACGTTCAGAAAACGTCGAACTTCCTTGGCATAAAGCGTCCACAGACCGAGCCAGTTGATCGCGCCCATTTGACGCGGTGCTAGCTCTTGCATGAAATATCCTTCGAAAAAATGCAGACAATTGCCGGTAAAATAGGGAGAATCGGGCATCAAGTGCAAGGGTGCGTATCGATCAGCATTGGGTGAAATGAAAGAATCACACGAAAACCGCAGTGATTTAGCGCCTGACAGCCAAGCGGAAAAATTTGGCGGAAACGCCAGTTTTACCGGCAAAGGCAGGGCTAAAGATAAAGACCATAACCCACGCGAACCCAAAAAGCCGCGCCGGGTCACGCGCGACTATCTGATGAATTATGCCACCTGGTATCTGGAACGCTTTGCCGCGTCACGCGCCCGGCTTGAAAAACTGATGCGCGGCAAAATCAGGCTTTCGGTTGCGGAATACGGCACCGACCCGCAGGAAGCCGAAGAATGGATGAAAAGCGTTCTGAACACTTGCGAGAATGCCGGATTTATCAATGACACCGCCTATGCCAAGGGACGAGCAAGGTCACTTCTGCGCAAGGGCAAAGCCATGCGGGTTATCGCCGCCGATCTGAATGCACGCGGCATTGCATCGCACATGATTGATGACACCATCACCGACCTCAGACAGGAAGCCGATCAGGCGGCCTACGAAGATGTCCGGGGTACCGATCCCAACCTTGCCGCCGCCGCGGCCTATGCCCGACGCCGTCGGCTTGGCCCGTTTCGCCGCCCGGAACAGCGCGATGAAAAACGCGACAAGGATCTGGCTGCACTTGCACGACAGGGGTTTGGCTATGACACCGCCACCCGGATCATTGATGGCGATCTGGATCACCTGAACGATCTGCTCTCCATGATTGACGGCATCTGATTACTGCCCTGGCGTTTTTCAAACCCCGAAAGAAGGCGTTTCTGCGTTATGTGGAACAAATGCCGCCCCGACAAGTTCCATAAAAGCGTAGACCCAAAGGCAAGACGAGAGAGATCAAGTCATGACCGCACAGACACGCAAGGCAACGCTTTACCGGATGGTGATGGACGAGCATATCTGCCCGTTCGGCCTGAAATCGCGCGATCTTTTGAAAAGCGAAGGATACGCCGTCGATGATCACTGGCTGACCACCCGGAAAGAAACCGACGACTTTCAGGCAGAACACAATGTCGATACGACACCGCAGACATTCATTGATGGCGAACGGATCGGTGGCCATGACGAATTGCGGGAATATTTCGGCAAGCCGGTAAATGATGGCAATTCGGTTACCTATCAGCCGGTCATTGCCGTTTTTGGCATGGCAGCCCTTATGGCGCTGGGCCTTAGCTGGGCTGCTTTTGGCGATTTCCTGACCGTTCGGGCAGTTGAATGGTTCATCGCAACGTCGATGTGCATCCTTGCCATCCTGAAGCTTCGGGATATCGAAAGTTTTTCCAACATGTTTCTGGGGTATGACCTGCTGGCACAACGGTGGGTGCGATATGCCTATCTTTACCCGTTTGGTGAAGCACTGGCAGGTGTGCTTATGATTGTTGGCGCGCTTATGTGGATTGGCGTTCCCGTTGCCCTTTTCATCGGGACAATCGGGGCGATATCGGTTTTCAAGGCGGTTTATATCGATAAGCGCGATCTTAAATGTGCCTGTGTCGGCGGGGACAGCAATGTTCCGCTTGGTTTCATTTCACTGACGGAAAACATCATGATGGTCGCGATGGCGATCTGGATGATGGTGAAATAGGCAACAACAGACTGGTGCAATCGGTATCGAGCCCCTAAAAAGAACCGATACAGGCTGCCTTTTACGTGAAGGAGAACCATGAATATGATGGTCCGTATCTATCACAATCCGCGCTGTTCCAAGTCGCGCCAGACTCTTGCACTGATTGAGGAGCAGGGGATCACCCCCGACGTGATCCAGTATCTGGATACGCCGCCCACCCCGCAGGAATTAAACGAAATTCTTGGCAGGCTGGGCATGGCCCCAGAAGATATCCTGCGCAAAAAAGAAGCCAAAGAAGAAGGCATTGCCGATCTTCGTGGTGACGCGCTGATCGAAGCCCTTTGTGCCCATCCGCGCGCGATTGAACGCCCGATTGTGGTCAATGGCCACAAGGCCGCCATTGGGCGACCGCCGGAAAGTGTTCTGAAAATTCTTTAGCGTCACCTGAAATATCGAATGACTTCAAACGCCTGTGCCATTTCCGCACGGGCGTTTTTCGTTATTAATAAAAGTCGAACGGACGCAAAGTCATTATGTCTAATCCAAAGACATAGATGTCGGGAGGTTGCTGATGATTGCCGCGTTTGCCCTGATCCTCGTCTGCCAGCTGTTTGGCGAGGTAATATCGGAACTGTTTGACCTGCCGGTCCCCGGCCCGGTGATCGGGCTTGGGCTTTTGTTTATCGGGCTGATTGTCAAACGCCACCCGCCCAAGGTTTTGACAGATGCAGCCGATAACCTTCTGATCCATTTTTCGCTGCTGTTCGTTCCGGCAGGGGTCGGGGTGGTGACACAGCTTGACCGGCTGCGCGGGGACTGGTTGCCGATTGCGGCAGCCCTTATTTTCTCCACCCTGCTTGCCATGGTTCTGACCGCCCTTCTGATGTCGAAACTTCTTCCCAAACCGAAGGCATCCGTTAGCGACGGGGAGGCAAAATAATGGGCGAGACAGATATCACGCAGCTTTGGGTTTATCTTTCGACCAAGCCGTTGACCGGCCTTACCATTACGCTTGTCGCCTATTCCATCGGGTTCTGGCTGTATCAGAAAACCAACCGTAATCCGGTTTGCAATCCGGTGGTAATCGCCATTGCGTTGATTGCGCTTCTGCTGGAAAGCACGGGTACGCCTTATGCCACCTATTTCGAAGGGGCGCAGTTCGTGCACTTTCTTTTGGGCCCGGCAACGGTCGCCCTTGCCGTGCCGCTATTTCGCCAGATGGAAACACTGAAACGGGCATTGCCGGTGATTATTTTCGGTGTGCTGTTCGGATCGCTGGTTGCGAGTGTCAGCACGGTTGTGCTGGCCTGGGCCCTTGGGGCCAGCCCGGAAACACTGGCGTCCCTGGCACCGAAATCAGTTACGACACCTGTTGCTATGGGTATTGCCGATGAAATTGGCGGTGTCCCGGCCCTGACTGCGGTTTGCGTAATCGCAACCGGCATTGTCGGCGCAACGCTCGGTCCGATGGTGATGAACTTGGCACGATTGAAAGACTGGCGGGCGCGCGGATTTGCCATGGGGGTTGCCGCACACGGGATCGGCACAGCACGGGCGTTTCAGGTCAATGAAACGGCCGGGGCGTTTTCGGGTCTTGCAATGGGGTTAAATACGCTGGCCACCGCGCTCACCCTGCCGTTTCTGTGGCATTGGTTCTTCGGGTGAGCCGAAACTCACCCGAAGCCCAAAGGCAGATTAGCCGGCACGCAGCTGTTTGAGGAAGTCGGATACGGTTCTGTGCAGGGTTTCGATCTGCCCTGACAAGGCACCGACATTTGTATCAAGCTCGTTTGCGGCAGCACCGCTGCTGCTGGCGGCCTGATGGATTTCCTCGATATTGCTGACGACCTCGCTTGAACCACGCGATGCGGTCGAGGCGCTATTGGCAATTTCACCAACAGCAGCATTCTGTTCGGACACTGACGACGAAATGCCATTGGTGATATCGTTGATGGTCGCGATGGTCTGGGTCACTTTTTCAATGGCCTCGACCGTCAGTTTGGTTTCACTTTGGATCGCGCCAATCTGTTGGGCAATTTCGTCGGTTGCCTTTGCCGTCTGATTGGCAAGGTTTTTGACTTCCTGCGCAACAACAGCAAAGCCTTTGCCCGCCTCGCCGGCGCGGGCGGCCTCGATGGTGGCGTTTAGTGCCAGAAGGTTGGTCTGTGCCGCGATATCGTTAATCAGACTGACGACTTCGCCAATCCGCTCGGCGGCTTCGGCAAGGCCGCTAACCATTTCGTTGGCCCGCGATGCTTCGGTAACGGCGGTCTCCGCAATTGATGTCGATTCGTCAACCTGGCTTCCGATGCCGGTAATTGATGCCGAAAGTTCCTCGGTCGCGGCGGCAACCGTCTGGACACTGCGGGCCGACTCATTGGCGGCTTCGCTGACATGGCTGCTTTGACGGACCGAATGATCCGCTGATTCACGCATCTGGCGGGTTGAACGCATCATGCCCTCGGTCGCCTGACGCACCGACGAAACGATCTGACCGACCGATTCCTCAAGTTGCTTCGCAAGACGGTTGCGTTGCTGAACGCGTTCATCCTCGTTACGTTTTTCGGCTGTGATGCGTGCTTCTTCGGCTTCCTTGATCTGGCCTGCTGTTTCCTTCCAGCGGACAAGACCATCGGCGATCACGCCGATTTCATCCTTGCGCATCGTATAGGCAACATCGCCGGAAAAATCGCGGTCGACAAAACGGGCAATGGTATTGCCCAGAACATGAAGCGGCCCAAGCTGCCAGCGCAACAGAACCACCAGCAACACCCCGGCGATCAGGGCAACGACAATACCGGCAATCGCGATACGAAGCTCGATAGCAGTTGCAACTTCGGCAACTTCGGCCTTGGCAATACCGACATAAAGAATGCCGATCACATCACCGCCCGGATTAAAGATCGGCGTATATTGGGTGATATAGGCGGTGCCAAGAATGACCGCCTCGCCACGGAATGTTGTTCCCGAGGTGGTAGGGCCATAGGCAGCACTGCCATTCCCCAGCATCGTACCAACGGCCCGCTGGCCATCCGGCTTGATGATATTGGTCGAAACGCGAACAAAGTCCTTTTCGGCAGGCACCCAGGAAAACACGGTTGCCGTCTGGCCTGTGGCGGTTCCGATACGGTCGATCAGGCTATGCGATGAAAGATCGGGAATTTCCGGCATAACCAGTTTGGTCGTTTCACCATCGGCGCCGATGGTAACTTTCAAATCCGGATAGGCATCCTGCAACAAAAGAGCGGCAACACGCAGGTTGAGCTTTTGCGATTGCAGACTGGTATCACTGACCTGCTGATCAATGCGCTGCATGATCACAACACCAAGCAGGAAAATACCGCTGATCAAAATGATCAAAGCGGCCAACGCAACTTTGAAAACAATACTTCTGGACATGATCTATCGTCCCCTGACCCCATTGCACTGGCCCCCAAGACACCAACGCAAAAAAACTCCCACAACCCATAATCCTGACCGATAGTCAGGATGGATCGGACCTGAACAACATAGCGATTTAAAAATCGCATTTATCCTATTGGAATCTGGTGTTCTTTAACTGTCAGTTCAATAACAGAATATCAAAACAACTGAACATTTGTGCAAAAAATGATCAAAACGACCAGAAAGCCAAATTTCGGCAGATTCGTAATGCTCAGTAATCGACCTTCACGAAATAAAGCCCGTCAGCCGGAGCGGTCGGGCCGCCTGCCTTACGATCGCAAGCTTCCAGTGCTGTTTTGACGTCAATCGGCTTCCAGTTGCCCTTGCCGACCAGAACAAGAGTACCGACCATATTACGGACCTGATGATGCAGGAATGACCGGCTTTCGGTATGCACACGAATATCAAGCGGGTCATGCTCGCTGCGCGTCACGACAAGCTTTTCCAGTGTTTTGATCGGGCTTTTGGCCTGGCATTCGCTTGCGCGGAAGGTTGTGAAGTCATGCGTGCCGATAAGATAGGCCGCAGCTTCGTTCATCGCATCAATATCAAGCGGCTTGAAAATACCCCAGGCAAGCCCGGCATCAATCGTCAGCGGCGCACGCCGATTGACGATGCGATACATGTAGTACCGTTTCTTGGATGAAAACCGGGCGTGAAAGTCTTCACCGACTTCAACGCAGTCAATCACGGCAACCGGGTCAGGTTTGAGGTGATGATTGATTGCATTCATCACGGCATCCGCCGGATAGGTGCGCGGCAGGTCAAAATGCACGACTTGGCCAAAGGCATGTACCCCGGCATCGGTACGGCCAGATACATATACGCGCACAAATTGACCGATGAACTTTTCCAGCGCGGTTTCAAAAACCTGCTGGACCGAGATCACCTCTTCCTGGAACTGCCACCCGTGATAGGGACGCCCATTATATTCGACGGTACATTTATAGCGCTGCATTGGGTGCTTATAACCAAGCTTCAAAACAAAAACGAGGGATGATGATCACCCCTCGTTTCGTAATGGATCACAACGGTGAAACTTACTTCACGCCGTCGCGGTCAAAACCAAGACGCAGGCGAAGAGCGTTCAGCTTGATGAAGCCTTCTGCGTCGCGTTGGTTGTAAACGGTATCAGCTTCGAAGGTGACATGCTCTTCGGAGTAGATCGAGTTCGGCGACTTGCGGCCGGTAACCGTGACGTTGCCTTTGTAAAGGTCAAGACGAACAACACCGTTGACGGTTTTCTGGGTTTCGTCGATCAGGCGCTGCAGGGCCTGACGTTCCGGCGACCACCAGTAGCCATTATAGATCATCTCGGCGTAACGCGGCATCAGCTCGTCCTTGAGGTGACCGGCATTACGGTCAAGCGTAATGCTTTCCATTGCGCGGTGCGCCACCGACAGGATCGTGCCACCCGGGGTTTCGTAAACGCCGCGCGATTTCATGCCGACATAACGGTTTTCGACCAGATCAAGACGACCGATGCCGTTTTTGCCCGCAACGTCGTTCAGCTTGGTCAGAAGGGTCGCCGGGCTCATACGTTCACCGTTCACGGCAACCGGATTACCCTGTTCAAACTCGATTTCAATCGTGGTGATCGCATCGGGTGCGTTTTGCGGCGACACGGTCCGTTCGAACATCTGTTCGTTCGGCTTGACCCACGGATCTTCCAGCGCCTTGCCTTCATAGGAAATGTGCAGAAGGTTGGCATCGGTTGAATATGGGGGCTCATCCCCGCCCAGCTTGTCAGCCGAGATCGGAATCTGATGTTCGCGGGCAAAGTTAAGAAGGGCGGTACGCGAATTCAGTTTCCATTCACGCCACGGCGCAATGACTTTTACATTCGGCTTAAGGGCATAATAGCCGAGCTCGAAACGGACCTGATCGTTGCCCTTGCCGGTGGCACCGTGGGAAACGGCATCTGCACCGACTTCTTCGGCGATTTCAATCTGGCGTTTGGCAATCAGCGGACGCGCGATTGAGGTACCGAGCAGATACACACCTTCATAAAGGGCGTTCGCGCGGAACATCGGGAAGACATAGTCGCGAACGAATTCTTCGCGCAGATCTTCGATGAAAATCTGTTTGACGCCAAACATCTCGGCTTTCTTGCGGGCGGGTTCCAGTTCCTCGCCCTGGCCGAGATCGGCGGTGAAAGTCACGACTTCGCAGTTATATTCTTCGCGCAGCCATTTCAGGATGATGGAGGTATCAAGCCCGCCTGAATAGGCAAGCACCACCTTTTTGACCTGATCGCTCATTGGAGTGACGCCTTTCTTCTTCCGATGTAAACCGGGGCGCGGCACATTCAGGCCAACGTCCCTTGCGGGGTTGCAACACATACATTGCAAAAGTCCCCTAGACCTTGAGCGCGGAGTATAGGAAAACACTACTGCCGGGCAAGGGGCAAGATGCCCTTCCGGCCAAAAAGGCGCAAAAAGTACGAAAATTCCACCCCGCTTTTGGAAAAATTCACCCTGAATGCTGCGAAATATCGAAGAAACCGAAATTGATCTGCCGCAAATCGGCCCCTTGCCGGTCCGGTTGCGGCCAAGCGCGCGTGCGACGCGACTCAAATTGCGGATCGATCCGGCCTTTGACGGTGTTGAAATCGTCGTTCCGAACGGCATATCGCGCAAAACAGCGATCTCGATGCTGTATCAGCATGGCGACTGGGTCACCGCCCATATGAGCCGCCTGCCCGAACGTGTGCAGTTCGTTCCGGGGGCCTGGGTGCCGTTCATGGGCAACGAACATGCGATCCGCACGATGCCCGACGCCAAGCGCGGTGTTTGGGCCGAAGCAGGTGTCATCTGGGTTTCGGGACTTCCGGAGCATACCAATCGCCGGGTTTCCGACTGGCTGAAAAAGCAGGCAAAGCTTGAAATCGCGCCCCGTGCGCATGCCTATGCCGAACGGATCGGTAAGAAGGTCAATCGCATTTCGCTGAAAGATACGCGAACGCGCTGGGGCAGTTGCTCCTCCGGCGGTAATCTGTCCTTTAGCTGGCGACTCGTCCTCGCCCCTGAAGATGTGCTGGATTACGTGGTTGCCCACGAAGTCGCCCATCTTCAGGAACTGAACCATAGTGCGCGTTTCTGGGCTGTCGTCGAAGATCTTTATGGCCCATCAAAGAAACAGCAACACTGGTTAAAGAAGAACGGTTCAGCCCTGCATCGTTATGGCGCAGGCAGCTAAACGCCCCACCCGGAGTCCCGATATGCTGATCCCTGTTGAAACCCTGCTGATTTTCATCCCGACGGCGCTGGCGCTGAACATGACGCCGGGCAACGACATGCTGTTTTGTCTGGGGCAGGGGATCAAATCCGGGCCGCGTGCCGGTTTAGCCGCCAGCTTCGGGATTGCGACGGGGGCCATGATCCATACGCTTCTTGCCGGCTTGGGACTGGCTGCCATGGTGGCCGCCCATCCGGTTGCGCTGGAAATTCTGCGATGGGCGGGGATTGGCTATCTGGTATGGCTGGCCATTCAGTCCTTCCGGGATCGCGGGGACGTTCTGAAACCAACGAAAACCGCACCGGCTACCGCGATGAAAGCCTGGGGCGACGGGATCGTCGTCAATCTGCTCAATCCCAAGATCATTGTGTTCGTTCTCGCCTTCATTCCCCAATTCGTCGATCCGGGACGCGGATCGGTGCTGGCGCAGTTTCTGATCCTTGGCGTAATCCTGAATATCGGCGGCACGATCATCAATTGTCTGGTGGGCGGTTTTGCAGGAAAACTTGGTCAGTTCCTATCGCGTTCGGCCCGCCTGGCACGCGCGTTTCAGATTTTCACCGGTTGCGTATTTCTGGCACTGGCTGCACGCCTTGCCTTTGACCGGCGCGCATAGGTTACAGCACACAGCCTGCATTGCGCAGATTAGGCAATTCCGCCCGCAGGAAAGACAAAAACCGGCGTTCAACCGCGCTGAGTTCCCCCGATGACCGGAACAGGGCGACGTCCCATTCGATTGCCGGGGTCAGGGGGCGGGCGACGACCTTTTCCTCGTCCACCAGAAGGGTTGCGAAGGGATCAATCACCGCGATGCCGACATTGCGTTCAACCAGTCGGGAAATGGTTCGGATGGTGCGGGCTTCGACCGCGATCTTGCGCGGCCAGCCTGCGATCTGGAAAATGTAATCAATCTTGGTGCGAAGCGGCGATCCGATCGAAAGTTCGACAAAGCTTTCACCGCGCAAAAGATCGATATCAATGGTTTCAAATCCGGCCAGCCGGTGATTGCGCGGCATCAGGCACACCGCACGACATTGCGCAAGCGGCATGACTTCCATATTGGGATCCTGAAGATCAAGCGTGATGCCGATTCCCAAATCACATTGCCGGGTCGTGACCATATCCAGCATGCCTTCAAGACCGGTATCGGTAATACTGACGGCAACATTGGGGTGAGCACACTTGAACTTTGCAACCACATCAAGAAGATAGGTATCAACATAGATCGGCTGGGCCGCGATCCGGATGCTGCCAAGCTGCTCGTTGGCAATCGCGCGGGCCTGTGTTTCGATTTCACGCAGAGAATTAAGCGACCGCAGAACCGTTGTGTGAAACTGCAATGCCTCGGTCGTTGGCGAAAGCTGGTTTCGTTTGCGGTTGAACAACGCAAACCCGACAGATTTTTCAAAACTGTTTAACAACCGACTGACCATAGGCTGACTGATATTCATTGCCTGTGCCGCCTTGGTGACGGAACCGTAGGTCATAAAGGCGTTGAAGCTTTCAAGTTCTCGCAAATTCATTGGTTGGCCTGCGACTCATTTCAGTATGTAAATTAGTTATACTGAAATTAATTTTTTGCGTCACGAGTTATAGTTTGCGATGGAATGTATACAAAACAAAAAACGACGAGCTCGGGCAATCCTGCCACCACCAAACAGGGAGACATGAAAAATGTTTCGACAGCTCAAAAAGGCCGCGACTTTTGCGGCTGCAGTTCTTGCAACCACAACACTGGTTTCGACCGCACAGGCCGCTGACTATCCAGAAAAAGCCATCACCCTTGTCGTGCCTTATGGCGCAGGTGGCGCATCGGATCTTGCCGGTCGTGCCCTGGCTGAAACCGCGCGCAATTACACCAACGAACAGCCGGTCGTGGTTGTGAACAAAACCGGCAATGGTGGCATGAATGGTGCCCGTTACGTCACCGAACAGAAGCCGGATGGTTACACCCTGCTGCTGTCACGCGTTGGCATGGCGCTTTACCCGGCCGTTTACACCGACAGCCCGGTTGCCTGGGATGATTACACCTTCCTTGGCATTCTTGAATCAACCCCGATGATCCTTGCAGTCAATGCAAACTCGGACATCAAAACCGTTGATGAGCTGCTTGCCAAAATCAAATCAAGCAATGGCGCGACCACCTATGCTGCATCCGGCCCCACCGCGATTGACGGCTTTACGGTTCAGGCCCTTCTGGCCGATGCCGATCTGGATCCGCTGTCTGCTTCCACCCTCGTGCCATACAAAGGCGGCAGCGCCCTTGCCGCAGCTCTTCTTGGCGGTCACGTCGACTTCCTGGCTATTGCGGCCGGTTCGCTGATGCCTCACATCGAAGCTGGCAAAATGCGTGCACTGATGGTTTACGCTCCGAAACGCATGGATGCCCTTCCTGACGTTCCAACTGCCAAGGAACTTGGTTACAATCTTGCCGGACAGGTTGACGGCTGGAGCGCATTGTTCGCCCCGAAAGATCTGCCGGAAGACGTTGTTGCAAAATGGAAAGACATCCTTTCGAACGTTGCAACCAACGACCAGTGGCTTGATCTTGCCAAGAAACGCGGCTCTGTCTCCGTCGTTGGTGACCAGGACCCGGCTGCCTTCGTCAAGAGCCAGTACGAGCTCTATAACGGCATGGCCAAGAAATTCGGTTACATTCAGTAATCCGCACCCCTTAATTTTCTGAATGTGAGACGGAACCATGACTCCCAATCGCGATTTTTATACCGGACTGATCGCAACGGCATTCTTTGCCTTTGTCCTGTTCGTCCTGATCCCGATCTATGTGAAGGTTCCGTCTTTCATTCCCGGATTTGCCCCGCCACCTGATATGTGGCCACGTGTTATTACCGTGGTCGGGCTGGTTATGGGCATCCTTGCCATTCTTTTTGCCATTCCAAAGATGCGGGCGGCCGCGAACGACGGTGTCATGACAATTGGCGCAACAATGCACCGAAATCGTAAACTGATTGTGCGTTTTGCCGGAGTCCTGATCGGCTTTGCCGCATTCGCCTATGCGATGCCGGAAATCGGTTTTGTCCCCGCGACCATTCTGCTTCTGGCCTATCTTTTCCTGATGACCGGCAATTACAGCCGCAAAATCTGGATGATCGGACTGACCATCGTTTTTCCGATCCTGCTTTATCTTGTTTTCACCGAAGTCACCCACACGCCTTTCCCCGAAGGCCATCTGTTTTCGGCATTAGCGGCCGATTTCGTGACCCTGATCTGATTTGAAAGCGCCCCTTCATGTGGAATGAACTGCTTTACGCCTTTGAAGCCGTCGCAACGCTGCCCAACTTCATTGCCATGGCGGCCGGGATCTGGGGTGGTGTGATCATCGGTGCCATACCGGGCATGACCGGTACGATGGCCGTGACCCTTGCCCTGCCGTTTACCTTCTATTTGCCGCCGGTCACCAGCATTCTGCTTCTGGTTGCCCTTTACAAAGGGTCGACCTATGGCGGATCGATTTCGGCGATCCTGATCAAAACGCCGGGTACCGCGTCTGCGGCCTGTACCGTTCTTGATGGTTATCCCCTTGCCCAGCAGGGAAAAGGTGGCAAGGCGCTTAATATGGCGCTGGTTTCAAGCTGCATTGGCGACTTTATTTCGAATATCTCGCTGTTCTTCCTGGCGATGCCGCTTGCGATGTTTGCACTTCGGGTCGGACCGCCGGAATATTTCATGCTGATGGCCTTTTCACTGACCATCGTTGCCAGCATTTCAGGTCGGTCACTTGTTCTTGGCATCATTTCCGCCTGTATCGGTTTGCTTCTGGCAACCGTGGGCGAGGATATTTATGGTTCGTTCCGCTTTGCCGTAACCGAGGACATGAAATCGGGTCTTGGTGTTGTACCGGTGCTGATCGGCCTGTTTGCCTTGCCGGAACTGATCAAGATGATCGTCTTCCGGCCCGAGGACAACAATGCGGCCATGAAGCTTGGCGATAACCGCCTGACCATGGCCGAATTCCGCGGCAGCGTGAAATCGATCCTGCGGGGCAGTGTTATCGGTGTGATACTCGGCGCCATTCCGGGCATCGGGCCGTCAACTGCCGCTTTCTTTTCCTATAGCGAAGCCCGTCGGACATCGAAAAACGGCGATAAATTCGGCGAAGGCGAGCTGGAAGGCGTTGCGGCATCCGAGTCTGCCAACAATGGCTGCTGCGGGGCGACCATGATCCCGCTTCTCGCACTCGGTGTTCCGGGTGACGTCATTACGGGTGTAATGCTGGGCGCATTTATGATCCATGGCCTGACGCCGGGTCCGCTGCTGTTCCAGAACAATATCGGTGAAGTCTATTCGCTGTTTATCGGCATCCTGTTCAGTTCGGTGTTCCTGTTTGTTGCCGGCAAACTGACGGCAGGTGCCTTTGCGAAAATTTCACGCATTCCCCAGACGCTGCTTTTGCCCTGCATTCTGGTTCTGTGCGTGTTTGGCATCTATTCGATCGGTGCCAGCCCGTTTGATGTCAGCGTCCTTCTGGTCATGGGGATTGTCGGCTTCGTCATGATGATCCTGAACATTCCGGCAGCACCGTTCCTGATTGCCTTCATTCTGGGGCCGATGTTCGAAGACAATATGCGCCGGTCGCTGGCAATTTCGCGCGGCGATCTGGGCGTATTCTTCCATTCGTGGATTTCATGGGCGTTCTTTGCCCTGACCGTCCTGTTCATCGCCCTGACCATTCGCCGTGAATGGCAGAAATGGCGCGAGAAGTCCAGCAATACGGCGCAGTCGGCCTAATATTCCGAGAAACGAGAAGCGATAATAAAATGAGCAAACCAAACATGTCCCGCCTGCATAATGCCATTGATCTGCTTGGCAAACTTGTGGCGTTCGACACCACCAGCAAGAACTCGAATCTCGGTCTGATCCATTTTGTCCGTGACTATCTTGCGCAATATGGCATCGAAAGCACACTGTTCCATGACGAAACCGGCGAGAAGGCAAACCTTCTGGCAACCATCGGTCCGAAGGATGTCCCTGGCATCGCGCTTTCGGGGCATACAGACGTGGTTCCCGCCCTTGAAAAAAGCTGGATCAGCCCGGCATTTGAACTGACCGAACGCGACGGCAAACTGTTTGGTCGCGGTTCTGCCGACATGAAAGGTTTTTCGGCCTGTGCGCTGGCAATGGTTCCGGAACTGGTCAAACGCGATCTGGCGATCCCGTTCCATCTTTGCCTGTCTTATGACGAGGAAGTCGGTTGCCTTGGCGTGGGTTCGATGGTCGATCATCTGGCAAACCTTAAAACTCCGCCACGCCTTGCCGTGATTGGCGAACCGACCGAGATGAAAGTCATCAATGGTCAGAAGGGCAAATTTTCGATGCGGGTTGCCGTCACCGGAACAGCCGGGCATTCATCCTTTGCCCCCCGCCATGTCAACGCCATCGAATATGCGGCACGCGCCATTACGATGATTTCCGATCTGGCACGTGAATTTGAAGAAAACGGCCCCTTCGACAATGACTTCACGGTGCCGCATAGCACCATGCTGACCACCACCATTGGCGGTGGAACAGCGACCAATGTCACACCGGATTTCTGTGAATTCACGTTCGAAATTCGCCATCTGCCGGAACACGACGCCAAGGCCGTCCTTGACGGGATCAAAGAGAAAATCCTTGAAACCCTCGATGCGGAAATGAAAGCCAAAGAAGCCGAAACCGGATTTGAATGGGAAGAAATCTTTTCCTATCCCGGAATGGGTGATTGCACGGATGCAGAAGCGTTCGAGCTGGTTCGCAACATCGTCCCGGAAGTTTCGGGCAAGGTTTCCTATGGTTCCGAAGGCGGGATTTTCGAAAAGCAGGGCAATATCCCGTCGATCATCTGCGGTCCAGGCAGTATCAAACAGGCCCATAAGGCCAATGAATTCATCGAAATTTCGCAGATCGAGGAATGTCTCGAATTCCTCGAGAAGCTCAGTGATCAGGCTGTAGCGGCCTGATGCTCTCGCCGATGTACCGCCCTGAACGGTGCATGCGGATGTCCTTGCGATGCAAGGGGAAGATTGCACCCCTGACCCTTGATCACATCGCGATATTCGACAGGTGAGACCTCCCTCGGCTTCGTCGGACTCCCCCGATGAAGCCATGCAAACTGCAAACTTGATGGCCGGTTTTCCGTAACGGATACCGGCCATTTTTTCTTGGCCGAAACGAAAAGGGCCGATGTATCCGCACCGCACCTTAAGTACCTTTGCGGTACTTGTGTCAAAGCCGGTTATTGCTTTTTGTTGCCGGTTGTAAAGCCAGAAGTAAAGTCACGCCAACTGCCGTCTTCGCCCACCTTTTGCGACCGCGCAAGCGCGGCCTTGCCAAGCGAGCGAACCGGCAGGTTCTGATGAGCATGCAGCATGAAATCATGCCAAAGCTTGGCTGGAAGGTCCCCGCCGGACACATCATCCATCGGACTGCCGTTATCATTCCCCATCCAGACCCCAGCAACCAGTTCAGCGGTATAGCCAATGAACCACGCATCACGGGAATCAGATGTTGTGCCCGTCTTGCCCGCAGCAGGGCGATCAATGATCGCATTGCGTCCTGTGCCCTTGGCAACGACAGATGACAGCATATTGTTCATTTCCCCCGCGTGCAGCGGGTTCATCAGACGGACAGGGAATTCGTCATTGCGTTCATATAGAACTTCGCCGCCCTGACCGACAATTTTACGGATCGCATGCGGAAACACCGAAAATCCGCCATTGGCGACGATGGCATAGGCACCGGTCAGCTCAAGCATCGAAACCTCGCTGGTGCCCAGTGCCAGACTGGGTTCCCGCCCGAGTTCGGCAGAAACACCCATATCGTGAGCCTTTTTGATCACATTATCCAACCCGACTTCCATGGCGACCTGAACCGCGATTGAATTATTCGATGTTGCCACCGCATCGCGGATCGACATGGTGCCATGGTGTTTGCGATCAAAGTTTCGCGGTTCCCATCCGTTAACGGATATTGCCATGTCGCGCATCCAGTCGTTCGACCCGATCCCCTTATCCAAGGCTGCCAGATACACAAACAGTTTGAACACGGAACCGGGCTGGCGCCGTGCCTGTGTCACACGGTTATACTGGCTTTCGAAATAGTTACGCCCACCAACCATTGCGCGAACGGCCCCATCCGGGGTCATCGCCAGAAGGGATGCCTGCCCTACATGCTTTTGCTGCGCAACGGGGCTTGCCAAAGCACGTTCAAGATTGAGTTCGGCAATTTCCTGAAGACGGGAATCCAGTGTGGTGTTGATCGTCAGATCCTGATCAACGTAACCGATGTAATCACGGACACGATCCAGCACCCAATCGGTAAAATACCGGACACCGGGCCCGCTTTTTCCCTGTCGAGTGGTACGGACAGTCCGCTGTTTGGCGCGCTCGGCACGCGCGCCAGTAATCACGCCGTTTGATGCCATAGCATCGAGAACAATATTGGCACGTTTTGCCGAATCTTCGGGATCAACCAGCGGGTTGTAACGACTTGGTGCCTTTGGCAATCCAGCCAGAACTGCCGCTTCGTAAAGATTAAGGCGCCGAGGGTCGGTTCCGAAATAGTGCCGGGACGCGGCATCAATGCCATACATCCCCGATCCGAAATAAATACGGTTCAGATAAAGCGACAGAATCTGTTGCTTGGAAAATTTGAATTCCAGCCAAAGCGCCAGCAGGACTTCTTCGATTTTACGCCCGAAATTGCGTTCCGGTGACAGGAACAGATTCTTTGCAAGTTGCTGGGTGATCGTGCTGCCGCCCTCGGCGATACGCCCTGACATCAGATTGACCCAGCTGGCACGCAGAATCCCCAGAATATCGATACCAAAGTGATCGTAAAACCGGCGATCTTCGATGGAAACAAACGCCTGTCCGACATGGTCCGGCAGATCTCCGACCTCTACCGGGCTACCATAACGATCACCGTAAGAACCGAGTACCACGCCATCAACGCTGACCACGCGGATGGAAGGCTTACGTTCGCTGGCAACCTCGAAGCTTACCTTTTCAGGCAGTCCGTAACCGTAATAAGCAACCACTCCGCCAGCAATAACCAGCGCCCAAATCCCCATAATAACAATAAAACGTGCAATCGCCTCGGGCCCCGGGATCATCCCGCCGATTTTGCTTAAAATGCCCGACCCGTTTTTCTTGCTGCTTGTGCTGCTGCCGCCACTAGCACGCTTCTTGTTGCGTTTACGCGGCGTCGTTGCCCCCTTGCGCACGGTCTGCTGTCGTTTGAATGGTCTTTGGGCCACGAAGCACCTTTGATATCAAATAGGGACGCCGGTTTGTGCCCGTGAACGCCCGATCTGTCAACATATCTGCCAGATTTGCGGACGACAGGTGCCAAACCGCTCCACTCAGCCATTTCGACTGAAATTTACAGGTTGTGCCCCAACATCGGCAGGAGACCCCAATCCCCTGCTCATTCGACGATCTTACTGCTTTTCATTCGATAAATCGTTTTTCCACATATCTGCTACGCCATCACTTTCACGGCGTCGTTGTGATGCGGCTCGAATCATCGAACGAATTGGTAAACCATCATGTGCATCCAGCATAAATAACCGCCAAAGAGACGCAAGCTCTACATCGCCGCGGATTTGCGGAATTCGGCTATTATCGTCATTCCCCGCCCAGACAACCGTAATCAGGTCGGACGTAAAACCAGTATACCATGCATCCGATGCACCGGTTTCGGCTGTGCCATATCCCGCAAACGGTCGGTCTAGACGAAGCTGGGGATCCGTGACGCTGGAAAACAGGGTATATGCCCCCTGAATGGCAGCGTCTGTCAAACGTGACGGTGCTGCTTGTTGAATACGTTGGTAAACCACTTCATTTGTGGCCGCAAACATCACCTTGTTCACCAAGCTTAATTGTACCGGTTGACCAGAATTCTGGGGTAAAGCATGGATAGAAGCAATATCGGCGAGTGTCACAGGATCGAGCCCGACAACTGTTCGTATGTCGTTTGACAATGGGCTCTTGATACCGATTTCCCGAGCATAGTCGCGAACATTCAAAAGACCAAACTGATCCGCCAAATTTACCGGAACAGTGTTCACATCACGCACAAATGCTTCGCGTAGAGAAATCTGACCGCGATATTCATGATCAGGATTGACCGGGCGCCACCCTCCTGCCGCCATGCGATTGTCCCTCACCCACTGCGCCGGATCACTATTCTCGTTCAGGGCGTAATAGTAAGGGATAATTTTGATCATTCGACCTGGAAAATGTTTTACATCCCACGCACGGTTGGGATGGAATGGGCTGTATGTTACCCCTCCGACAATCGCGCGAACGCGGCCATCTGGACTTATTGAAATCAATGCCGCCTGATTAACTCCGTTTGGCTTCAATCGCAAATTGGCAACTTCGCGCACAACCTTCTGTGCTTGTCTTTGAACTGACAAATCAATGCTGGTAGTAACTTCGATATCACGACTGGTATAGCCAATACGCTCAGCGACTTCGTTCATGACCATATCGACGACGTAGCTTGATACCACTCCATCCTCGTACTGGACGTCCAGATTTGGCTTTAACAAAGTGAGGGCTGAAACACGATCAAGCTCGATATACTTGTAACGCCCCATATTCAGGAGAATTTCATTGGCTGCATTCGCAGCATCACTGGGATGGTATAGTGGATCGAACTTGATAGGGTCATTCATCGCTGCAGCCAAAACTGCAGCCTGATGCAATGTTATCCGCTCTGCTGGACTGCCGTACCAGATGCGTGATGCCGCAGTAATCCCAAAAATACCGCGCCCCATATAAGTACGTTCAAGGTAACTCCGCAGTATGGTCTTCTTGTTAAATTTCAGCTCAAGCCATAAAGCGACAAGAAGTTCCTGCAAATGGCGGCCGGCACTGGCTTCCGGAACTTTGAAGAAGCTTCGGGCCACCTTCATTGTTATGGTTGATCCGGGAACGTCATTACTTTTGAAAATCCGGATGAAATCACTAACAGTCACGCCCAGATGGCCGTAGAAATCAGGATCAGACGCAGCGACAAATACGTTTTGTATTCTTTCTGGAATTGTCGTTAGCGAGACATCCTGACTGTATCTTCCCCTTACAATCTCAAGCGTGGCCCCGTCAAAACCCATTACACGAACTTCAGGACTCCTAATCATATTTCGACTGAAATCGAGATTTGATTGGATTAGTAACATCGTCGCCAATGCTGCGGAAAATGTTAAGAACGTAGATAGGACAACGATAAACATACTTCGCCGCCTGCGTCGTATCCTGATGATACGCAGTTCACGTTCTGTAATTTCCTGCATTGCCGCCTGCGCGGCATTTGCACCACCGCGTTGCGGTTCGTCCCGTTCTTCTTCTGCCACGCCCGGTTCCGCTTTTCCCACAGGTTTACTATGCCAATGTACAGTAAACCGATAAGCTATTAAGAAAGTACTTCTCTCAATATGAATTGAGAGGTCCGAAATTGGGGGGATCAATAGAACCAGTTTAAATATATGAGCCTAGATGCTACCTGCACCCCATAGCTTAAATTCTTCAATACTTGGCGCAGGATATCTTAAGATAAGCATGTCAGACGGAAAATGATCACCATCCGCATAAAAAAATAAATAAATCTCACTATTTAAAATAAAACTAAATAGTTTCTGAACATTATTCAAATATTTTTTTTCTTGAAAATGTACCCTTTAAAATTCGACAAAAGATTTCCGAAACCAATAGCACCATCCAGCGCGTCAAAAGACGCTATTTGTTCATAATCATTATCAATATTTTTCTTTATGTCCTGCTCTGAAAAAAGCCAGATTGGATATTCAGATTTATTTATTGATTCTGGCACAATCTGGCTTGAAATAATGGTATTACCATTCGCCAATATTGGTGTCCGGTCAACGACAATATATGGAACCTTAAGAGCAACCATAGATTTTAATAAATCACCAGGGTTACTTAGATACTGTAAAGTACCTGATATCAGCGCTACATTCGGAGTAAAATTTGACCCTAATTCAGCCAAGCTCTGAGCAAACTTAAGTTGGTCATTTTCGAATTCTTCTTTACCGATTTTGACAAAATTTTTCTGCTCAACAACAACCCATTCAATATCTTTTAAGCCTTCAAGAAAATCTCGACACTGGTAATAAGAACTGCCAAGGGCCCCTCCGTAATCCAATACCTTTAAACGGTTGCCATTCTCAACCGCCGCACGAAGCAATGTCGCGATAAGGGGAAAAGGATAGGGTATTGCATCAAAAATGACGCCATCTCTCTCCGACTTAGCGCATCCGTCAACAACCTGCCTAGCAGCCCATCTAACTCTATCAAGTATCTCTGTTGCGTCGTAACCTTTAGTGGCTTCCTGTGCAGCTTCCCAATTTTCAAAATTCCCACGAAATACTATTCCACGATTGAAATAGTACGAGTAAGCTTTAACGAATATTGGAGGCATCCAGTTTCGCAAAATTTTTTTCAAAAAACTCATTTCAATAATCTCTTTATTTTTTTTATAACTCGGCGAAGCACTTTATCTCTTATGTTTTCCCGCTTTAACTTCAAGAGAAAATCACGCCAGGCCTCCCGAGCTTCGTCAGATTCTACAACAGGAATATCCTGTAAATCCGGGCAAGTTTCGGACAGCGACTGATCATAAATATCATTTTCGCCGCAATGTGTTCCAGTGCCATCAAAACCTATATTTTGGGTCATAGATTTTCCGGGATATACAGTCAGCCCCCCCGCCAGAAGAACTGATGCGGACCAACGAATAGCCCAAGAATCATTCTGACCTTCGATTTGCTTTTTCAGCATATCTGTGTAGGGAAAGGCGCCGTCAAAATCGAATTTTCTTTGTAAATTTCTTGCTTTCAATTCTCTAAGCAAACTAGCACCGTCAGCCTGATAGAATTTCCAGCTTCGACCCCAAACAGCCCATCCCCAACAATCCGGAAGAGACAGAAAGAAGCTATTTTCCAAATTTCTGTCTGTTGGAAATACGTAGCATCCAACACTGAAGACTCTCGTATCGTGTTCGTACTTTTTAAGTGCTGCGTTAACCCAGCTCAGAAAATGTCGCGAAACTACTACATCGTCCTCTACGACGGCGACAAAGCCGTACTCGTTACATAATTGACTTACGCCTTCTACAATAGAGGCCGACAAACCCAAATTATGATCTCGCTCTATTACGGTAACTCTGCGAAAGCCTGAAACCCGTCGGCAGAACGACCGGACTTCTGTTACAGCATCAACATCGTCGGCACTTTTAGCACCATCACAGAAAATAAATAAATCTGTTTCACCCGCAAGAGTATTCTCCTGCAAGCTTTTCACAACCAACCGCAAATGTTGGATGCGACGATAGGCGAATAAGGCTACCGGACAGTTCAATTAGTTAGCACCTTTGATTCTGCAAATTTCTTTTCGATAAAAAGAAAAGAGTTATAAGTCTTAGCGAAAAAAACATACCCCTTTGACACCAAAAATGAATAGACGTCACTGTTTTGAATATATTCCAAACTAAATTCGTGAAGCAGACACTCAACTAAAACACATTTTGGTCGATATTTAACCCAGTCATTAGACATCAAGACCTTGAGATCCAATCCTTCGACATCTATTGACATAAAGTCAATATCGACGCCAAAAGGTAAAGACCTCTCCAGAATCGAATCTATCCTTTCAACATTTACTTCTCGTGTCGTCAGTATTGTGTAAGCGACGGTTTCATCTCTAGACTGAGCCAAATCTGAGTCAAATGTATTAAGCGCAGGATCATTAAATTCATAATATACAAGTTTTTCAGGACAGTTCGAAACACCAACGCATAGATTTATATCCCTTGGTCTTTGCTTCTTAAAAACAGCTTCTGCTGATGGATTTGGTTCTATATTAATGCCCGTCCAACCGGATTGATAAAAATGAAACGTGTTCGAAAATCTTCTGGGATGATGGGCTCCAACATCGACATAAAACCCATTCTTTTGCGCACTAAAAAGTCGAGCTAGGATAGCGTCTTCACCCTCTTGAGAATAAAAAATCCTTGCATTCGGATCAAGTATACGCGCAATAAGATAAAGCCTTTTCCCAAGGAGCCACCTCAAAGAATTCAAAAAAAATCTCACAGCCGACCTCCTACAACCCAAGAACATTATCATTATTGTAAAAAATACTTGTTCTCCATGGATGAATATTAATTGGCCCAGGGCCAGGAAAGTCTATTCTTTTAAATCCTTTTTCCGCAAGAAAAGTCAACGCCTCCTCATATTCGGAAACATCGCTGTTATCCAGTATAAGAACACCATCTCTTGACAAAGCAGATAAAGAGTTTTTAACGCAATTCACACGATCTCGGCCATCTATGAATATGACATCAAAACAATCAACATATTCCAATACTTTTTTACAATAGTCTCCTCCATATTCCAAAGCTACCAGGTTGGATTTTACATTCGCGGGTAAAGATGCGGAAAGTCTGTCATACCAAACTGAATCGTGTTCACATGTCACAACTTTCTCAGCGCGATCAGCCCACCATAATGTTGAGCCACCTGTGCCGTATTCAAATACGGAAATACCGCTAGGTAGCCTATCTTCCAGAAATTTCAAACAAGGGTAGGTAATCCATGGAATTGGGTTTCCCTCCGCATTGATCGGCATACCTTTCTTGCGACTTTCGAACCAGCCCATTTCAAGCAAGTACCCCTTGTTCCGAAGAGAAAACAAAGAGTAGAGCTTCGTTCTTCCCCAAAAATTATTTATTATTTCTTTAAAAATTTGCATCATTTTTCGCTCCCCTTATGAAATTAATAATATTAAGAGGCAGAATGGATCGAATGATTATGAAACATTGACCTCGAGACGATTCAAAAAGTATCAAAGAAAATGTAGCAATATAGAAAGATATCACAGTCGCAAACGCCGCCCCAAAAGCACCCCATATTGGTATAAATAAAGCATTCATAACAAGATTTGCTAGCAATCCAATAGCTGTTCTATAAAAAGATATCTTTTGTAAATTCTCAATAACAAGATACTGACTGCTTGCAACACCTAAAAAGACAGCAATTGTCGCCCAAGTGTGGGTTCTTAACACCAAGGCAGCCTCTTGATATTGATGGCCATAAACTATCTGGACTAAATAATCTGAAAAGAGAGAAATGAAAATTGAGACAGAAACACTTAGTAAAATCATAAACTCATACAAAACACGCAATCGAAAAATGTAAAGATCTCGACTTATCTCACGTGCCCGAACCAAGAAAGGCTGTAGGGAGGAAATAAATGCTGCCGGCAGAAAATACCAAATCTCTGAAATGCGGAGCATTGCAGTATAAATACCTACAGAGTGGTTAGAACTTAATTGCCCGAGCATAACAAGGTCCGCCCTCATATAAAGAGCAGCGCCGGCAGTAGACAGTAACAGCGGCCACCCCTCTGCCAGTATTTTCTTCGCTGTTTCAAACTTGTATGTCCAGCTGAAACCGACTTGATTTCTCTTTAACAGGAAAAAATACGTAAGCGCTACCGCAGACAACATTGCTTCTGCCAGACCAACCCACGCAAAGGATATTAGAGGAGCATCGTTAAAAATAAGAATTATTCGCAGGATAGCAGATAGAACACAAGAAAATGATTTGGCCAATACAGTATACTTTGATTTAACGATAGATTGAAAATATAAGCTCACAACATCAAATGGCAAAAAGAACATACTCATCGCTAAAATAATTGTAATACTTACTACCGTTACATCATTAGACCTGAGAATAAAAACAGATGATATGCAACACACCACAGCAATCAATGAACCAGATAACTTCAAAAAGAAAGTTGTTCCAATTTTCTCACCGACCCTGTCTTTTTCTTTGACTAAATCGCGTACAATATTGCTGTCCATTCCTAGTCCAGCTAAAACACCGAACATCCCAACAATTGCACTTGAATAACTAAGCTTTCCTAAATTTTCCGGCCCCAAATATCTGGCAATAAAAACACCTACAGTTAATCCAACAATTGCCCTTATAATACTCTCAAACACAATCCAGCTTGTATTTGACATAAAGGAATATAATCCGGTTTTTTTCAAAACCGAAAATGATTTCATGAAACCACCCATTTATGATTTATTCACTCGAGCACCAAAGGTATAAATTTAGATTACTCCGCAGCACTTTCTACTCATTATAGCGCATATATTTAAAGCCATGCGCCTTCACAAGCTCATCTCTCTCAGCGGCTTTTAAATCCTCGATGACCATCTCGGACACCAGCTCCTGGAAGCTTGTTTTCGGCTGCCATGCCAGCTTGGTTTTCGCCTTTGTAGCGTCGCCAAGTAATGTCTCAACTTCAGTCGGTCGAAAATATCGTGGATCCACTTCCACAATTAGCTTTCCATTTTCATCATATCCTTTCTCCATAACACCTTGGCCACTCCACGAGATATTCATGCCTAGTTCAGATGCCGCTGCATTCACAAAATCACGGACGCTGTACTGCACACCAGATGCAATGACAAAGTCCTCCGGCTGTTCCTGCTGAAGCATTAACCACTGCATTTCGACGTAATCCCTCGCATGCCCCCAATCGCGTTTGGCATCAAGGTTTCCAAGGTAAAGGCAGTCTTGAAGCCCAAGCTTAATACGGGCAAGTGCCCGAGTAATTTTTCTCGTAACAAACGTTTCACCACGTATCGGACTTTCGTGGTTAAAAAGAATCCCGTTACACGCGTACATGCCATACGCTTCTCTGTAGTTAACAGTGATCCAGTATGCATAAAGCTTTGCAACTGCATACGGACTGCGGGGATAAAAAGGTGTCGTTTCTTTTTGGGGTATTTCCTGAACAAGGCCATACAGCTCGGAGGTGCTAGCCTGATAATAACGGGTCTTTTTCTCCATGCCGAGTATTCTTAACGCCTCAAGAATCCTCAGCGCGCCCAAGGCATCAGAGTTTGCGGTATACTCCGGCTCCTCAAAGCTAACCGCAACATGACTTTGGGCAGCCAGATTATATATTTCGTCGGGCTGCGTTTTCTGAATAATCCGCGTGAGGCTGGAACTATCTGTCATATCGCCGTGATGCAGGAAAAACCGCAAACTTTTTTCGTGCTGATCCCGGTAAAGATGGTCTATTCGATCCGTATTAAATAAGCTTGTACGGCGCTTAATACCGTGAACGATATACCCCTTTTCCAACAAAAACTCAGCCAAATACGCGCCATCCTGGCCGGTTACACCTGTAATAAGGGCGACTTTATTTTCTTTGTTCACAGCGTCACTTTCGTATTTTCAAGGTAATTTTCATATGTCTTGGCGAGCCCATCGATCAAGGATAATTTCGGTTTCCATCCAAGATTAGACATTCGGGAGACATCCAACAACTTGCGGGGTGTGCCATCTGGTTTTGATGCATCAAAAATCACCTCGCCCTCAAACCCAACAGCGTCCATTACTTTCTGAGCCAAATCTCTTATAGTAATATCTTCACCACAACCTACGTTATACATACCCTCACGAACCCCGTTTTGCATCAGAAACACACAGGCATCCGCAAGATCATCAACGTAGAGAAATTCGCGTCTAGGAGCCCCAGTCCCCCAAACAATCATTTCCTTTCCGCCTTGCACTTTTGCCTCGTGAGCCTTACGCATCAGCGCTGGCAAAACGTGCGCATTATTCAAGTCATAATTATCATTGGGTCCGTAAAGATTAGTCGGCATCACGCAAATATAACGTGTTCCATACTGCAAGTTGCAGCTTTCACAGAGTTTAAGCCCGGCAATTTTAGCTATCGCGTATGGTTCATTGGTTTTCTCAAGCGCACCAGTAAGCAAGCTATCTTCTTTGATTGGTTGCGGGCAGTCGCGAGGATAAATACAACTAGAACCCAGAAAGCACATATCTTTGATACCGGCTGACATCGCCCCCCAAATGATATTATTCTGAATTTGGAGGTTAGAATAGATAAAGTCAGCTCGATAAGTATTATTCGCGTGAATACCGCCTACTCTGGCAGCAGCCATGAATATATAGTCCGGCTTCTCTAATTTAAGAAAGTTAAACACCGCCTCTTGGTCAAGAAGATTGATCTCATCCTTTGATCGCAACAAAAGGTTATTATAACCAAGAGATCGAAGTTTGCGGACAATAGCGGATCCGACCATACCACGATGGCCCGCAACAAATATTTTACTTCCTACCATTGTAGTCCTCAAAACGCACGATATCATCTTTTACAAGATAACGACCCGGTTGATACCCAGCGATTTTCGTCGCGGATCTCTCCGGGTTTGCCAACGTATGCCATACTCCCAACAGAATGCGAAAAACAATCATCGAAATATCGAAGAACTTTTCAGCAACTGGTTTCTTTTCTTTCACGCCATATATGACTATCCAGCTCTTAAGCTATTTTTGACGGCTGAAGTGCGACAACAAGATACATAAAAGCACTCTAATATTGAAATCAGTCCCGTCATCAGCTCCAGTATTTGCAGCCACCTACTAGCTCATCTGGCGCGTTAAAAACGACCATTTCCAATTCCTCATCGCCTCATAAGCCTGTTCAATTCCGCATACTCAATCTAAACCACCTTGCAGATCGCTCAGAGTTTTCGCTATTTGCGCCAGCTGCCCTTCAGTAAGGTTATGAGTTGAGGGAAGGTAAAGCCCGTTTTCCCATATACGGTCTGCAACCGGGCAAGATACGTTTTTGAAACCTGGGATCTCCTGCAAACATGGCTGTTGGTTCATTGGGCAGAAGAACGTGCGTGTATCTATGCCGTGCGCCCTGAGGCTCTCACTTAACTGATCCCGTGACATCCCAAATTCATCACCAATGACTACGGCGTACATCCAGTAGACGTTGTGCGCCCATTCTTTTTCAACAGGCAGCAAAAGACCAGGAATGTCCTCTAGAAGAGAATTGTAGGTATGCGCAACACGACGCTTTTCATCCACTATATGTTCGATACGATGCAGTTGAGCCAGCCCCATCGCAGCTTGGTAGCCCGTCATGCGAAAATTGTAGCCAAGCTCCTCATGGCGAAATCTGGGTGTTGTAAAAGCAAGGTTACGCAACAACCGCAACCGCTCTGCCAAGGCTTTGTCATTAGTAACCACCATACCACCCTCACCGGTGGTAATTACCTTGTTCGCATAAAAGCTGAAGCATCCCATATCACCAAAGCCCCCGGTCTTACGACCACGGCAGGTCGCCCCGTGTGCTTCAGCGCAATCTTCGATAACTATCAAATCGTGCTTTCTCGCCACTGCCATCAGCGCATCCATATCTACAGGATGCCCAAACAAATGGACGGGGATGATTGCTTTTGTTTTCGGCGTTATAAGTGACTCGATTAAATCTAGATCAAGATTCCAAGTTCCCTCTTCAGAGTCGACAGGAACTGGAATTGCGTTGTTGTGAGCTACAGCCAAGGCCGTTGCAATATTTGTGCTGGCGCTTATCAGCACTTCCTCACCAGGTTGGATACCCGCAGCGGCAACGGCAAGATGAAGTGCCGTGGTACCATTTGAAACAGCCACACCATATTCGCAACCGCAAAACGCGGCGAACTCAGCCTCGAAAGCTTCCAAATAATGACCAAAAGTCCCTGACAACTCACCTTTACGTAACGCATCTGTGACGTAAGAAATTTCTTCTTCGCCAATAATTGGCTCAAACACTGGAATCATGGTTGTTTGACCTCTATCTCAACCTTGTCAAACTCGTCTCCCATAAAAGGCCCTTGCTTGACGCTAATGCATTGCATGTCTTCGATTACGTGGATGGCATGCGCACCATGAATAAGCACGATTGCATCACCAGCATTAAGTATGACCTCACGGATTAGCACGCCGTCGTCATCAAACAACTGAACGCCAACAACCCCTCTTTGAACCACGAACATCTGTTGCAGATCACGTACGGTTCTCTCAAACTCGCGATGGAAATGCGGTGGTTCCTGGTATCCTGCCTCATGCGCCAACAGTCCAAATTGGAATGACGATTCCGGAGGAGAGAAAAAACGGGTTTTTTCAACGCAGGCGGTAGCCCATATAATCTCAGCGTACCGGGTACCTTGGTATTCTACAATTTCATGACTCATCAGCCTATCTCCTAAAGAACCGTCCATCCAGACTGATCTATTCGTATTGGATTGGCACTACAGCGCCAAAAAACTTCATGCCGCAACATCCCAGGACTGAATGGAGTATCGTACTTGACCACTCGGTATGCTCGATAGGGGAAATGGCTGCTAAAAAGAGCATCCAGCTCTTCAATCGTTTCGAAGAACTAAAGGTGATCATGCCCCTCCAAACCTAAAGATTCAGAACCCGCAAAGACCCCGTCCTCTGAGAGAACTTCCACTATTTTTGCGAGGACTATGTGGGTTGTCTCGGCTGCAAAATGCCCAATTGCGCCATCCCAAACCACTATGTTGTAATCTACAGATGGAAATGGCTTATTTACAGCATCACTCAATCGGTAGTCGATTTTTGGAGATGCGTTCAAGGACTTTGCCGTCTCGATTGCAGTAGGTTCAATATCGATTGCATCAATGTGCGCGCAGCGTTTTGAGTAGAAGCGTTTCGTAAAAAAACCGTCTCCGCACCCTATATCAAGTAACCGATCATGGTCTTTTATAAGCTCAGAGACAAAAAAACCACGGTAATATGGGAATATGCTGGTTCCGCTCTCTCCATAAATGAAGTCAAAAAAACCGATCCTATGGTTAAAGAAATGCGGTTGTTCACGAGCCCAAGACCATTCTCGTCGAAATACACTGCGATAATGCAAGCTTAAAAGCTTCACTAGAATTTTTTCGGACAACCGACCGCCGAAAAAAATGCGTTCAAAAAGCCAAAAGGCCTTTTTTCTCAAGATCGTCAATGAGCCATCTTCTTTCTGATTATCCATTTTAAATCCCAAATATTTCTGAAATATTCCCTGCTGACTGCTTTTCCACATTAAAGACTGGCATCTGAGATATTTCATCAAGCCTTTTGCCGGCTGGCAAGTAAGTCAACTCACCTCTGGGATCACGTGACTCTCGGAATTTTGCCTCGACAAAACCTTCGGAGCATTTCAAGGCCCGCAGATTACCCAACTTATCCCTGCGCACAAAATAGGCATTATTTCCCGCACTGTTGCATCCAACGAAGGCGTATCCACGACGCTCCGCTAGCATGCAAAGCGATGCCAACGACGCTCCCCAATACAAATTGGAATAATGCGCCGCACCTCGCTGGAATTTTGGATCGTAAGGAACAGTAACTGCGAGCTCATCCCCAAACACGCTATTATACTCGCAAATCACAATGATTGGATCCACGACATCAATAGCATCCCAAACCCAGTAGTCGTTCCCGTCGATATCCACACTTAAGATTCCGATTTCACCTTCGAAACCGTTGCTAGAAAACAGCTCGTTCACGTTGTCTTTATCGATGAAAGCAGCTATCGCCGTGAGATCGTATCGCCAAAAATGAGTGTCTGATACTACCTTGCTGATGTTTTTGCTCGAACCATCCAGGATCAACCCGCTCCAGTTATCATTCATGAGCAAAAACCTAGTATTAGACTCCTGGTAATCTTGCACACCAAATTCGATAAATCTCCGCGCACCTTCTGGAACATCTACCTGCTGCAGTAGATATTGAATAATGCCATCATCACCGAATTGAGAAAAAACCTTGAACTCCGCGTCAGAAATCTTTGGCAGAGCTTGGTGCGATTTCATTTGATTGGCTATCTGTCGCCCCAATAGAATCTTCGTTTCTACAATCTGCTCACGAATCTCGTAGACACCTACAGCCCTTGCACATGACTGCAGGCATTTGAAGAACCAGTTTTTTACACTCATAATATTTCCTAGGCTCACAAAATCTATACTGGCTCAGAAACTTAGCTTACGCGACCGAAATAGCATAAGTGTTTAGCATCATCACCACCTGATTTGTTAGATTGTCACCTGCTTCTGATAAATTGATCAAAATCAGAACCTTAAATCTAAGGCTAACAAGATGAATTAAATTTTCATTTCAGTTAAACGATAAACAGAACCGCACTGGTTCGGCTCCTCTATAAACGGTCGGACCACATTGCAAAATGCCAGCCGAAACCAGACCCTAAGCAAGATTGCCGCACTAAAATAAAAGCAGCTCTCTAAGCAGGAAATTGAGAAATTATTGAACAGCATAAAAATCCCAGTTAATAAATCGAATTACATAGCTCGCCGGAAGGAGGCAATTATCTGGCCCCATAGAGAAACGCGCACGATACAAGCAAGGCGGATAAAATGGCCTACATCCCACATCAAAACTCAATTATTCTAAGAACATTATCGATATAGTACCGCATTTTGACTAGAAATTTGGTTAATATGCCTACTTTAAAAGCTGTAAAATAGGTGCTTAATTGTGAAAATTGGTATTTGCTTGGGAAATTTCCATCAAGATACAGGTGGCGCTTTCACATTCCAAAATGAAGTGTTTAACGCTATTTTTCCCTTTATACGTGATAGCAATCACAGTTTTTTCGCATTAACTGAAAATGATACAATTTTAAAAAATAACGATGAAAAATCAAAAGAAATAGAACATTCAAAAATAGATACAAGTTCACTGGATAAGTTTAAGAATAATTTATCGAATTACTCTCCTTTAATTCGCCGACTACTAAGAAGCCCGGGTCCTCTCCAACGCACAGCTTTAAAGCATGAGCTAGATCTTCTCTGGCATGTTGGAGGAGGTGCGCACGAAGTTACCGACACACCTTATATAGCAACAGTGTGGGATCTTCAGCATCGCATGACGCCCTGGTTTCCGGAAATGAGTTCTCTTGGAACATGGGATGCAAGAGAACAGTCATACAAATATTTTCTCCAACGTGCCTCCTTCATCATCACAGGAACAGAAGTTGGTAAACAAGAGCTGATGCAGTTATATGGGATACCAGCGCCTAGGGTAAGAATACTCCCCCATCCAACACCAGGCTTCGCATTAAGCTCAGAAAAACAGGAAACAGATATTCGCCAGAAGAAAGGGATCAGCGGCGACTATGTGGTTTACCCGGCCCAATTTTGGCCGCATAAAAACCACGCGAATTTGCTTTTAGCTCTGAAAGAATTAGGTGAAAGACACGAAACCAAATTGCAGTTGGTCTTGGTGGGCTCCAATAAAGGAAACGAGAACTACATCAGGCAGCTTGCAGAAGACCTAGGCTTAACCAGCCAGGTTGTGTTTTGTGGATTTGTATCAAAATCAGAGTTGATCGATTTGTATCAAAATGCTCAAATGCTGGTCTATCCTAGTATTTGTGGTCCAGAGAATCTCCCTCCTCTTGAAGCATTTGCTTTAGGATGCCCCGTTGCTGCGGCCGACATTCCGGGAGCGCGCGAACAACTCAAAGACGCAGCTATTTTCTTTGATCCATTGGCCCCCTCTGACATAGCAAAAGCAATTCACACTGTGTACACCCAAAAATCTCTAGCGTTAGATTTAAAAAAAATGGGAAAAATTCGAGCAGAAAGCTGGAAGCCCCATGACTTCTGCTCCGGCATCTATGAACTAATCGAAGAATTTTCCAAAATTAGAAGAAATTGGCTTCGGTAAATTAAAAATGAAATTTTCTATTGTCACCCCAAACTATAATTCCGGTCAATTTCTAGCGGAAACAATCGAATCTGTTTTGATTAACCTGAAGAAAGGAGATGAATACTTCGTAATTGATGGTGGGTCGCATGATAATAGTGTCGATATCATCAAAAAATACGAAAAACATATAACCGGTTGGGTTAGCTGCCCTGACAACGGATACGCTGATGCTATTTCGAAGGGATTTGCACTTGCAACCGGTGATATTATGGCTTGGATTAACTCAAGCGATCTGTTGCTCGATGGTGCGCTTGATACAGCGCGACAGAAATTTATAAAATCCGATGTTGATTGGATATTTGGTGACGATTACTACATCGACGAAACCAGCCACGTCTTGTTTCGCAGCTGTGGTGGAACGAGCAACATAGAGAAAATGATGTTATATGGAGCGTGGACTCCTCTTCAAGATGCTTGTTTTTGGAGGAGCTCTTTATACCACAGCGTTGGTGGTATAAATTCTGACATCAAGTATGCGGCAGATTTTGACTTCTTCCTTAAACTTTCCAGCATTGGAAAATCGGAATACATTCCAAAAGTTTTCAGTGCCTATAGAAAACACTCCAATCAAATCTCAATTGGTAAGTCAATCCAATACAAAGAAGAGAAGAAAGAAATTTTAGAGAAATTCAGCAGAAAATATGAAAAACAATTATCGAGGTATTTTTACTTTGTTTGGGCAAGAGCCAGAGCAAGGATATTCCAAAGATTTATCAATTCGTATGCTGAAAAAGGCACACATATTTCCAATTGTAAGTGCGTGCGATAATTATGCTTAGAAAAAACAAAAACCTAATAAAGAACTGGATTACTTCCCTAAATTTACACAGTTTCTTTATATGTTTATTGCATTTTCCGTCCTATTTTTTGGACTGGAGGCGATTTGTAGCACAAGGAGGGAAAGCTAGTTTCTTGGATAGCTATCCTTGCCTAGGAGATAAAACTTCTCAAACAAGCTTTGATCCCCATTATTTTTATCAAGCGGCTTGGTTGTCACGCAAACTTGCAAGCAGCAAACCATACAATCACGTCGATATCGGTTCAGACATTAAAGCCATCAGTGTTCTATCAGCTTTTGTACCTGTCGAATTTCTCGATTTTAGACCATTAAACGTAAACATCTCCGGCCTCAGATGCCTTGGTGACGATTTACTCAATCTGTCTAGAACAAGCAGAAGCATAAGCTCCCTGTCTTGCATGCATGTGATTGAGCACGTTGGCCTTGGCCGCTATGGAGACCCCATAACCCCGACCGGCAGCTTGCAGGCCGCGAAAGAATTAGAACGCGTTATCTCTCCCGGGGGGAGACTGTATATTTCTGTGCCCGTAGGCGAAGAGAAAGTGTGTTTTAATGCACATCGGATATTCGATCCTGTAAGGTTTATAGAAATGTTTCCCGAACTGGATTTAGAGAGCTTCAGCTTTGTAGACGATCTCGGTAACTATTTCGACAAAGCCGAACCTTTAGATGCAGCGGATAAGTCTTACGCATGCGGTATGTATGTATTTGTTAGGAAGTCATGAAGTCAGTTCGTAAAGCAGTACATTCGGTTTGGGCTTACAACCTATATGAGCGAGATCTTTGGGTATCTTCTCAGTGTCGCCAGCTTCCGGCAGGAAGCAAAGTCTTGGATGTCGGCGCGGGATCATGTCCATATCGGAATCTGTTACAGCACTGTGAATACAAAACCCAAGATTTTCAGCAGCTAACCTCCAGTCAGCTGCGAAATGGTTCTTATGGCAAAATAGACTATGTGTGTGATGCATCTTCTATCCCAGTAGAGGACGCTAGCTTTGATGTAATTATATGCACGGAAGTACTAGAACACATCCTTGAACCAATTAAACTGATAGAAGAGTTCAGCAGAATACTTAAACCGGGTGGGAAAGTTTTACTTTCTGCGCCACTCGGATCAGGGATACATCAAGAACCACACCACTATTATGGTGGTTTTACGCCTTTTTGGTATAAATCCATTTTGGAAAGAAATGGATTTAATGAAATCCGGGTTGAAGAAAACCGAGGATCTTATGCGTTTTTCTCTCAAGAGAGCATACGGTTTGTCGCATCGACTAAGCCGTGGAAGTTAAAAATGGACATTATAAGTCGACTACTGTGGTTACCCATATGGATCGCGCTGTCACCAATTCTTGCCATAGCAATACCAATTATCTCTCGCATACTTGACAAATATGATGCGGAAAAGAAATTTACGGTTGGATATCACGTAGTCGCACAAAAAGGATTTAAATGAGAGTTCTTTGTGTCTTTGGAAAACATCAATATGGAGATCCAAGCAGAGGATTGGGCATAGAATATATTTCATTTATACCTGCTCTAAAGAAACTTGGTCATGAAGTCCTTCATTTCGAATCATGGGACAAAGATAATTATAAAGATTTTTCGGATTTGAATAAGAAACTGTTAGAGACAGTTATTACATTCGAACCGAAAATAGTTTTAACTGTTCATATGAGCTACGAAATATGGGCAGAAACAATCGATATTATCTCAGCAAGAGATGGCGTTAAAACCATTTCTTGGGCAGCGGATGATTCGTGGAAGTATAAAGAAGTTTCTAGGTTTATTGGCCGTCACTACCACGCGATGACTACCACATATGATTATATAGTTCCTCGCTATCATAAAGATGGCATTAGAAACGTTTTGCTAACTCAATGGGCTGCACCGGAAAATTGGCTTTCTGAGCCGCTACCCGCAAAAGATTGCCAGTATGAAGTTAGTTTTGTAGGGGCAGCTCACGGCTCGCGGATCAAAAGAGTAGAAGAGCTAAAGAAAAACGGTATAGAAGTGACATGTTTTGGTCACGGATGGCCTGCAGGACCTGTACCCGCAGAACGGATACCGTTCATTATAAGAAACTCAAAAATAAGCCTTAACTTTGCCAACTCGTACGGTGAGAACCAAATTAAAGCAAGAACGTTCGAGGTGCCTGGTTGCGGTGGGTTTCTAGTTACGGAAAATGCTCGGAACATCGAGAAATTTTACGAAAATGGTAAAGAAGTCATAATATTTGATACTGATAAAGAGTTGGAAGACCTAATAAAATATTATCTAGCAAACCCAGAAGAAAGAGACGATATAGCCCAGAACGGCTTTTCCAGAACTGCCAGAGAACACACATACGTCAATAGAATGGAATCCATTTTAAATTACTCCTCATCAGTAGAGCCGTATAACAGAAAAAAAAATAACAATAGCTCTCTTGAAAAATCTATTAAATATCATAGAAAGACATATTTATTAACTGCTATTAGAAAAATCATTTGCGGATTACTTTGCGTAATTTTTGGAAAAAGACGTGGCCCAAGAGCGGCGCGTAGACTAGTTTTTGGGCTTTCTTGGAGATTTCTAGGACACCACACATTTACAGCAAAAGGATTTCCAGGACGAATGTTTCCCGACTTATAATGAAAGTTTTTCGTTCCATATCGATAAATCGCGCTAATCAAAATTAATAATAATTCAATGTAGCATTGTGAAATGCTATTCAACTGAATAATTCAATTAAACGTATAAAATCAAAATGTAATTTTATTACAAAATTTTGTATATATAGAGTATTAATATTATTCGTCAAGAACCCTATGATGATTGAGTTAGTGAATTTTGGGCGATAAGATAAAAAAATATATTCAACCATTCTTATCGTGAAAAATATCTAGGAAAAGCATAAAGAGAGATGTTTACATGAAAAACACTCCCCTAGTCAGCATTGGGATGTCTGTTCATAATAGCGCCAATACTATTTCGGCAGCAATTAATTCAATATTGAATCAATCTTACCCATTTTGGGAACTAATTATAATTGACGATGGGTCCACAGATAACACGAGATCTATTATCGATAGCTTCTCGGATAGCAGAATAAAGTTCTCCCACCATCAAAATTGTCGCGGCCTAGCTTATCGACTAAACCAAGCAATAGATACTTCAGCCGGAAAGTATTTTATGAGAATGGATGGTGACGATATTTGTTTTCCGGAACGCATCCATAAGCAAGTTGATTTTCTAGAGTCACACCCGAGTATAGATTTACTCGGAACTAGCTTGCTTATTTTTAGAGATAATGGAGAAGCAATCGGCGTCCGCAACCTTCCATCAGATCATAAATCTATTTGCCAAAGCCCATTGTCCGGGTTTGAGTTACCTCACCCTACTTGGATGGGAAAAATAGAGTGGTTTAGACATTTCCGGTATGATGAGAATCAAATTAAATCACAAGACTATGATATGTTACTGCGATCTTATAAGCATAGCTGTTTCGCCGTATTACCCGAAGTCCTTCTTGGATATCGGGAAGATTTCTTCAATTTTCAGAAGCGTATTATGAGTAGAAAATTTACAATAATATCGCAAATCAAATGCAGCAGAACCCTTCTTGATTACTTAAAATTAATTTATTCAATAACCTTACAAATTGCGAAATTATCGATTGACTACCTATTCATTGATGTATTTAAGAAAAAACCGAAAATTTATAATAAAAAACTGAAAACAAGCGAAGAAACTGAAAAATTATGGAAAGAAACTTGGGATACATGCAATTAAATAAAACTATATAATCCCTCTGCAATAGAAAGCACACAAGGACAATCATCTGGCCAATACGTACCAAGATTTATAAGATTATCTTTTCAAGGTTCAACATTGGAAGACTTGATCCGACAAAGCGTGCTTGAAGATGAGATGCAACTCCCCATTAAGAAGAAGCATCACCGAAACCTCTCAGAATCTGTTTATGCATGCGCTGGGGCTAATATCCGTATTCGCAAAGCAGACAGTTCGTCGCAAAAATCTCAGCAAAGAAGATAGGACAGAGCACGCTCATCTCAATCAGATGAACTTGCTCTGCCCATTCTAATTTTATGCATAAATTCACAACACGCCGATAATCAGACGTCTAGATTAGCAACCTTGAGAGCATTCGACTGGATGAAGTCACGACGCGGTTCAACGACGTCACCCATCAGGGTCGAGAAGACTTCCTCGGCCTCATCTGCATGATCAACACGCACCTGAAGGAGCGAACGGACATTCGGATCAAGGGTGGTTTCCCAAAGCTGATCGGGGTTCATTTCGCCCAGACCTTTATAGCGCTGGATCGAAATTCCGCGACGACCATATTCCATTACCGCGTTGACCAGATCGACCGGACCATTGATTTTCCAGATCTTGTCCTTGGCACCGAATTCAGCACCATTTTCGAACAATTCGCGAAGTTCAACGAGCAACCCGGCAATCGCACGGCTTTCGGCCGAACGCAGGATATTGCCATCAATGACGTGACGTTCTTCGACACCGCGCAGCATACGCCACATGACGATTTCATCCTGCGATGCTTCGCCCTTCCATCCGCGATCAAAATCTTCGGACAGAAGATCAAGACGACCAGCAAGCGTATTCGCCGCTTCCTGACGTTTGGCATCATCGTCAAGCAATGCCGGGTTCAGGGCACCCGCCAGTACGGCCTGTTCGAGAATCGAAATCGGCAATTTCAGCGAAAGCGGCTCCAGCAGTCCCTTGGCCTTGCGCGCCAGTTCCACAATCCGCACCAGATCCGAACCAGCAACCTGCACGCCGCCATTGAGCGTCAGCAACGCATCTTCGGTCCCTTGTGCGGTCAGGTACTGTTCCATCTCGCGGTCATCCTTGAGGTACTGGACCGAGTTACCTCGCTTGGCGCGATAAAGCGGTGGTTGTGCGATATAGAGATATCCCCGTTCAACCAATTCAGGCATCTGACGATAGAAGAAGGTCAGAAGCAGGGTTCGGATATGCGCGCCATCGACGTCGGCGTCAGTCATGATGATGATTTTGTGGTAGCGCGTTTTTTCAATATTGAAATCATCGCGGCCAATCCCGGTGCCAAGGGCGGTAATCAGCGTACCGATTTCCTGACTTGAAAGCATTTTATCGAAACGCGCGCGCTCAACGTTCAGGATTTTACCACGCAATGGCAGGATTGCCTGGAAGCCACGTTCACGGCCCTGTTTGGCCGATCCACCTGCGGAATCACCCTCCACGATGAACAGTTCGGCTTTGGACGCATCGCGTTCCTGACAATCGGCAAGCTTGCCCGGAAGGGATGAAATATCAAGCGCACCTTTACGACGGGTCAGTTCACGTGCCTTGCGCGCCGCTTCGCGGGCCGACGCGGCTTCGACAACCTTGGTGACGATTTTGCGTGCATCCTGCGGATGTTCTTCCAGCCATTGCTGAAGCCTGTCGTTCACGATGTTCTCGACGACCGGACGGACTTCGGATGAAACCAGTTTATCCTTGGTCTGGGATGAGAATTTCGGATCCGGTACCTTGACCGAAATCACACAGGTCAGGCCTTCCCGGGCATCATCCCCCGAAAGACTGACCTTTTCCTTTTTCACAATTCCGCTTTCCTGCGCATAGGAGTTGATCTGACGGGTCAGAGCCGCACGGAAACCGGCCATGTGGGTTCCGCCATCACGCTGCGGAATATTGTTGGTAAAGCACAGCGTGGTTTCGTGATAGCTGTCATTCCACTGCAGGGAAACTTCAACGGTAATACCGTCTTTTTCACCCACAATGGCGATTGGCTCCTCAATCTGCGGTGTCTTGTTACGATCGAGATATTCGACAAAAGCACGAATGCCACCTTCGTAATGCAGCTTGGTTTCAACCGGCTCGCCATGGCGTTCATCACGCAGCGTCAGGATCACGCCAGAGTTCAGGAAAGCCAGTTCGCGCAGACGATGTTCAAGCGTCGGCAGGTTGAACTCGGTCATCGTGAAGATTTCGGCATCGGGATAGAAGGTAACTTCGGTCCCGGTCAGCGGCTTGCCCTCTGCCGTCATCGGCGCATCACCAACAATTTCCAGCGGCTTGATCGCATCGCCACCGGAGAATTCCATGTAATGCTCCTTGCCATTACGCCAGATGCGCAGTTTCAGCAAAGTCGACAGGGCGTTCACAACCGACACACCCACGCCATGCAGACCGCCAGAAACCTTATAGGAGTTCTGGTCAAACTTACCGCCGGCATGCAGCTGGGTCATGATGACCTCGGCTGCAGAAACGCCTTCTTCCTTGTGCAGATCGGTCGGGATGCCACGGCCGTTATCGCGGATCGTTGCCGACCCATCACCGTTCAACTGCACCCAGACAGTATCACAATACCCGCCCAGTGCCTCGTCAATCGCGTTATCGACGACTTCATAGATCATGTGGTGCAAGCCACTGCCGTCATCGGTATCGCCGATATACATGCCCGGGCGTTTACGCACCGCTTCAAGGCCCTTAAGAACCTTGATCGATTCTGCACCGTAATCCTGCGCCTGCTGTTCGGCGGTTTTCGGAGCTTCTGTTTCGTTGGTCATAGCGTCACAACCTCGGCATTCACGGAGTGGTTTCAGCGGTCAGTGTGGCATCTTCCACGCGGAAGAATTGCGCACGTCCGTCCAAACCTTCAAACAGCGCCCGGTCCGTGCCTGTCATCCAGGCCTGGACGCCAAGCGCCACGATTTCATCAAACAGGTAGCGGCGACGCTCTGCATCCAGATGCGCCACAACCTCGTCAAGCAACAGCAACGGACCAGCTCCGCGTGCTTTGCTCTGCAAGCGGGTATTGGCCATAATCATCGATAGCAGCAGGGCCTTTTGTTCGCCCGTCGAACACTGATCTGCCGACTGGTTCTTGGCATCATGCCACACCAGCAAATCACTGCGTTGTGGTCCGACGGAAGCCCCGCCATAGGTAGCATCGCGTGACCGTCCATCGCGCAATGCCGCCCGCATCCTGTCTTCAACCTCGATCGCTGGCAACTGCTCCAGCCAGTTTTCAAGATCCCCTGCAAGTGCAAGTCTTGCCGCCGGAAAAGGCCCAACAACCATAGTCCCAGCCCGGCCAAGCTTTGCCAGCAATTCAGCGCGCGCAACCGCAACGGCAATACCATGACGCACCATCGAATCCTCGATCGAGGCCAGCCACCTGTCGTCACCTTTGCCTTCTTTCAAAAGCTTGGCACGACTGCGCAAACTATGTTCATACGCGGCGACCCGGCTGCTATGTTCGGGATCAAGGCCATAAACCAGACGATCCAGAAAACGGCGACGCGCCGATGGACCGTCCAGAAACAGACGATCCATTTGCGGTGTCAGCCAGACCGCGGCACAAACCCGACCCAGTGATGCCTGCCCACGCTGGCTTTCACCATCAATACGCACGGCGCGTTTTTCGCGCCCCTGCGCAAGAGCCGCAGGATCAAGGCCTGATCCAACCTGATACTCACCATCCGGTGTGGTCAGGTGCGCTGAAACGGCCCAGGCCCTTACGCTACCCTCGTCTTCGCCCGGCACCCTGCGCGATATCTCGCCCAGCTTGGCTCGCCTTAACCCGCTTCCCGGCGAAAGAAGCGATAACGCTTCAAGCAGATTGGTTTTCCCGGCCCCGTTCGGACCGGTCAAAACCACCGGTGCCCCGTCAAGCGACAGGCGCAGACTTTCGTAACACCGAAAGTCACCAAGCTGTATACGGGAAACGGCAAGACGGTTCGTCATCGACGTACCGTCTTGGTGTGGAAGATTATGGGCAAGAACAGCCACAGCAAAAGTGCGCTAACCGTCAGACGCGCATCGGCATCAGAACATACAATGCCGACAGATCATCGGTATCGCGCAGAATGGTCGGAGATGATCCGTCCGACATCAGAAGGTTCAGGGTGTCACCCTTCACCTGCTTGGCGATATCGAGCAAATAACGCGAGTTGAAACCGATTTCGATGTCATCAGCATCATAATTGATTTCGAGTTCCTCGGATGCGGTTCCGTGTTCCGGGCTCGACGCGGAAAGGGTCAGGGTATTACCCGACATGACGACTTTGACCGCACGCGATTTTTCGATCGAAATGGCGGAAACACGGTCAACAGCGTCTGCAAAAGCCTTGCATTCGATATCAAGAGTCTTGTCATTGCCAGACGGAATGACACGCTCGTAATCCGGGAACGTACCATCGATCAGCTTGGAGGTCAGAACCGCCTTTCCGAAACCAAAGCGAATTTTGGTATCGGACAATGCGATATCGACCGCTTCCCCGGTTTCCTCGATCAGCTTGCGCAATTCGCCAACGGTTTTGCGCGGCACGATGACGCCCGGCATGTTTTCCGCCCCATCGGGAAGCGGTGCTTCGACGCGCGCCAGACGATGGCCATCGGTTGCAACCGCACGCAGGATCTTGGTTCCTTCGGCGTCTGTCGCATGAAAATAGATACCGTTCAGGTAATAACGGGTTTCTTCGGTCGAAATCGCAAATTCGGCACGATCGATCAGACCGCGAAGTTCCGCCGCGGCAAGGCCAAAGCTGACCGGAAGCTCGCCACCAGACATGACCGGAAAGTCATCAACAGGAAGAACCGCCAGATTGAATTTCGAACGACCCGCCGACAGGGTAAGACGCCCTGCACCTGGCTCAAGCGCGATTTGCACCTGCGAGCCTTCCGGCAACTTGCGGACAATCTCGTAAAGGGTATGGGCGGGGGTTGTGGTTGCACCGGCTTCACTGACTTCTGCAGTGGTGGTTTCAATCACCTCAAGATCCATGTCCGTTGCCGTCAGAGAAAGCTGGTCATTCTCCGCCCGCAGCAAAATATTGGACAGAATCGGAATGGTATTGCGCCGTTCGACCACACTTTGAACATGGGTCAAAGATTTCAACAGAGCCGCGCGTTCAATGGTCAGCTTCATGCCCGTCCTATCCGTCTGTCAGTATTGGTTTAACAAATTGATTTATAATCGGTTTTGTCGCTTTTGCTCCACCCTTTCGGGCAAGGCAGACGCATTATAACATGCATGCTGGGAAATCGAAGGATTTTTAAGGCTTAAACCCAAGCAAACAAAACGAGTCGTTGTATATTTTTCCACCCAATGCACGCAAAAGGCGGAACCCCGCGCGATGCCTGATTTTCAGCCCGTCGATTACCGTAAATATCCGACTGGAATCAGAACGGGTCACCGTCCCTGGACCGTGACCCGTAGCGTATTTTCAAACTGCGATCAGCCTTCAAGCATACGACGCAACAGGTCGATGTCTTCCGACAGCGACGGATCACTCACATGCAACTCTTCGATCTTGCGAACTGCATGCATGACGGTCGTATGGTCACGACCGCCAAATTTACGACCGATTTCCGGTAGGGAATGCGTCGTCAATTGTTTGGACAGATACATCGCAACCTGGCGCGGGCGGGCAACTGCCCGGGCGCGACGGGCGGAATGCATGTCCGACACCTTGATGTTGAAATGCTCGGCAACTTTTTTCTGAATTTCTTCAATCGAAACCCGGCGTTCGGATGCGCGCAGGACATCGTGCAGCACGTCCTGAACCATATCGAGACTGATTTCACGACCGACAAGCTGCGCATGGGCGATCACGCGGTTAAGCGCACCTTCAAGCTCGCGCACGTTCGCGGTGATCTTGTGAGCCAGAAACTCCATCACACGCTGTGGCAGCTCTATGTTCTGACGCTCTGCCTTCGATTCGAGAATACCCAGACGCAGCTCATAGGTCGTAGCATGAATATCGGCAACAAGGCCCGAGCCAAGACGCGAACGCAGGCGTTCTTCGATATCTTCCAGATCGGATGGCGACTTGTCAGCAGACACAATGATCTGACGCCCCTGATCCACCAGCGCATTGAAGGTGTGGAAGAATTCTTCCTGGGTCGAGTCCTTGCCCGAAATGAACTGAACGTCATCAACCATCAGAACATCGACGGACCGGAACTGATCCTTGAAATCGACGGTGTTCTTGTCACGCAGGGCCCGGATGAAGCGGTACATGAATTTTTCAGCAGACAGGTAAATCACCGTGCGGTGCGGCTGCGTGCGGCGAATATGCCATGCAATCGCGTGCATCAGGTGGGTTTTACCAAGGCCAACGCCGCCGTAAAGGAACAGCGGGTTGAATGGCACCGATTCGGCCTCTGCCAAACGGCGTGCTGCCGCATAGGCGAATTCGTTCGGCTTTCCGATCACGAAATTGTCGAAAGTATACCGGGGATCAAGAGCCGCCGATATGCCGTCGTCGGACATGGTGCCAATTGCCTTGCGACCACCCGACACCAGCCCTTTTGCATTGCCCGCATAGGACAGGCCGGAACCTTCGGCACCAGTCACCTCGTTCGCAGCCTTATCCAGTCGCGCGACATCGTCAGAGATGCGTCCGCGTGCACTGCTATTGGCAGACTGGGCCGCTGAATTAGAAGTTGTGGAAGAAGATGCGTTTTTTTGGCCGTTTCCATTTGCCGGTTGGACAACAACAATCTCGACAAAATGGATATTCTCGTCCTCGGAATGCCAGAAGGACTGAATACGATCCAGATAGTGCTGGGTTACCCAGTCACGCATCGCACGCGTTGGCGCACCAAGACGTGCGACCCCCGCTTCGACGGCGATCAATGCGACGGGATCAAGCCAATAACGATAGGCAGTCGCGCCAAACTCCGAACGAAGCTTTTCGCGGACAACCTGCCATGTCGCTTTCGCGTGATCGTCTAGTGCCGCCTGCTGGTCACCCGGAATCCCCCCGTTGGACTCCCCGAGTGCCGATTGCGTTCCCCTAACGGCGTGCTGCACTGTTAGAACCTTTCCCCGCTTAATCAATCTTCACTACCAAACAAAACGCGAAAGACAAAAAA